>DATLDR010000195.1:0-3288 GCA_035525775.1 Flavitalea sp.
AACTGGCGAGGCTCGTTGCCAGGTTGCAGAGCCCCACATTTGCCGTATTTATCCATATTGATAAAAAAACGGACATTTCACCTTTTCTGTTTATTCGAAGATTTAAAAATGTTCATTTTGTGAAGAAGCGATTTAAAATCGTTTGGGGTGGTTATAGCATTACCGAATGCATCATCTCCGGAATGAAAGAAATCCTCGGGGAAGGGAATTATACTCACATAGTATCAATGAGCGGACAGGATTATCCCATCAGACCCGTGGTTCAATTTGAAAATTTACTAGCAGATAATAAAGATTTCAGCTTCATGCATGTTGAGCCGAATACCCGTGCATCAAGGTGGTGGCAGAATGCTGTTCCACGGTATACTTATTATTATTTGAGTGATTTCGATTTCAGGGGCAAGAGATTCTTACATAAAATAGGCAGGAGAATACTTCCGAAACGAAATTTCATTTATCCGCATTACCGTTTATTCGGAGGTCCTGGTTCAACATTTTGCGCATTGTCGCGCGAAGCATGCGAATACATTGTAAACTTTATGGAAGGCAACAAAAAAGGAAGGAATTACGCCAAATATACTTTTGCTTCAGATGAGTTCTGGTTCCAGACAATACTGATGAATTCTTCTCTTAGATTCAAGGTCATCAATCAACCTTTATGGTACATGGAATGGGAGGGAAGCTCAAAGCATCCGCGCATACTTAACATGATGGATTATGGCAAGATTGTAGAATCCGGCTTATACTTTGCCCGCAAATTTGATATGTTGAATGATGAAATGATTCTCGACCAGCTCGATGATATTTTAAGTCAAAGGGCAAGGCTGCAGTTATCTATGTAGTTTAGGTGAAGAATAAAATCTCATTCTGGTATACTGCACACAAGTGCATAAGAATTCTGGTTCGGCTCCCATGCTATCACTTAGCCTTTGGTTACAGTAAATTGATATAACACCTTACCCTGGTAGTTAATAAAATATGTTACCGCTTTTGTAGCATAAACAGTCATCATGATAAAGCCGGGCGTAGCTGTTGCAAATGTTTTCGTTCCGGAGTAAATTGGTGTGGCCTTGCTTCCAGCTCCTGAGACCACGTAATTGATGGAACTGTTCGATTTTTTGATGTATTGGAGATTGTGGTCATGTCCGGAAAGGTAATAATCAACCTTATTCTGCTCAAATACCGGTATGAACCTGTTAATTAGCGTTTCATTCTCGCCATGGTGACCCACAGAATAAGCGGGGTGATGACCTATTACGATTTTCCACTTTGTATCTATTGAAAGCATATTCGAAAGCCAGCGCACCTGGAGCGCAGTATCCTGGCTCTTTATCGCAGATTCATTTGAATAAGAAACATAACTTTCTGAATCAAAAGGTGAAGTATCAGTAAATACAAAGTGTATTTTACTGCGGCTGCCAATATCCTTAATGATATCATAATACCTTGAAGGCATCACCCATCTGTTGCTTATAGTCGAATATTGAATCTCCGCATCAGGATCACTCATGTAATCGTGGTTTCCCAGTGCTACATACCATTTTAAAGGAATACTATCGTATGGATAAACCTCTTCAAATGAGGTGCTCCATTTGGTGTCGTATATGCTGGATACGCCTGCCGGATAGAAATTATCTCCTGTACTGATAACAAATTTTGCGTTAAATGATCTTGCGTACCTTATCATCTGCCGAGCGACTAATTTCTGGCTGTCTGACCCATTATTTCCCCAGTCGCCAATCACTAGGAATGATAAAGAATCAGCAGGATTGTCCCTGGGCCAGTTTTTTACTACAGGGTTCTTAATTTTTTCACAAGAAACAAAAATAGCCACGAGTGTAAGCAGGTACACTATGTTTATAATCGCCTGGAAATAAGGTCGAATTTTCATCTTCAAAGCAGGTACATTATTTTATTTCGTGAAGCCGCCTAAATTTTCTGAATGGGAACGGTAAATTTTAAGTTGATATTCATTCGGGATGAATAATCCATTAAACCATATATGAACAGAATCATGCCACACATTTCCAGCATTTCTTCTATAGAGCAAAGAAGCTTGTCGTAAAGATTGTTACCCTTATATATTAATGTTAAATGGCCCTCAAGTGGTTCAAAACCCAATGCTGCTCCAACATAAATAAATCCTGAAACAAGAAAAATGATTTTTGTCCTTGCTGGCAAACTTTTTACAAACTTGAAAAAATAAAGTCCGGCAATTATTGCAAAAACACTATATGGGATAATCCATGAATGACGAAGAAAACCGGAACGGTCACTTGGCAGATGCAGCTTGCTGAATTGTTCATGTATTCGTGACGATTCATCAATTGTCAGGAACATGAAGATCATACTCAGCATAAGCCAGCAACTTCTCATGTATTTATTTTTAAGCGATGACTTTGTATTATAAATTAGATAGCAAAGTGCCCCGGCTATAAAAAGGATCAGTGATGAAAAGAAGGTAGGAATATTTCCTTCAAGCGATGAATCAAAAAAGTAAACTATGCTATTGGTGAAGAAATCATTTCGCAGGAATATATATTTCAGCACTGTACCTGAAAGACTGAAAAAAAATAAAATCAATGCTATCCTGGTGAATATAACCGCAAACTTACGCGGAATTAAAAGCAAACTGACAGTATCGTTCAATTTATCGGTTATTTCATTTCTCTGCGGTTCAGTATTTCTCCTTTTAAAATCATTCGGTGTCTTTTTTGTTGATTGCATATTTGAAGCGCTTAATGTGGAATGTACATAAATCATTTTCCCTTTAATTTTCACAATCCTGTTGGTAGATTTGAATTCACCAGCCTTATCATCGTTTAAATGGCGGTGGGGGAGTAATGTTTTTTCTTCCGGAAAATGGTCCTGCCATAATTTTTTTAAAATGCTGTCATACCATGTACGGATTGAGGCAGTATTCATATTATGTATTCAATAATTAAAGAAGGGAATATTGAATTTAGCTTAGTTAAACAGCGGGTATTGTGATTAGCAGATTAGTTAGTCTGCTCAATGAAGGATACTAAAAAAATTAAATTTCAGTTAATTTTTTTTGAAATTGCTTGATTTGGATCAAGACCAATTTGAAGTTCTGGAAATAATTATTTTTCCAGGCATTTTTATTTTAAACTAATAACTTTTTTAATACGAAGTTGATTGCAATCATATAATACCAGTTAATGATTTGATGTAAACAACTAATCATTCTTTAAATAAAGTCGTTTCAATACCCGGAATAATTCTAATTGCATTTTTATAGTATACTTTTCTCATAATGCTGTCAGG
>DATLDR010000201.1:0-55008 GCA_035525775.1 Flavitalea sp.
CACTCGTTTTAGGTACCGCAGGTGTGCTTACAGGGATGGATGAAAAAAAGGTATCGCAGTTGCCGGATACAGACGGATTTGAAAGAAATGAGGTGATCGTTCAGAAGGGACACAATCACGGTTATATTCATGCGCTAACCAATACCGGCATCAAACCGGTAGAAATAGAAACACGAGAAGAGCTTGAAAAAGCAATTAACAGCAAAACCGCGTTAATGTATTTTCTGAATGAAAGCTCCCCGCATGGTAAAATCCTTCATGAAGAATGGCTCGAAGTAGCTAAGAAAAATAACATACCTACCATCATTGATATTGCTGCGGATATACCACCCGTTGAAAATCTCTGGAAATACAACGACATGGGGTTTGACCTCGTTTGTGTGTCCGGAGGAAAAGCAATACGCGGTCCCCAAAGTGCCGGAATGCTTTTAGGTAAGAAAGATCTTATTGCAGCAGCACGACTCAGTGCGCCTCCACGTGGTGGAAATATTGGCCGTGGAATGAAAGTAAACAAGGAAGAAATACTCGGAATGTATGCCGCCCTTGACCGTTATGTGAACCAGGATCATGAAAAAGAATGGAAAATGTGGGAGGCACAGGTGGCTGTAATTGAAAATGAAGCCAAAAAAGTGAAAGGCGTTACCACGCTCGTTACTGTTCCTCCTATAGCCAATCATACCCCTGCATTAAGTATAACGTGGGACACATCTATAGTGAAAATAAGCAGTAAAGACCTGCAGGAAAATTTACGCAAGGGTAATCCATCCATTGAAGTGATGGGTAAGGATGATAATACAATTAATATTACCGTCTTCATGCTGAAACCAGGCCAGGAAAAAATAGTAGCCGCAAGAGTGAAAGAGGAACTTGGTAAAGCCTCTGCATAAAATCGTAACCATAATATCAAATCAACATAATGCTTAAATTTTCTTTTCTTCTTTTTGCTTCAATTGTTGTAGCGATGAGCCACACCTATGCCCAGAAATATTCTATTGTAATAAAGGGCGGTCATGTGATCGACGCAAAAAATAATATCAATGGCATAATGGATATCGCTGTTGCTGGCGGAAAAATCGCCAGAGTTGACAAAAATATAGACACTACAGGAGCAACACAGGTGGTTGATGCAAGAGGTATGTATGTTACACCCGGACTTATAGATATTCACGCTCACGTATTTGCCGGCACAGAGCCCGACCATTACCTGAGCAATGGCTTGCTTGCGCTACAACCTGACGGATTTACATTTCGTGTGGGCGTTACTACGGTAGTAGATTGCGGTGGTGCAGGATGGAAAAACTTTCCTCTATTCAAAAAGAACATCATTGATAATGCGCAAACCCGGGTGCTGTCATTTCTCAATATTGTAGGCGAAGGCATGAGAGGCGGGGCGTATGAACAGAATTCTAATGACATGGAACCTAAGATGGCAGCTGCGGTTGCAAAGAGCAACAAAAAATATGTCGTCGGATTTAAAGTGGCGCATTACGAAGATGCGGAATGGCTACCTGTTGATCGTGCGGTGGAAGCAGGTAAGATGGCTGACATTCCGGTCATCGTTGACTTTGGCGGCGATGATACCCATGCTCCTTTATCGATTGAAGAATTATTTTTGAAACATCTGCGTCCCGGTGATATTTACACTCACACATTCACAGAATTGGAGAGAAGGGATCCGATCGTTGATCTTAAAACAAGACAGCTGCGGCCATTTGTGAAAACAGCACAAAGTAAAGGGATCATATTTGACGTGGGCTATGGCGGCGGTAGTTTTGATTACAGGCAGGCGATCCCGGCAACAAAAGCTGGATTTTTTCCTAATACTATTAGTACTGATCTGCATACCGGCAGTATGAACGCCGCTATGAAAGATATGCTGAATGTGATGTCGACATTTGTTGCACTTGGTATGGAAATTCCAGCTGTGATTAAAGCTTCTACCTGGACACCGGCACAGGTGATCAAAAGAGAAGAACTCGGTAATCTTTCTGTTGGCGCAGGCGCCGACATTGCTATATTGAATTTGCGCAAAGGAAATTTTGGTATATGGGACAGAGTAGGATATAAGCTCAAGGCCAACCAGAAATTTGAATGTGAAATGACGATAAGGGATGGTAACATTGTTTATGACCTCAATGGCATAGCCAATCCAATAGTCGTGATGCATAAAGCGGCTTTAGCTCGTTGAGTGTAATATCTTATCTTGCCGGTAAGGTATGATCATGCAAAATTCCACGCACATTTTAAGCTGTGATTGGGGCACATCCTCGTTCCGGTTACGTCTTATCGATACAATTTCTCTGCGGTGTATTGCAGAAATTGTTTCTGATACGGGAAATGCGGTGCTGTTCAGAAAATGGAAAGATCAGTCATCCGTTGACCGGCTTCATTTTTATTTGCAGTATTTAAAAGAATCTGTCGACTCACTTTCTGCATCAAGCAGTATGCCGCTCGATGAACTGTGTATACTGATTTCCGGAATGGCTTCGTCGTCAGTAGGAATGAAAGAATTACCGTATGCTGATCTCCCTTTTTCTCTTGACGGCCATTCCGCCTACTTTGAATGGATAAACGGGAAGCCGGTTATAACAAATCCAATATTGCTCATTTCAGGTGTGCAGCATCCGGGTGATGTAATGCGTGGAGAGGAAACCCAACTTGCCGGTGTGTCGTCGCTGATTAATGCTGCTAATGACGGCGAAAGTATATACATTTTTCCGGGCACACATAGTAAGCATATAACGGTGTCCAATAACCGAATTACACAATTTAGTACCTGGATGACCGGCGAGGTATTCGAACTGCTGGTGAAGCAAAGTATTTTAAGCCATGCGGTTACTATTCCTGATAATAATTTCCACACCGATGACATGATCGCTTCCTTCCTGAAAGGAGTTATGAAAGCTTTTCAGTCACCATTACTGAATAATTTATTTTCAGCAAGGATCAACCAGCTAAAAAAATATCTTTCCAATAACGAAAATTATTTTTATCTGAGCGGCTTGCTGATAGGTTCGGAAATAGCTTACTTACGCAGTGAAAAGAACCAGCAACTGGTGCTATGTAGCAGCGGCAACCTGCAGGTTTTATACTGCAAGGCACTTGAATGCGCCGGTTTGTCCGATGATACAATTGTGGTGAATGCTGAACTGCTTGATAATGCAGCTGCAACAGGGCAGTTAAAAATATTTATGAATATGGCATCAAGAACCATGCAGATATCATGAAAGAAAATCAATTTTTTTGGAACAGGTTCACGGCGATGCCTGTGATTGGCATTATGAGAAACTTCAGTCATACTGATATTGAGAATATATTAACCGTTTATGCAAAGAGTGGTTTGAATACTATTGAAATAACTATGAATTCAACTGGTGCTGCTGAAAGTATCAGATTTGCTACAGACAATTATGGCGAAACATTAAATGTGGGTGCAGGAACAGTTTGCACTGAAAAGGATCTTGATGTGGCTTTAAATGCCGGCGCAAAATTTATTGTGACGCCAATTGTAAACATAGCGATAATTGAACGGTGCAACATGTTATCTGTTCCGGTTTTTGCAGGCGCATATACACCAACAGAAATATTTACAGCGTGGAATGCAGGCGCAGATATGGTTAAAGTATTTCCAATGGTGGGCAACGCAGTGGAATATATCAAAGCTGTACGCGGCCCTTTACCTCACATAAAACTCTTGCCAACCGGCGGAATTAATATAGAAAACTGTACAGAATTTTTTAAGGCAGGGTCATCAGGTATAGGAGTAGGTGGACAGCTATTTGATAAAGAGTATATCAACAAAAAAAATTGGTCAGGCCTTGCTAACGTTTTCGCTTCATTTGTCAATAAGATCAAACCGGTTATCGGATTTAAATAACTATCCGGGCAGCTTATAACCGTTGTGATACTCTTTCATCATGAATTTATCATTCAGCGTATCATCGGTGAATTTTTCAGTGGCTTTGTCCCATACAACACGCTGACCGCTGATATAACTGATATTGCCCATTTGTGCAACAGTAGCAACATGCGCTCCTGCTTCAACAGGGCAATGCAGATCACCCGTTTTGCGGGATCGTACTACTGCAACAAAATTCTCCCAGTGTTTATCTAAACCGTTATCGGATGGTTGTGCAAATGCTTTGCTGATCTTATTCTTACTGTTTTTTTCTTCTAAAACTTCCCAGCCACCCCGGTGCAATACAAGCGTGGCATTGTTGCCAATGTATGCAATACCATGATCTTTGCCATATGATCCGTTATCAATGCCCATTGCATGATCCCACACCAGGTTGAAATTATCGAATTCATATAATGCAGTAAGAGTATCGGGTGTTTCCTGAGCAAAATCCGGATACGCGAATTTGCCACCGAGTGACACAACAGTTTTTGGCACCGGTGCCTTCATTCCAAGGAGTGCATAGTCGAGCAGATGAACCCCCCAATCAGTCATTAATCCGCCTGCATAATCCCAGAACCAACGGAAATTAAAGTGAAAACGACTTGCATTAAATGGTTTTTCAGGTGCAGGCCCCAGCCACATTTTATAATCAACACCCTGTGGAGCAACTGTATCAGGTACAACAGGCGCGGGTTTCATCCATCCCTGGTAACACCATACTTTTACTGTGCGGATATTACCGAGTTGTCCGGAATAAACAAAGTCGACCGCATCCCTGAAATGTTGCTGGCTCCGTTGCCATTGTCCGACCTGCACTACACGGTTGTATTTTTTTTGAGCTGCGACCATTGCCCGGCATTCGGTGATAGAATTTCCAACCGGTTTTTCACAATACACGTCTTTACCGGCTTCACATGCGGCAATCATGATAAGTGCATGCCAGTGGTCGGGTGTTCCAATGATCACTGCATCTATATCCTTTTGTTCAAGGAGCTTGCGGTAGTCGGTGTATGTTTTAA
Source organism: Flavitalea sp. (assembly GCA_035525775.1). GTDB lineage: Bacteria > Bacteroidota > Bacteroidia > Chitinophagales > Chitinophagaceae > Flavitalea. Next base: position 4,921 of record DATLDR010000201.1, read on the forward strand.
TTTTTGAGGGATCACCCTTCAATTTGGCAAAATCAGCCAGGCGTTTATCGATCACGTTTCTGTCAACGTCGCAAACCGCTACCAGGTTCACTCCTGGTTGTTTTATGGCGGATGTAACATTCGCCCAGCCCATACCATTGATACCGATGGCGCCGATATTGATCTTGTCTGCTGCGGGAAAGCGCTTTTTAAGAATGGCAAAAGCTTTATTATCAAATGCGGAAACTAATGTGGCTCCGCCGAGAAGCGCAGAACCCTGTTGAAGAAAACGGCGACGGTCAGTCATGGCAATAATTTAAAGAGGAAAGTAAGAAAAATATCTATTCCCTGATCGGATGATGCATTGTTCTTTACATGATGCGGTTCAATCAGGCACAATTCTCGTTGAATAAATATACAAACGGTCGGTCTGCGTCTCAAAATGTATATTTTTTTGTATCAGCAGACCCATGTATATTTTCAGCATATCTTTTTCGATGAGCATTAACAGAACAGTGGGCCTTTTAGCTTTCAGTGCTTTATTGTTTAGCTCACGAATATTAAGTATTCCCTTTTGACCATTGAGAACTGCCCAATTCGAAACAGTTTCATCATTACCGGTCATTACCACGTCATCACCGCGCTTTTTGCTTTCATCTATTTTTTGAAGAAGATAATTTTTAACTGCAGGTGTAATAAGCACATTATCACCTTTCAGCGCTAAAGGATCAAAACGTTTTCCAATGAAATAGAAAGCATGGCATACCTGCAGGAATATTAAGGCTATAAATAAATACTCAATTGATTTTTGCAAGCTCCGCAAGCGCGTCCATCGAATATTGAATGCATAATATGCGGCAATCACAGGTAAGGTGGTGAATAGAAAAATATAAAATCTTTCATCTTCTACAAAAGTCCATTGCAATCCACTGGTATATAAAGCAGAGTGAGGGTCGTTCGTTACAGACAGGTAGCAAAGCATCAGAATGATAACAATATTGGTGACGCCGGTAACAATAACAAAGAAATTCCATTTGTTTAATGCAGCATTATGCTTTTTAAAAGCATAAAAGACGAACCTGAAAAATAAAAAGATCAGCAATACACCGTTCAGTGCCTTTGCAAGATCAAACAATGTAGTATACTGTATGCCTGTAAGAAGATTTATCTGCAGCTGAATAAAATTAATATCAATAAATGCATTTAATGCTGAGGGATAAAGTTTTAGCAGATTTTCCGGATAGAATTCTTTACCTGATAAAAAAACATATGACGATGTGCCGGTGTAATATTTTTGAAACAACAGAATAGCGGTACTCAACAAAAAAGTTGTGATCAGGCAATACCACCCGCCAGTTTTCAAACGCTCTTCTTTTTTGGCAAAACCTGCGCCAATCAATAATGCCGGAATAAGGAAAACAGTAGACAGGTACATATATCGAAGAAACAAAGGAAGTACGTTTACAAAACCGATATTAAATCCATATCCTGAGGAGATCCGTGTGTTACAAAAAAACTTCAACGCCACATAACAGCTGAATAGCAACGCCACATTCGCCAGCAGGTCTGTTGGCCGCGAGATGTACATGCCAAATGCAGCGCCATTCAGCAGTAATAATATGCTAATCACAAAAACCGGAAACTCCAATAGCTTTAGTATTTTCCTGAGTAGTATAAAAAACAGCAGGATCGATATGAAATCAATCATTATACAGCTGAATAATAAATTTCGTGTTGATGCAAATAAGGTGGCAATGATAAGACTGTAAGCCGGCGGCCACCGGTTGACGGGCTCAAATATTATAGTTGAAAGATCCGATGGAGATACTCGTTGAAAAGTAAGTCCATTTCCTTCTGCGAGATTTTTTGCACCAAGTGACTGGAACAATTTATCGCCTTCCAGCTGAAAAAAATGTAAATACAATGCAAACTTTAAAAGGATAGCAACGAACATGCACAAAGAAGAAATATCCTTACGTCCGAAAAACCTTTTTAAAAAAGTCATTGCAGCAGGAAGGTACTGAGATTTCGATGTAAATAAAAAGCTCCCCGTAGGGAGCCTTTCATTAAAGTAATCAAGAAAAATTATTTTCCGAGATGTACCTGGAATCCTACATTAATACCGAAATTCTTCTGGCGGTCATTTCCACCATATGCATCTCCACCCGCTGAAGTGTATTGCAGTAAGAACTCGAGAGCAGTATTCGGTGAAAGAAACACAGCAGGACCTGCTGCTATTGCGAACTGGTTAAAGCCATCACTGTTTTCACCGCTTTTCATTGAGCCAAAGCCATAGCTGGCATCGGCAAGAATATTTACTTTCTGAGCTGCAGGAAGAAAGTAATAACGTACAAACGGTGCAAAAACAAAACTGGTGGTCGCATCTTCATCATGGTGTTTGGTAGACATTAAACTTACACGTGCACCACCTGCGAGATTGTTAATAAAAAAGTATCCTGCATCTGGACTCACATTGAAACTGGTAAACTTTGAATCATCATCATCACCAAATTTTCCTGATTCAAAACCTGCATTGCCACCAACAAGCCACTGGCCTTTGTTGATCTGTGAAAAAACTGAATGAGAGAGGATAAGTACGAGTGCAAACAAAAAGATTTTCTTCATGAGTAATTGTTTTGTGGTTTTAAAAAATGAGTGGCAAAATTAAAGCAACGCAGCGTATAATCGTTACCGGTAGAATATTAATTATCATTCAATAAAGAAATTCTATATGAATAGCGTCAAATGGGTATAAAAACCTTTTTACAGCATAATAACAGACGATTCTTCTTCAAAACACTTTTCGATCCCGGTTGGCAATAAAGTCGTAATACCCTTTACGCTGTTAAGCACCCCAAATGGGGTTGGCATAAATTTTTCTATAGCTATTAAAATATTAGTTATTTAATTACCCTAAGATGAAAAACGTATATATAGTTTCCGTCCTTGCATTTTTCTTTTTCGCCTGTAAAAAAGATTCGGATTCGGCTCCTTCTGATCCTGTAAAAGCTGCGAACGAAAAGAAAGCCGCTGATTTGCAAGTTTTTCTGAAGGCTAATCAATTTGAACTCACGCGGTATTACTCAGATACGCCAATTGATTACATCGATACCGATCAGGTAGTGAAAGCAGAAACCGACCTGTGGGATTATGTAAGTCCCTGGATCAAAGACGACCGGTATTCCTTTAATTCTGATGGTACTGTTACAATCCAACAGAATGCAGTCAAAATACAATCAGACTCATCCGCCACACTTTCAAGAGATTATTCGGTTGTAGGCGATGCCAGTGGAGTGACTTTTAACTTTATCGGGCACATTTATCAAAGTCTCAATTATAATTTAATTGAATTCTCGGATACCCTCCTTAAAGTAAATGCCAAATGGAATGGAAATACTGTCATTTCGGAATATAAGGTTGCCAATTAATAATATAAAACAGGGAGATCCCTTAATTTCTTCTTAAAGATGTATATTTCATGACACTTAACTGTCATGAAATATATTTTTTTGCTCATCTTCCTTACTACCCACATTACAGATGCTACTGTTAAAACCGTCACGTTTACAGTACAGAAAAGAATAAGATCGGGAAAAGATGAATTTAAAGTTGTTACTGAAAAACAACAGTGGGACCCCCAAAAAACGGCTATTATCATTTGTGATATGTGGGACCAGCACTGGTGCCATGGAGCTTCCACGCGTGTTAGTGAGTTAGCTCCGGCCATGAATCGTGTAATAAATGCAGCACGTACAAAGGGGATGCTAATTGTTCATTCCCCAAGCGATTGCATGAAGTTTTATAAAGATTTTCCTCAGCGAAAAGCAGCGGAAAAATATGCATTGCCAAATGACCATTCAGAAGAGGGGAGGACCTTGCTGGAATCAGAGAAAGAAGCGGTGTGGCCTATAGACCAGTCGAATGGCGGTTGTAATGATTCGCCACGTTGTACTGAACGTTACCCATGGGCAAAAGAAACAGACCTGCTTGATATAAAAGACAATGATGTGATCACTGACTCCGGTCATGAGATGGTAAGAATGTTCCGGGAAAAAAGAATTGACAGGGTAATACTTATGGGTGTTCACACCAATATGTGCGTTGTAAGCCGGCCTTTCGGGCTTCGGAATATGATTAGATATGGAATGAAAGTGGCGCTGATGCGCGACCTGACAGATGTGATGTATGATGCGCGGCAGGCACCTTTTGTTAATCACTTTACAGGATTGGGATTAATGGTAGAATACATTGAAAAATACATCGCGCCTACAGTACTTTCAACTGACCTGACAGGAGAACCTTCGTTCAGGTTTAAAGACGATCCGAGATGAGCGAATTGAATCAATACCAGGGTATTAATCTTTTCAGTTCTGTTTTATCTTCTGCAAGATAAACAAGACTGATCTCAAATGTATTTTTAATCTGTGATCCTGCTTTCACTGAAGAAACTGCATAATCAAAACTGCATCCCAGTTGAAGACCCTTAAAAGTTATGCCTGCATAAGGAATAATTGCGTCTTTCAAACGATGCCATACTCCCAGGCGGAATGCGCTAAAACCTTCACCATCAAGAAAAAAACCGTAAGCCATGCCAAGCGTCATTTCATTGCTGGTGCCTTGTTTTCTGTAGTTGCCTGAAAAATATAAACTGTTGTTTACATTAATATCTATATCTCCACCGGCAATAGCAGAAAATAACATGGGTACTTTAAATTGTTCAGTAAGATAGTTCTGCTGCTTTTTTAGAATGTTATACATCGCAACACCTGCGAACATAGAGCGGTCTTCAACAGAAAATGAATAGATCGCGCCTGCGTTTATATCAAAGTATTGCTTTTTTCCGCTTTCAAGTCCTTCACCAATTGGCGCCGAAGGATCAAACCCGCCACTGCCAAACTGGTTTTCGAATTGAAGTCTGCTGAAGTCTGTCCGCTTTTCGTTATACGTTCCCTGGAAACCTACGCCTATGGTTTCATATGGATCATCATTCAGTGCGATATGATACCCTCCACTGAATGCCACACTATTCATCTGCACAGCACCATTAAGCGTTTTATCGTTTACAAAGGTCAATCCTACACCAAAAATATTTCCTTCTGTTATTTTATCTTTAAGAATCTGTGCATCACCTGAAATAGTAAATGTTGTATAAGGGGCGCCACCTGCATTCCACTGGCTCCTGTAATTACCGGCAATGCGATAAGGACCTGGTGTAAGGCCCGTAGAAGCAGGATTTACCAGTAGTGGTGTTGAATAAAATTGAGAAAAATGTATTGCTTGTGGTCTTGCAACAAAATATATCGCAACGCCCGCTAGTAAAAGCAGATATTTTCTCATATCAGCGAATTAAAAGTGTTTTACCTGATAATTTCAGTGGCTGTCCATCACTTGCTTTCCCTGAAAGTACCCAGGTATACGTTTCGGAAGGTTGCATAATACCTTTATACCGTCCATCCCAACCGTCTCCTGATTCACTCGTCTGGAATAACAACGCTCCCCACCTGTTAAAAACCCTGAAGTAATCGATTGTGCTTATGTTCCCTAATGGTCTCAGCCTGTCATTAACACCGTTGCCGTTAGGAGTAAAGGCGGTGGGCACAAAAACTTTTTTATCACCATTTATCTTAACGACTACCGTGTCTGTGATTGTACATCCTTGTTCCGTTGTTATTTTCACAGTGTATTCACGTTCGGCGCTGGTTGTTACCATTGGAATAACTGAAGATGTAATATTTAAACCGATTGCAGGCTTCCATTCATAAGCTACTCCTATTTCTCTTGCCTTCAATTGTACGGGCACATCAGGTGTCGCTAGTACATCAGGATAACGGATACCAATAGACGATTTGTTAGTCACTACTACTGTATTAGAAGCTGTACCTCTGCATCCTCCGTTATCGATAATCACACTGTAAGTACCGGGTTGAGTAACCGTAACAGATTCATTATTCTCACCATTCATTATTTCTCCATTCAGCATCCAGGTATAAGACGCTCCGCCTGTAGCGGTCAATACCTGTGAATTTCCACCGCATAATGATACAGCATTCGGAGATATTGTGCCTGTTACAATACCATTGCAGGCAAAGAATTTCCATGTCTGGTTGAGGTAGCCTGCCGATGACCTGCCGCCAAATATCCAGAAGTTTCCTTTGCCATCTTTCCACTTTGCAAAATCGGCAGTACCTGCGGGATTGTTGTCTTGGGATGCCTCGCTTTTGTTGCCAAAAATCGCATCCGTATTTCCCGGTATCTCTCCTTTTATGAAGGTCCATTCATTTGAACTGGCATCGTACATCCATAAATTATTCAAAGGATCGGTGCCTTGTGTGCCGTAACCTTCACCGCCAAACAGCCACAGATTACCTTGATTGTCTGCCCAACCGGATGCCGCAATCCTGGAGCCGGGATTATTGTTCTGATCGGGTATTCCTGCGCTTTTAAATGCAGGTGGGAGGTTAGCATTTTTGTTTCCGCTGATCCATGCCCATTTGTTGGATGCCGGATCGTATTTCCACAGGTCGTTGTAAACATCAGCTTTTGTGCCTCCACCAAACATCCACAGATTACCGTTCTTATCTGTCCAGGATGTGCTGCCATGTCTGCCACCTGGTGAGTTGTCATTTCCATAAGATCCCTGATCACCAAAATGCGCATCTGCATTATTTGAATTGCTTCCATTCATCCATGCCCACTTACCCGAGGCAATAGAATATTTCCATACATCATTAAGATAGCTGATTTCCGATTTTGATGAATAACCCTTTCCGCCAAACATCCATAAGTTTCCATTGCTATCTATCCAGCCGGTGCACATCATACGGCCACCAGGTTCGTTTGAACCTGAAAGCTCAGATTGATTTCCATATTCACCTTTTTGATTCAGTTGATCGGTGCCCTTCATGAAAGTCCATTCATGTGTATCAGGAGAATACATCCAAAGGTCATTCAGCAATCCTTCTGATGTCTCAAGCTCTATATTATTTCCTCCATGATCCTGTCCATGGCCTTCGCCTTCATTGTGGTTACCTTTCTTGCCGTCATGGTCATTTTTATCATCCTTGCCTTTTCCTTTTCCGTTGTTGCCGCCTCCGCCTGTTCCGCTATTGCTTCCGCCGTTATTGTTATCTTCTTCTTTCTTATCCTTCGTCGAAATAATGCCCAATCCACCATAAAGCCAGAAATTGCCATGAGTGTCGGTCCAGTACATTGCGTTTTGCCGTGCACCGGGTATATTATTTACCGACGCAATTCCTTTCGTTCCATACCGGCCGGAACTGTTGATTTTTTTACTGCCACCTTCCCAGGTCCACAAACCTGAAGCGGGATTGAATTTCCACAGATCATTGAGATATCCGCTAGCTGAGCTTTCGCCCTTCCCATTGCCACCGAAAAGCCAAAAGTTACCGTAATTGTCTGTCCATGTAGCCATTCCGAACCTGCTTCCAGGCATGCCGGAGGTTGATGAAGTGCCTAATGTTCCATAATTGCTTTGTACGTCAGGAGATTTAGTTCCGTGCATCCATGCCCATTGATTTTGAGCACGTGTAATCTGAAAGACTGGAAATAGAAACAATAATAAAAGATGTTTCAAGCGCATAAAGGGATGGAATGATGGCGGTCTTTCACGAAGAAGAAAATATTATATGCAAACGACAAGCCAGCATGAACAATTTTGTTCGATTATATTATTCCCAAATTGATCGAGCGCAATGATCAGCTGAATGCAATCCTGCTTTAGTATATTCAATAATGAATAACTGTATAAAACAAATTTCATTATTTCTTTTTTCTTTAGTATTCCTCTTCAGCATTGATAGCAATTGTCAAAAGGTTGTGCATATAGCAGTTGCAGGAATTTCTCACGGCCATTCGCCATGGATACTCGGTAGAAAAGATAAAGGTGATCTTGTGATTACCGGTATTTATGAATGTGATACCAGTTTATGGCAACCTTATGCTAAAAAGTACAATTTGAAATATGAATTGTTTTATGCTGACCTGAGTAAAATGCTGGATGCGGTAAAGCCTGAAGCAGTTGTAGCATTCGGATCAGTTAACCAGCATGTAAAAGTTGTTGAGGCTTGCGCTCCGCGTGGTATTCATGTGATGGTTGAGAAACCACTGGCCACCACAAAAGAACAAGCCGCAACAATGTATAAGCTCGCTAAAAAAAATAATATTCAATTGCTTACTAATTACGAAACGTCGTGGTATCCATCAACTGAAAAAACTTATCAATTAACAAGGGATAGTTTATTTATCGGAAAAATTACAAAAGCAGTATTCCATCATGGACATGAAGGACCGAAAAAAATACATGTAAGTAATGAATTTTTTCACTGGCTCACCGATCCGGTTGAAAATGGCGGAGGAGCATTAATAGATTTTGGTTGTTATGGTGCAAACATCATGACCTATCTGATGCAAAGTGAACAGCCTGTTTCTGTTACTGCAGTAACACAACATTTTCAGCCTGATGCGTATCCTAAGGTAGACGATGAGGCCAGCATCATTGTAACATATCCTTCAGCACAATGCATTATTCAGGCATCATGGAACTGGCCCTTTGGAAGAAAGGATATGGAAGTATATGGTGAAGGCGGTTATGTGATCAGTGCAGATAATGTGAACATGCGGATAAGAAACAGAAGCATGAAGGAAGAACAGAAGATCAGAACGGACACGGGTGAATTCCATGTATACACCGATCCGTTCGCTTACTTCGTAGATATTATAAAGGGGAAAATAAAAATGCCTTCATACGGTTTGTATTCATTGGAAAATAATGTTCAGGTTGTAAATATTCTTGATGCTGCGAGGCATTCAGCAAAAACCGGGAGAACTGTTTATTTGCATTGAAATAAATAAAAAAAGGAACCCTTAAGGGTTCCTTATAAAGTTTGACAGAGCAGATTAATTCTTAACCAACTCATGTTGGTCTACATGATGCCTCGGGCTATATGAATGATGATCTCTTTCGCTCATGCTCAAGCTAAGCTTTATCATGTTGCTTTGTAATCTCCTGATCTTCCTTTGTGAAACAACAAAATAGATGAGTGAGTAAGTAATAAAGAGTACTGCGGTCCAGAATAACATAGTTTTTAGATTTTATAGGTTCGGATACAAATGGCCTGTAAAATAATACCTGATTTCCAATACTTCTGTATGAATGTGACTTTTTATAATTAAAATCAGGTGTACTTTGAGGTTATCTAAGGGTAAACACATATTTCACAGAGATTAATGCACATGTACTTGCACATTTCGAGTGCAAATTTATGGCTAATGGCCCGATGGTTCATTCGTTAAACAACATGAAGAAAGGTCGTGAATGAAAACAAAACCTGAAACATACACCATTTATCACCCTGCTCCCAAACGATTTATTGCTCACTTGATGAAAATAATTGTTGAGAAAAATATCAGTAAAAGAGTAATTATACAGTCGTTTGATATCATCACTTTTAAAATACCTGCATCAGCATTTTCCTTTTGTGCAAACATCGCTGCTGATAGATGGAGTGATCAGTGATTATCCTGGTTGTTTAAATAAAAAAAGATGCTCAAAGCATCTCTTTTATTTATAAAATCTTCGCAATATTTATTTTGTAGTTGCCTGCAGGTTCACGTCGAACAATGCGAGCGCTGTAAGATCATCATCAGCTGCATATTCTTCGTTAAGTGTTTCTGTAAGTAGTTGCTCTATTTCAGTTAAACCAAGCTGCATGGCATACGCACGTGCTGTACCATAACCTGATATTTCATAATGTTCTATTTTTTGAGCGGAGGCGATGATTGCCGCATCACGCACTTTATTATCCATATTTTCCCCCATAAGCTTTTCACCTTCCTTAATCAGACCTTCAGTGCCTTTGCACTTCGTGCCTCCGAATAGCCTTTCAAACAATCCTGGTTCCTCAGTTACCTCTTTTCCTTTTTCAAGCAATTGCTTCACTTTATCCAGTCTTTCTTTTTGTTGTTTAGTTACCTGCAAATGATCGTTGAGTGCTTTTTTGAGCTGAGGCTCACTTGCCTTTTCTACCATTTTTGGTAAGGCTTCGATAATCTGTTCCTCTGCTGAATAGAGATCTTCAATCTCGTGTTGCAGAAGATCCTGTAAATTAACCATCTGTGCCATATGAATTGTTTTAATAAATATTTGTAAAAAATCATGCCCTGTTTAAGATATTCTGCGCACTTCGCCGCTTAAAGTAACTTTCAGTGAAGTGTTCTTAGGGTGATAGAATAACGGGTATCTTTTACTGGCGCAGTGCTATGCTGCCATTCGCTTCTAACAGGTCCCCGCATCACATAAAGTGATCTTCGACCGACGGGCAAAGAAATAATGGAATTGCGGCCTTGTTTATTTTTATCGTGAGGGCGTAATTTAAAAACACAATTGGAAAGGAGTGACAAACCAATGATGATATCAAATGGGGGTGCATCACGGTGCCAGTTAATGGCTGCTCCGGGTGGATATTCAAGAATAAGTAATTCACCAATAGATGCTGGTGGTAAAGCAAGGTGATTGGAAACTTTTTCCACTAGATGTATGAGTCGATCCGGTATAGGATTGCCTCGTTTCAGCTTTCGATGGGTAAAAGAATAATCCATTCCGAAACTGGCAAATTTTCTTTTTGCTTCATAGCCCTGGAATATAAAAGTCTGCAGCTCTATGTCGGAAATAGTTGCGATCAGTCCATTTTCCTCTTCTTCTGACAAGAAGTCTGGAGTATAGGTAAATCCTTCCGGAAGTACCGGCTCAACCGGAAACAGGGTAAGCATCACTTTAACTCTTTCAGGAAAGATCGGCCGACATTTTGGGAGAATCAAGATCTTCAGTCAGATGTTGTCCTGTTTCTGAAAGATCGTCTATCAATGTACTTAGCCTCTGGCGGGTAACAGAACCCTTGTCAGGTGCAATCAATATACCGATGGCAATGCCAATAAGTAGAAATGTTAATCTGCCTGTCATATTTTATTGTTTACCATTACACTAAAAAAACATGTGCCAGCCTTCATTTAGTGTACGCTCTCAACTCGTGTATGTCCGTTAATGAACAATTTATAATTACTATGCATTAGTTTGACATTTGTTATTCAGCAGGTTAGGTATATGGCACACGTTTCGTCCGTTTTGCTCATAAACGTCCTGCTCATGTTTTTTACCAACATCAAAATCGCCTGGAGAAATTTGTTGAAGACAAAAGGCTACGCTGTGATAAATATTGGCGGACTGTCAGTAGGCATAGCGATCACCATGCTCATTGGGTTATGGCTGTGGGACGAACTTTCATATAACAAGTCCCATGAAAATTTTGACCATATCGCGCAGGTAATGACACGTGGTAATTTCAACGGGCAGAGGTTTTCAGACAGGTCACTCGCAATGCCGCTTGAAAAAGTGTTGAGAAATACATACGGTAACCAGTTCAGGCACATTGTGCTTTCCCGTTACGATGAAGATAATATTTTAACTTTTGGTGACATAAAAGTGATGCAATCAGGAAGGTTCATGCAGGAAGAAGCACCTGAAATGCTTTCGCTTAACATGATAAAAGGTACCCGTGGAGGGCTACACGATCTCTCTTCAATTTTATTGTCTGCATCTGCTGCCAAGGCGTTGTTTGGAAATATTGAGCCGCTAGGTCAAACCGTGCTCATCAGTAATAATATGAATGTAAAGGTTACCGGAGTTTATGAAGACATTGCCTACAATTCAGAATTCAGCAAATTAAAATTCATTTGTCCTTTTGAGCTCGTTGTTTCCAAAACACCATGGATGCAGCAGGCAAAAGATAATTTCGGAAACACATCATTTCTGATTTATGTACAGATAGCAGATAACAGGGATTTTGCATCAGTAGATAAGGTGATCAAAAACGCCATTCGTAATAATGCTGAAAATGATATTAAAAAGTTTAACATAGAACCATTTCTTGATCCTATGAAAAGGTGGCATCTTTATTCGGACTGGAAGGATGGCGTAAATAATGGAGGAAGAATACAGTTTGTATGGTTATTCGCGATCATCGGCATTTTTGTTCTGTTGCTTGCGTGTATCAATTTCATGAACCTCAGTACGGCAAGAAGTGAAAAAAGAGCTCGCGAAGTAGGTGTACGCAAAGCGATAGGATCGGGGCGGGGCCAGTTGATCAGCCAGTTCCTTACTGAGTCATTTGTTGTGGTGATTATCGCTTATGCTTTATCGTTAGTACTTGTATGGTTGTCGCTGAAAGCATTCAATGATCTGTCAGACAAACGTATGACGATTCCCTGGAGCAACATTCATTTCTGGTGGGTAAGCGCAGTATTTATTTTATTTACTTCTGTAATTGCCGGAAGCTATCCTGCCTTTTATCTTTCATCTTTTCATCCTGTTAAAGTGCTAAAAGGAACTTTCCGTTTGGGACGCTGGTCCGCAGTTCCAAGAAAAGTACTTGTAGTGGTACAGTTCACCGTTTCGGTAGCATTGATCATAGGAACAATAATTGTTTACCGACAGGTGCTTCATGCAAAGAACCGTCCGGTAGGTTATGATAGAAATGGATTGCTGGCAATACCTGTGCGGTCAGATGAAGTAATGAAAAAATTCGAACTGCTTTCATTACAACTGAAAGAGCAGGGTGTGGTGTCAGAAATATCAACTTCATCCAGTCCGTTAACGGCTGTATGGTCTAATTATGGAGACGTAAAGTGGAGAGGCAAAAACCCTAATCAGATCAATAGTTTCGGTGTAATATGGGTGTCGCATGATTATGGTAAAACAGTAGGATGGAATTTTAAGGACGGCAGGGATTTTTCAAGGATGTATACACTTGATTCAGTGAGCATGCAAAGTCCGGTGGGGCCGGTGTACAGCATGGTGGTAAATGAAGCTGCGGCACGCTACATGAATTTTGACAAGCCGCTGGGGGAGATCGTTGAAATAGGAGGGTATAAATTAAAAATTATAGGAGTGATCAGGGATATGCTGATGGAATCACCATTTGATCCGGTCCGGCAGACGATTTACATGGTTAACTGCAATGAAGCGAATGCAGTGATGCATGTGCGCTTAAATCCTGATATCAGTGTGTCTGATGGACTTGCAAAAATGGAAAAAACATTCAGGCAACTTGTACCGTCGCTGCCATTTGAGTACAATTTCGCTGACACTGACTATGCGTTGAAGTTTGCTGCCGAGGAACGTATTGGTAAAATTGCCGGCGTATTTGCTTCACTCGCCATATTTATTTCATGTCTTGGTTTATTTGGTCTTGCTTCATTTGTTGCAGAAAAAAGAACTAAAGAGATTGGCATAAGAAAGATTCTCGGTGCCACGGTATTTAATGTATGGAGGATGTTGTCAGTTGATTTTGTTGTGCTGATCGTTATATCCTGTGGCATTGCGATACCGGTTGCGTATTATTTTCTTGATAAATGGCTGCAGCAATACCAGTACCGTACTTCTATCAGTTGGTGGATCTTCGCTGTGGCAATATTTGGAGCTATTCTGTTAACCATACTTACAGTCAGTTTTCAGGCAATAAAAGCAGCTGTGTCGAATCCTGTAAAAAGTCTAAGGACAGAATGACAATAGAACAATTTGTTAACCTGGGCGCGAAGCGTACGTTTACAAGAGCTTGTCATCTCCCATTTGAACAGTTTCAATCCTGCATCCCTCTTCCGGATTTGCCCATATCGGACCAATACGACACTCTGTGTGTTGATTGTTCCTTTCTCGTTTTCCTTTTTTAATTTACATTGATGAAAATCGTAGTAACCGATGGTTTTGCCTTAAACCCCGGCGACTTAAGCTGGCAACCTGTTCGCGAATATGGCGACGTTACCATTTATGAAAGAACACTGCCGGATGAAGTATACAACAGATGCAGGGGTGCTGAGATCATCCTGACCAATAAAACCGTAATTACAAAAGACATCATTCAAATGCTGTTGCATGTAAAACTGATCAGCGTTCTCGCCACCGGCTATAATGTGATCGACACAGAAGCAGCAAGAAATAAAGGAATTATTGTTTGTAATGTGCCTGCGTACGGTACTGCATCCGTTGCACAGCACACCCTGGCATTGATACTCATGTTCAGCAATCATGCGGCGCTTCATGCGCAATCTGTTGCACAGGGTGAATGGCAGCAATCTCCTGACTGGAGCTATTCGAAAAAACCTTTAATGGAGCTCGCCAATAAAACACTTGGTATAGTTGGTCTTGGAAACATAGGAGAACAAACTGCGCGTATTGCCGGGGCATTTGGCATGAGGGTAATTTATTATAACCGCCACGATAAGCACACAAATATTGCTGAATACAAAGACCTCAAATCTCTCTTTCGTGAAAGCGATTTTATCTCACTTCATTGTCCGCTGACCGAGGGAAATAATCAATTTGTAAATGCCTCTTTATTGAAGATAATGAAGCCTTCAGCTTTTCTGATTAATACTGCAAGGGGACAGCTTATCAATGAATCAGACCTCACGGATGCATTGAACAATAACAAAATTGCAGGTGCAGCACTTGATGTGTTATCGAAAGAACCTCCTGATGGCAACAACCCGCTGCTTAGGGCAAGAAACTGCATGATTACTCCCCATAATGCCTGGATGACTAAAGAAGCAAGGCAGAGGATCATTGATATAACCGCAACCAATATAAAATCTTTTTTATCGGGCGCTGCGGTGAATGTGGTAAGCAAATAATTATTATATTGACAATCTGTTATTTAAAACAAGAATGTAACTTATATGAAAACCTTCAACAGAACTGACAGAAGATCATTTCTCCGAAATACAGGCGCAGCCATCATCACAAGCTCATTCGCGTTAAACGCTGCAAAAGCGAATACAAGAAAAAACAATACACTTAAGGTCGGACTTATCGGATGCGGCGGCCGGGGTAATGGCGCGGCAATGCAGGCCCTCCAGGGTGATCCGGATACAATTATAACAGCAATGGGGGATATATTTCCTGCGCAAATAGAAGTGGCAATAAAAGAACTTTCTGCGGAATATCCGGAACGAGTTCAGGTAAGCAAAGAGCACAGGTTTACCGGCTTCGATGCTTATAAACAAGTAATTGCAAGCGATGTTGATGTTGTACTGCTGGCAACACCTCCTGTTTTTCGTCCCGAACATTTTTATCATGCAGTCAGTGCAGGCAAACATACTTTCTGTGAAAAGCCAATGGCGATTGATGCTCCAGGAGTCCGTAAAATTATTGATGGCGCGAAAAAGGCAAAGGAAAAAAATCTCGCTGTGGTATCTGGTTTTACTTTCCGGTATGATTATGCAAAGCGTGCGTTCTACAACAGGATATCAAAAGGCCAGATAGGAGACATAGTATCTGTGTCTACCGTAAGGAACGGAGGACAATTATGGTACAAGCCGAAAGAACAAGGTTGGACCGACATGGAATACAAAGTGAAAAACTGGTTGTATTATAACTGGCTCTCGGGTGATTTCATTTGCGAGATGATGGTGCATAGCCTGGATCTCATGTCATGGGCGCTGGGCGATATATTGCCGCTTAAAGTAACAGGAACCGGTGGACGACAGGTACGGACAGAAGAAAAGTATGGTAATGTTTATGATCATTTCGCCATAGAATTTGATTATCCGAATGGAGTAAAGGGATATCACTTCAGCAGACAGCAGGAAGGATGTTCAAATACCAATCATGTGCATGTGGCAGGCACAACAGGAAAAGGATATATTGAGAATGGTCCGGGCATTCACGAGATCACAGGTAAAAATAACTGGAAGTATTCAGGTGAAAAGAATAACATGTATGAAACTCAGCACCAGGAATTGTTTGCATCTATAAGAAAAGGCAAGCCGATGAATGACGGCATAAAGATGGCCAACAGTTCCTTACTCGGTGTGATGTCGAGAATGGCGGCGTATACAGGGCAAACCATATCATGGGAAGAAGCATTTAATTCAAATGAAACGCTTGGTCCCAAAATGGATGATTACAGCCGTGACCTGATATGGACACAAAATGAAATTGCTAAACCCGGTATTACAAAATTTTCCTGATCAAAAAATTAACATGCGGATGAATAAATATCAAAAGCACTTTGTGTGCGCAATGCTCTTTTTATTTTTTGTTATTGGTAAAAATAATGCGCAAAAGTTTCAGATGGAGTTTGGTACGGTTTCGAAATTGAATTCAAATGAGAAGCATGCTAAATTGAAATGGATTGATGTAAATACTTCTGATACAACCTGGCAAGTGAAAAAGAACATGCTAGTGTCCACAGGACGGCCTATTGGTGTAGTGCGTTCTGAAAAAATGTATGAAAACTTCATCATGCATGTTGAGTGGAGGCATATGGAAAAAGGAGGAAATTCCGGAGTTTTTGTATGGAGTAAAGCAGAACCTGATCCTGAAAGCCGGTTACCTGATGGGGTAGAAGTACAGATGCTGGAACTCGGTTGGGTTGAGTTAAATACTAAAGATGGAGTAGCTCCACCTATTGCATATGTTCACGGTGAATTATTTGGTGTGGGTGGAGTAAAGACGGACCCTGATAATCCTCGGGGAGAACGAAGCAAATCTGTGGAGAACAGATGCCTTGGAAAAGGGCAGTGGAATACATATGATGTCGTTTGCGTGGATGGAGTGATAAAGCTTTCTGTTAATGGTAAATTCGTAAATGGCATTCGGAATTCAACTCAAAGGAAAGGATATTTGTGTTTGGAAGCTGAGGGCGCAGAAATTCACATGAGAAATTTCAGGATTACGGAGCTGCCCTGAATTTTACACACGGATTTCCGGCTTAGTATGAACAAGCGCATAGTCACCCATTGCACAAAAATGGCGTACCTTCAATAAAATACTATCATAATGGAAGATCGTCTTAATCGAACAAAAACTGATGATGATAAAATCAGCATTCATCAAACCCAGGAATTAAATTACTGGAGCAAACAGTTAAAAAGCGATCCTGAGAAATTAAAGAAGGCAGTGGCCGCTGTCGGTCCACTGGTAAAAGATGTCAGAAAATGGCTTTATAACAACTAAATAACCGTAATGGTCATCAAACGATGGCCTTTTTTTTTCTTCCCACTACAAACTTAAAATCAATTTGCGCAAATGTTATCTACACTGAAAATAATATCTCTTCTTATTTTTATTTTTTCATTTTCTTTCGTCAGCGCCCAAAGCGATAAGCCTCTATATACGGCTCCACTTGGCATACAGGCATTCACCTTCAGAAAAAGTTTTCCTAACAGCATTGAAAAAACTTTAGACACTATAAAAATGCTGGGATTTACTGAACTCGAAGGCAGTGGTGGCAACATACCACCAGCGGAATTTAAAAAACTTTGTGACGAAAGAGGCATAAGCATCCCTTCGATCGGTGCAGGATTTGAAGAACTTGAACGTTCTCCGGATTCTATTTCCAGAAGAGCGAAATTAATGGGCGCGAAGTATGTGATGTGCTCGTGGATACCCCATAAAGGAGTATTTAACTTAAATGATGCAAAAAAAGCTGTTGAAGTATTTAACCAAGGAGGTAAAGCACTGAAAGAACAGGGGCTCACTTTATGTTATCATGCTCATGGTTATGAATTCCACCCGTATAATAATGGCACTTTGCTCGATTACATAATCGAAAATACAAACCCTGAACATGTATCTTTTGAAATGGACATCATGTGGATCTACTTCGGTGGCGGCGATCCTGCAGGATTACTGAATAAATATGGAAACCGCTGGAAACTTTTGCACCTGAAAGATCTCCGTAAGGGCACTCCAAAAGATCTCACCGGGTCAACACCAGAAGATAATGATGTTCCATTGGGAACAGGAGAATTGAACATTCCTGCTATTCTGAAAGCCGCAAAGAAAGCAGGCATCGCACATTACTTTATTGAAGATGAAAGCAGTCATGTAATGGAACAGGTACCGCAAAGCATTAAGTACCTCAAAAGTTTAAAAAACTAAGTGATTCTTTTATCAGCGTGAATTTTACATGATGCTTAACATCATGTAACACCAATTCTTTTTATTAAATTAAATTTCATCCGCTCAATTCGCGGCATGCTTATAAAATTTAAAAACCGCTTACATTCAACCTTCCACCAGTTATACATTTGCCGGAAAGAGACGCTGTAGGCACTGAACTATTCAGGATTGCCGCCTTGATCTGCGCCGCTGTAGCACCAGTATTACTTGCTGCATATAATGCTGCAGCACCGGTAACATGAGGAGTAGCCATAGAAGTACCGCTATAAGACGCATAAGCAGACGAAAGATTCTTTCCCGGCACCGTAGAGGTAATTCCTGAACCTGGTGCACCTATATGTACAGTTGTTGATCCATAATTTGAAAATGAAGACAGTGCACCGTTTGAAGTAATGGCAGCAACAGCAATCACATTTGGATATGAATAATTGGATGGATAGTTGGGTGTTGTATTGTTATTATCACCAACACCATCACTTCCTCCATTTCCTGCAGCGGCTATAAATAAAATGTTTGCACTATTGGCACGGTCAATCGCATCACCAAGCGCCTGTGAAAATCCACCGCCGCCCCATGAGTTATTTGTTGCCGGTAACACTAATAACGGATGTCTTACTTTAAGATCAGTAATGTAGTCCAGCGCCTTTATTGCATTGGCCGTTGTTCCACCTCTTCTTCCAAGAAATTTAGCAGTGATTATCGTGATCTTCCAGTTTACACCTGCTACGCCGAAACCATTGCCGCCTTTTGCACCGATGGTTCCTGATACATGCGTTCCATGATCGTCTTCACTGCCATCAAAAGTGGTTTTATCGTTTTTGTCAAAATCCCATCCGTGAATATCATCAATGTAACCGTTGCCATCATTGTCTATTCCATCTGCAACGTCGTATGGATTTGTCCATATCTGTCCCGCAAGGTCTGCATGATTATACATGGCTCCTTCGTCTATAACGCCTACAAGCACTGCCTCGGAGCCGGTATGGTTGTTTGTCCATGCCGCATTCGCCTGGCTGCCATATCCACCCATCATGCCCCATAAAGAACCGTTAGTATAATATGTGTCATTGGAAGTTGCTTCATGCTGGTAAATAAAATTAGGTTCCGCATATTCTATTTCAAGTCCTTTCATTTTATTTTTTGCTTCCATTACTGCGAGCGGAGTATGCAATAACAGCACACCTTCCTGATCGTTAAAGTGCCGCATGCTTTTTGTAAGAATTTTTTCCGCAACACTCGCGCTGATGCTTTTCAGATATTTATTTTTTACGGTTTCAGTTGTTCCCGCTTTAAATTTTACAAGCAGTTCATTCTGCACAAATTTCTGATCCTTATTTTCATTGGCAACTGCTTCATTTGATACAGTTTCTGCAGTGTCTGCTGATGTGTCAACATTTTTTGAACAGGATGCAATTAACAATGTTGCTGATGAGGTAATAATAAGCACAGACCGGTTGAATGCACGCATGGTAATTTATTGTTGATGTATTTTGAAAATACATGATTTTAATAATATATACGTATTTAATTTCACCAGCAACAGATAGAGAAAATGCGCATATATATCACTATGAGCATGACTTTTTACTTTTTGATCATCTTATATGAAGAGGTGATTCCTTAGAGGGCCTTACCGTTAAATAGCAGGAATCACTTTGTGATATTGCTGATTTCTGACAAGCTTCACCCAAAGATCAACCATTAAGAAAAACGCTGTTCTGCGAAGCCATTTTAATTCACAGCAAACGTATACGTTATTTTCCAGCTGAACTCCTCTCCTGGTTCCGCTTTCACTTGAATGAAGGGTTCTGGACAAACAGTTTTAACGGTGGCCCAGAACGCGAGTTTTGAAAAAGGTTTATCTGCTTTTATACTCACTGCTGCGCCTGTCTTTTTATTACTTACGGTGATATTGTAATCATCAGCATTGTTTGAAAAACCTGTAATTGGACCAAGATAAAAATCTTTGCCTTTCGGGTCGCCATCTTCAAGGAGTATGCGTTTTCCACTGATGGTTGCAGCTTTATGTTCAGTGGAAGATGCAACTAAAGGTTCGAAAGGAAATACTAATTCAAAGTCAGGGGAAGTAATCAGGCTGTCGATAACA
Source organism: Flavitalea sp. (assembly GCA_035525775.1). Lineage (GTDB taxonomy): Bacteria > Bacteroidota > Bacteroidia > Chitinophagales > Chitinophagaceae > Flavitalea. The sequence goes on from DATLDR010000201.1 coordinate 24,984, forward strand.
AAGAAGTTATGGTTCATCACATTGGTCTCGATACTCTTTTTTCCTGTATTTTTCAGGGTGTGCATTAAGATCAATTGTGGCTTTCCTTTTACGAGCTCTACTGTTTTCGTATACACATATGAAAAAGATGTGTCGTTGAGCGTATGTGTGAATTTAATTTTATCAGAAGCTTTTTTGATCTGCCATTTCCCGGGATTGACGAGCTTATACGAATTAGCAAAGAAGTACCCTTTTTCTTCAGGTTTTTCCAGCGCTCCCACACCTATTTTTACAAATCTTCCACCGGTTGGTGCTTTTTCATAACCGACAGGATCAAATGCCTCAACCGGCCCCATGATAGCATCATGCAGATACGGATCATATTTCTCAAACCACTGGCCAAAAAATGAATGACGTTTGTATTTAAGTGAACTGATCTGTCCCGACCAGTCAAACCTTGTACCACGATAGTACCCGTTATCAGCATCCGGCATATAAAGTGTAGCGCTTATTATGCCATTTGAAATTGTTGATTGAGGAATGTTATTATCGGTGTACGCAAATGTAAAAACAATGCAAAGTGATAGAAGAAGTTTTTTCAACATTGTCATGTGTAAATTGAATGTTCAAGATATGATTTTATTAATACTGTATCCCTTCAAAAATAAATATCGGCTGCGCATACGATATTCATTCAGCCGAATTTTTAATTTCATTCCTATAATTATTGTTAGCTGAATATAAAAAATAGTGTATTTCTTTATAAAATGCTGATCACGTTAGTTTTTATTATTGGTTACCTGGCGATAATATTGGAGCACTCCCTTAAAATTAATAAAACTGCAACTGCGCTGATCACAGGTGTACTTTGCTGGGTAGTGTATGTTATAGGTTCAAACGATCACGTACTTATTTCCCGGCAATTGCTTGGGCACCTTGGACAGATCGCCGGAATATTATTCTTTCTGCTAAGCGCCATGGCTATTGTAGAACTGATAGATGCACATGATGGATTTGATGTGATCACTGCACGAATATCCACAACAAGCGAGAGGCAGCTATTATGGATAATTTGTTTTCTTGCTTTCTTTTTATCTGCAGTGCTCGATAATCTGACTACCACCATCATTATGATCTCTTTGCTGAGAAAGCTGGTGTCAGCTACCAGTAAGAGAATGATGTATGCCGGAATGGTGATCATTGCGGCAAACGCTGGCGGTGCATGGTCGCCCATAGGAGATGTAACTACTACCATGTTATGGATAAGTGGCCAAATCACTGCAGCGAATATTGTTACGACTCTTTTTTTACCATCTGTCGTATGCGTGCTTGCTCCTCTGATCATTCTTTCATATAAAATGAAAGGCAGGATTGAAGAAGGTACTATAACTCGTAGTTCTGCTCCACATGCTGCTGAACAAAAAATTGTATTAATAGCAGGACTTGGAGCAATGCTTTTTGTTCCTGTATTTAAGACTTTAACCGGACTGCCACCTTTTATGGGAATCCTGTTTTCACTGGGGGTATTATGGGTGATCACTGAGAAATTACATAAGCGAAAAAAAGAAGAGGAAAAGGGTGTTTATTCTGTTATGCGTGCGCTGAGCAAAGCTGATGTACCAACTGTTTTATTTTTCCTTGGCATTCTCCTGGCAATTTCAGCACTTGAATCAACACATCAGTTATCTGCGCTGGCGACTATTATGGATGAGAAGATTTCGAATCTAAACATCATAGCAATGTCTATAGGATTATTGTCAGCAGTAGTTGACAATGTCCCTTTGGTTGCGGCTACAATGGGTATGTACGATCTTAGCACTTATCCAACTGATCATTTTTTCTGGGAGTTCATAGCGTATACCACAGGCACAGGAGGAAGCTGTCTGATCCTTGGATCAGCGGCTGGCGTAGCCGCCATGGGAATGGAAAAAATTAGTTTTACCTGGTACCTAAAACAGTTTACGCTTCCTGCGCTGGCAGGTTATTTTGCCGGTGCGTTGATGTATATGGCACAACATTATCTTATTGGCTGAAAATTGCCATTGAGGTGTCGTTCCAGGGCATAAAAAGTTTCACGCAAAGGCGCAAAGAGTTTCACTTCTCCCTACTCCCTACTCCCTTCTCACCTTACATCACAGGCACAGAAGCTTCCCGCACATCATAAGTTTTAAGCACCGGTTTGCTAAGATAAAATTCTTTCATTCGGTCAACCAGTTTGCGGTATGTGCCGCTGGTTTCATATACGTCTGCATCTGATTTTGCCTTCCAGGTTGTGAGAGAGATCACTTGTCCGGAATCATCAGTAGGTTCAAGCAGCATTACATCCCGCAGGCCTTTGAATTCTCTTATGGCAGAAACAATTTCACTGTTGTAAATTCTGCTTACTTCTTTACAGTTTTTTGCATCAATCTCGATGAATGTTAAACGTGCATACATAAAAAACGATTTAAGGAATGTGAAGAATAGAACATCTTCAAAGGATGGGGATAAGAAGAATGACATCTTCAAAGGATGGGGGAAGAGGGAAAGGTTAAGGTATGAAAAGTATTTTGAGTGCTCTAAAAATATTCCCATTGCCGGATATTACACGCGATTTCGTTGATGCTTATTTATTTATAAGGAAATGTTCGTGAAAACTAATCCCATTTTAATGTAGGGCGGCTATATCGAACTTAGCTTTTATTTATCTTTCAGGTAACCAAACGCAATATAGACGGGTGTTTTGAAGGTCAACACACATTCGCCTGCCATAAAGTCCTTAGCATATTAGACCTATCCACACATCAAGGATCAGTTGATCACTGGAATCCAAAAAAAGGTGACCGCACTTCATTGTTTTCAGTCAAAAAAGATTTCAGAAAACATTGGGATTGTTGAACATGTTGGCGAGCCGTGCTGGAGAATGAGTTCAGACGACTCATACAAGGCTTTGCTCGCCAAACTTTTTCTTACTCTACCTTCATTTTCATTTATCCTTTGCCGATATTGCAACCGTTAACAGGTTCTTGAACTAACATGCAACATTGCTGATGAAAAATTTATCGGGATACGTACCCTTAATGCTCCTTTTAATATTATTCTCCTGCAGATCAGAAAACAACAAAAAAGCTTACGGTACCAGCGAATGGAAAGAATATCTTGGCGGTCCTGAACGTAATCATTACTCTCCGCTCGACCAGATCACAAAAAACAATGTATCTAAACTAAAAATTGCATGGGAATACCACACAAAAGATTCGGGGCAGATACAATGCAACCCCATCATCGTGAATGGTATTTTATATGCCATGACGGCCACCACACGCCCCTTTGCTTTGGACGCTGCCACAGGCCGTGAATTATGGAAGGTTGATAAAGACACTATAGATAGCTACAGCACCAGCAGGGGCGTTACATACTGGGAAAGCTCAGGTGACAAAAGAATACTTTTTACAAAAGGTGCATGGTTATACGCTCTTGATGCGATGACCGGAAAACCGGTCACATCTTTTGGTGAGAACGGCAAAACAAGTATGAAAGCCGGGCTTGGTGAAAATAGCAAGGACAAAATGGTAACGTCCAACACTCCGGGAACGATATTCGAAGACCTGATAATAATGCCTATGCGATTATCAGAAGGATCCGATGCGGCACCAGGTTACATACAGGCTTTCAACGTTAAAACAGGAAAACTTGCCTGGGTATTCAGAACGATTCCTCATCCGGGTGAATTTGGATACGACACATGGCCGAAAGATGCATATAAAAATACAAACGTAGGAGCTGCCAACAACTGGTCGGGCATGTCGATCGACCGGGAAAGAGGAATGATTTTCATTCCCACGGGATCTGCCGGCGACGATTTTTATGGAGTACATAGAATAGGGTCCAATCTTTTTGCAAACACATTACTTGCCCTGGATGCGAGAACAGGAAAACGCAAGTGGCATTTTCAGTTTGTGCATCACGACATTCTTGACAGGGATGCCCCCGCGCCGCCAAATCTTATCACGGTTAAACGCAACGGAAAACAAATAGATGCCGTGTCACAGACAACTAAGCAGGGATTTGTTTTTGTGTTCAACAGGGAAACCGGCGAGCCTCTTTTCCCTATCAAGGAAACACCGATGCCTGCATCGGACATTCCGGGTGAACATGCATGGCCTACTCAGCCGATCCCTCAAAAACCGGCGCCATATGCACGTCAGCATTTTAAGAGAGAGGATATAAATCCCTATGCTGAAAACAAAGACCAGCTGATCCGTCAGCTTGATTCAAGTAGATTTGAAGGTCCTTTTACACCATTAACTGAGAAGGGAACGATTGTTTATCCGGGCCTTGATGGTGGCGCTGAATGGGGCGGTGCGGCTGCTGACCCGGATGGCATTTTATACATCAACAGTAATGAAATGGCGTGGCGGATTATGTTACGCCAACCATCGCCGGAAAATGAAAATGTAAGTAAAAATTCAGGGCAAAGTCTTTATGCAACAAACTGTGCGGTATGTCATGGTAAAAACATGAAAGGAAATCCGCAAAGTGGGTATCCTTCGTTGTTCGATGTTGGTGGTAGGCGCTCGCGTGATTTTGTGAAGAACATCATTACCACCGGTAAGGGCATGATGCCAGCATTTCCAAAATTTGATGAAAATCAGAAGAACGCTATCACTGGATTTTTATTTGGTGATGAAAAACAGGAACCTGGTATTTCAAAAGAGCCGCTGTCTAAAAAATCCAAGAAAGATTCAACTGTTGATTATACAATTTCAGGGTATACTAAATTTCTTGATAAAAATGGGTATCCTGCGATGACCCCACCATGGGGAACATTGAATGCCATTGACCTGAATACAGGCGAATACAAATGGACTGTTACCTATGGGGAATATCCTGAATTGCAGGCTAAGGGAATACCACAGACTGGTTCAGAAAGTTACGGAGGACCTGTGATCACGGCAAGCGGATTACTTTTGATTGCAGGAACAAAAGATGGATTTTTCCGCGCGTATGATAAAACCAATGGCAAGCTTTTATGGAAAACTAATTTGCCTGCTGCAAACTTTGCAACGCCCAGCACTTATGAAGTAAATGGTAAGCAGTATGTGGTGTTAGCCTGCGGCGGTACAAAACTAGGCGCAAAGGGTGGAGATAGTTATGTCGCTTATGCGTTGCCGTAATAATGAATTGCTGCTTTGCTTGTCATCGTTCTCCCGGCTTAGCCGCGAGAAAAATGGGGAATTAATGGAAACGCATCTGGTACCAGACAGAACGCTATCGGATACCATACAATCATTGTTCTTATTTTAGAGGGCATGTCAAAAAAGGTAGCTCTTACTTATCTTTTTTAACTTTCTTGCCATGCATTACTTCTTCAACTGCCGCTTCAATGCCTTTCCCGCTAACGTCAACAGGTTCTACATATAGCCTGGCCCAGGTAATCTTAGCGTCTTGTACTTGGAAGATCATTACACCACACATTAAAAGTTTACTGGTATCTTTTCTTGTTCCCTGCCATTCCCATTCTGTCCATACTTCGTCATTATTAATGGTATACCTTAATAACTGCGCCGAAAAGTCAGGCATTTCATCAAAATTAGACGCCCAGTTCTTTCTTACATGATCACGTCCATTAAATCTGCGATCAGGATGAACAGGTTGCTCACTGTGATAGTCTTCATCAAAACATGCAACAAACGCATCGATGTCGTGTGTGTTAAATGCAGCCTTTAATTTAAACAATAAGGTTTCTGTATTCATTTATTCGGTTTAAAAGCAAAGAGTAAAATGATACAAACAAGTTACGATGAAGAGAGGATTGAAATATTGTTGTATGAGAACTTGTATGAAATCAATGATGCTATTAAGCTTGCATCTGTTTAACTGCACACATTAATCATATCTTCGGCAATCTGCTTCATTACCCTGTGGCTTGACGGCTTTACAAAATACTTGATACCCCGTGTGCTGAAATACAACTTATCGTTGGGATTGTTGCTTGAAGTATATATAACCACAGGAATATCGCACAGGTGTTTGTCGGACGTAAGTTTTTGATAAGTCTGCTTACCATCAAGAATGGGCATGTTGAGATCGAGAACTATCAGGCAAGGCAGCGAATCGCTTGTAATCGCTTTATTTAAATAATTCAGTGCTTCCCAACCATTTTCTGCCTCGGCAAAGTAGATCATGTTATTGATTTCAAGCAGCTCTTGCTGAAGCAGGCGCCGATCATCCGGATCGTCATCAATGCATAGTATAGTTTTATGGATCATTCTTTTAGAAAGAAATTATTACATTCATCTATTAGCTTCAGCATTTTTGCCTGGCAGCAAAAATACTTCAATCCGGGTTCCCTCACCTAATTTACTGTCAACGTTAATATAACCCTGGTGTTTTTCCGCGATTTTTTTGGCAACTGCGAGCCCTACACCGACGCCGTTATGCTGATGCAACTTTTTGAACAGCTCGAAAGGATTAGATTGATCTGCAACATAAAACCCGCGGCCTTTGTCGCATATTTCTATTCGCACATATGATACATAATCATAGTTTTCGCCCGTTATTCTGAAAACATTACGTTTGATAATATTTCCGCGTATCGAGATAACGTTGTCTTCGCCAGGCTTTGAATACCTGATAGCATTGTCCAGAATATGTAAAAATAATTTATGAATAAGCAATTGGTCACCACTACAAACTGGAATGTCTGAGGTCTCAATCCGTACCTTACTCATGTCATGCACAGACGTTAGTTCTTGGATGCACTTGTCAATTATTCCGGTGATATCGATGTTGGCGGGCGATGCATTTTCTTCGGTAACCCAAATGTACTCCTGCAAAGCGCTAACTACCGACTTCAACCGGTGTGTTGCCTCCACAATCTTATCCACACCAGCTAACATATTCTTTTCATAGTCGGCTTTATTGAGAAGTTCATCCGTGTAAAAAAATAATTTTCGAATGGGTTCTTCCAGATCGTGTGTAACTACTTTATTCAGTTGTGTAAGCTCCTGGTGCTGGCTTTTGAGATCGGAAAGAGCATTGTCCAGTTCGAGGGATTTTTTTTTCAGACTCGCCTGAGCAGCGAGCAACGCTTCGTTGTCGCGAAGTGTTTTTTCGGCTGTTTTTTTTGCCGATATCAGCTCTTGTTCGAACTTGTTTCTGTTTTCAACTACTATCGCCACAAATGTATTTATGCTTTCCGGTTCGCCGCTTCTTACACCATTTACCAATACAGGAATCTGACTACCCGATTTCGCCTTAAGAAACATGAATATCTCGCTTATCCTGCCGGCCATCCTGATAAGCGGAAACACATGAGTATTGTAAAAAATAAGTGTAGGAACTGGGAAGAGCTTGTCAAGATGATGGTCAGTCAACTCATCTTTTTTATAACCCAATGTTTCACACAAAAACTGGTTCACCGTGATGATGATACCATCATCGCTGAAAATTAAATACAGGCATGGAGCTGTATCGATATCATTGATCATTTGAGCGATAAGTACTCTTTTATGTATTTTATGGTCTCTTCAGGAGCACTCATATGAGGACAGTGACCTGTCGCTTTCAAAATGCGTAAGGTGCTCATCGGCAGGTGCTGTGCCATATAATTTCCTACTTCAAGGGGAGCAATGATATCATCGGAACATTGGAGCACCAGCGATGGTACAGGCGAATGTGGCAGATCGGTCCGGTTGTCTGAAAAAAACGTTGCTTCAGCGAACTGATGAGCAATCACAGGATCAGTTGAGCAGAAACTCTCAGTAAGTTCGCCACTAAGTTCCGGACGTTCCTCGTTACCCATGATAGCAGGACCAAGAAAGTTTGCCCAACCAATATAATTTTTTTCCATGGTGGTCAGCAGATTTTCAATATCGGCTTTTGCAAATCCCCCACGGTAACCCGCATCATCTATGTAGCAGGGCGACGGTCCAATCATGATAAGTTTGTCGAAATACGCAGTCTTGAGGATAGCTGCGAGTAATCCAATCATGCCGCTTACCGAGTGACCTACGAAAATTGCTTTCTCAAGCTTCAATTCTTCACAAATTTCAAGTATATCCTGGGCATATCCCTCGAGTGTTGCATACCGATCGGGATTATAGCTGGATTTATCGGACTTCCCTGCGCCAACATAATCAAACAAAATAATTTTATAATCGTCTTCGAACGCAGGTGTAATAAAACGCCACATATTTTGATCACATCCAAATCCGTGTGCAAAAAGCATAGGCTTGTTTCCCTTACCGAAGATGCTAACATTATTTCGCCGGAGAACTGTATCATTCATACTAATCAAAGATAAGGTATACAGAGGCTTCGTTCATTCAAGCAATCACAGGGTGAAATTAGTTGAATGGTTTGTTATTTCAATTCCACGATCATTTCGATCTCGACCGGAATATTGTTTGGCAAAGATCCTACACCAACTGCCGAACGTGCATGTTTGCCGCCAGCGCCAAATACCTCGACCATAAAATCTGAAAAACCATTAATGACTTTTGGTTGCTGGTCGAAAGTAGGCACGGCATTCACCATGCCTAACACTTTCACGATACGTTTAACTTTATTAAGGTTTCCAACCTGTCCTTTGAGCGCTTCCAGTAAGCGGATACCAGTAAGCCGTGCAGCTTCCTGCGCCTGCTCGAGCGAAATTTCAGCACCTACTTTTCCCTTAATAAGTTGCCCATCGTCTTTTAACGGACCCTGGCCAGACAAAAACACGAGTTTACCTACCCGTACTGCGGGTACATAATTGGCTATGGGTGCCGGTGGCTTTTTCAGTACTATCCCAAGTTCTTCCAGCTTTTTTTCCGGATCAGTTTTAGTTTGTGCGGAAGAAGAAAGTTGAAAAGCAACAACCAGTGTCATCAGCATTATTAATCCTTTCATGTGATTTATTGTTTTAGTGCAATATACGCCTGCATAAACGACAGGAAGGAGAAAATTAGGTGCAATAGAAATGCTTCATTTGTTTTTTTACACTCTTTATCGTTTCCCCGGACCGGGTAGTTCTTGACCGCTTTTCTATGACTTTATTACGAAAGCTTTTCGGGTAGTTACTTTAAACGGGGTTACAAAAAATCTGAGCCCAATCTGTATCAAAAGGTTTTTGAGAATAAACAAGGCGCATATCATTTTCAAATCAGACTGCCTTCACTTGATAGAGCAACCACGAACTCTTGAGTTTGAAGAAGAAACTTATCTGATCAATAATGTTTTCCCTGTCATTTTAATAAGCTTGCCATCTCTCATTTCCGCTGACAACACCCAGGAGTAGGTATCCGATCCCTGATCAACACCGTGGTATCGGCCATCCCAGCCATCTCCCACAACATTCGTTTGAAAAACAAGGTTACCCCAACGGTTATATACCTTAAAATATTTAATCTTTACGATATCGCCCAATGGACGTAACCGGTCGTTTACATTGTTTCCGTTTGGTGTGAAGGCGGTGGAAACACCGACACTAACTTTATTATTACTATTATCTACTTTGGTTACTTTAACAAACTGCGTGTCGGCTACCGAACACCCCTGCTCTGAAGTGATCAGTACCACATATTGCTGATCAGTGTTAAGTGTTGCCAACGGAGCTTCAGAAAATGGATCATCAAGACCTGTTGCAGGCGTCCATTCAAAATGGGTTCCAGCATTTCTTGCGGTAAGCTGTATTGGAATATTTTCAAAAGCATTTTTATCTGTGTAACGAACTGCGTTAGTAATGGCCTTCACTGTTACTTCGGCGGTATTCGCAGCTGCTGCGCTGCAACCTTCATCAGTAAAAATGATAACACTGTATGATCCCCCTTGCGTAGCGGTAATCGTAGATTTTGTTTCACCTGGAATGACCTCATTGTTTCTCCGCCATTCGTAGGAACTGCCTCCTGTAGCGGTTAAAATCTGCGACCCACCTTCACAGATTACTGCAAAATCCGGAGAGATGGTACCCGTTAACGTTACAGTACATTTAAATGATAATTTCCAAACCTGGTCCAGATAATTATTTCCGGAACGGCCCCCGAACAACAAAAAATCCCCTTTTGCATCTTTCCAGAAGGCACAATTCGCCATTCCGCCGGGGTTATTTTCATCAGCAGCTACACCTTTTGTTCCATACACAGGTCTGGGATCTATGGAAACTTCTCCCTTCATAAAAGCCCACTGATTTATGGCTGTGCTATATTTCCATAAATCATTTAATGAATTGGAGCCAGAATTTCCGCCATAACCATTACCACCAAACAACCAAACATCGCCTGCATCATCTATCCAGGATGCAGAAAGAGTTCTTGCACCGGGGTGATCTCCTGCGTTCGGAACTCCAGGTTGTGTGACCACTGGCGGTTGATTATAGTGGTTATTTCCATTGAACCAGGCCCATTGATTATTAACAGGATCATATTTCCACAGATCCGCGAAAAGATCTGTGACGGTGCCGCCACCCATCAGCCAGAAGTTACCATTTATATCGACCCAGCTCATGCAGCCATGTCTTCCTCCGGGTGTATTTATATTGGAGAAATTTTCTTTTTGCCCATAACTCACATCTGCATTGCCGTTTTCATCCCCTTTCATAAATGTCCAGCTATTATCACTCGGGGAGTACTTCCATACATCATCCAATAATGTAATTTCGTTGTGTGATGAATAACCTCTTCCCCCAAAAAGCCACAGATTTCCATTATTGTCGTTCCATCCACTGGCAGAATATCTGCCACCCGGATAATTCGATGAAGAGCCTAGCAATGGCGTTCCATATCTTCCATTTTTATTCTTCTCGTCAGTTCCACTAACAAATGTCCATTTACGGTTTGAAATAGAATACATCCAAAGATCATTGAGCATCCCTGGTTCAGTATTTTCATTTTTGTTCTTTTCATCTTTTTTTTCTGATGGCATACCTAATCCGCCAAACAGCCAGAAATTGCCGTTATTATCTGTCCATGAAATGCCATTTTGCCGTGCCCCCGGAATGTTAAATGAAGATTCAACACCCTTACTTTCATATCTCCCCTTAGATTGAGTGTTTTTATCACCTCCTATCCATGCCCATTGTTCCGTGCTAGCATTGTACATCCAGAGATCATTTAAAACTCTTTGTGATAGATTGCCATCTTTCACTTTTCCACCAAACAACCACATATTGCCGTTATTATCTCGCCACCACGCTGCACCTATTCTACCTCCAGGAGTATTCGATATTTCTGCGACGCCAGGCGTGCCATAAACACGGTTGACATCAGCCGATTTATCACCGCTTATCCATGCCCATTGCGGCTGTGAAAATGCAAAGTGCGTTTGAAACACAAGGAAAATAACTGTAGAATGTTTGAAGTTCAGCATATTTAAAAAAAAGTCCATCTAATGCATTTTATCCTAAAGATTGAGTGTTAAGGGCCTTCTTATAACAATTCAAATCCGATACCCGATAAATAAGGTGTAAAAGTGTATTCACATCGCAGAAAGGTAATCGTGATTTCCCCAATTTGTTGCTTCGCCAATTAAGATGGGAATGCAGCAATTATTTATACCAGATAAATCGGTGTACTGTTTTTAACTGTAGATGGTAAAACGTTGTTCAACCAGGAAAACCGGATAATGCTTTTTATGTTACTTCAGCAGGAAGAGCGGCTATTTACTTTGGTAATGACAGACAGGAATGGGATTCAAAAACGGGAATAGGCTTTGTATGCGGACCGGTAAGTTGATGCTGCCAAGATGATTGGTAAAACACCCGTAAAATTCCTTGTAGCAGACCCCGCGCGAAAGCAATGATTAGTGAACGTATATTTCATCAAGAAGTTACCATTCCTTTTTAAGAGGGTCTCATCGAATCGGCACGGTTCTTCGAGGAATGATGTTATGCTGCATAACAAGACGATTGAAGACCTGTTGCAAATAAAAGAGATTTACCTTGAACCTGCTGTGCGCAACTACACACGGGGAATGGAAGTACTTGAAAAATACCCGGATGCTAAACTGATAGAAGTACCATCGCACTGGCAAATTCCTGAGCTGCATGGCAATGAGGGTTCAGTAGAGGACTGGATGAAAATTAAGCGCAACGTGCTTATCCTCGGTATAAAAAAAAGTCTTACTGCCCGGCCAAACGAGCGCAGTTCGCATTTCGTGGCGCCTTCACATTCTAATGGCTGCACAATGTCGTGCGTGTACTGCTACGTGCCACGCAGAAAGGGTTTTGCCAACCCCATCACTCTATTCGTAAACATTGAACAGATTGTTGGTTATCTAATACGGCACGCTGCCAGACAGGGAACAAAACTCACCAACGATACCATTGATCCTATATATTGGGTGTATGATATTGGTGAAAATGGCGATTGCTCTGCGGATGCTGCCATTTCTGATAATGTGAAGGACATCATTGAAGTCTTTAAACGAATCCCTAATGCTAAAGCAAGCTTTGCCACTAAATTCGTGAACCCGCAACTTCTGCAATATGATCCACAACTCAAAACGCGTATCCGGTTCAGCTTAATGCCGCATAATTTATCGCGCATTGTAGATGTTCGTACAACACCAATCAGTGAACGAATTGCAATAATGAATGATTTTGTTGATGCAGGCTACGAAGTGAACATTAATTTTTCCCCGATTATTTATTATGAGGGATGGGAAAATGACTGGCTTAAATTATTTGATGAACTGAACGATGTATTGAATGACAAAACAAAGAAACAATTAATTGCAGAAATAATTTTTCTTACACACAACGATAGGCTGCATGAGGTAAATATGGGCTGGCACCCGAAAGGAGAGGAGCTGCTGTGGAAGCCGGAAATACAGGAAACTAAATTCAGCCAGACGGGTGGTAAAAATGTGCGCTATAAAAGAGGGTTGAAAAAAGAATTAGTTGATACGTTTGTAGACATGATGAATACGCACATGCCCTATTGCGGCATCCGTTATGCATTTTAACACATATAAACGTTTATGAGTAACCTACAGCCACTTCTTTAAAAAATCGAGTATATCTTTTCGCATTTCCGCAGTTTCTAAATGTGCAACAGGATAAATTTTCAATTGCCATGCATCCGGGGCGCCGGCGATTTTATACGCTTCCTTCAATGCTGTATCAATTTTTTCCAGGCCCTTAACAGGAGTGAGCGGATCGTAGCGGCCTGCCAATCCAAAATGCGGACGTGGAGCTATCAATGCATTTATTTGGGAAGTAGTAAAATGTGTTCGCAAATCTGGCACATAATAGTAGATGCCATGCAGGCTTAAACCATTTTCTTTAATCAGTTCATCAAAGTCTGTAAGGCAACACAAATCAACACACACTTTAATTCTTTCATCCAATGCTGATAGCCACCATGCCATAGTACTCCCCATGGACATGCCCATTGTCGCTACGCGTTTCATGTCTACATCGCTCCTGCTTTCCAGGTAATCCAGCGCGCGCAGGTTATCATACACCATCATCCCCCACATCACCTGTCCCTTCCATAGCATATCTTTAAATATGTCTTCTTCACTACGACCTGCACGCTTGCCGAATGCCCATGAATCAATGCACAGGCCGGCATATCCTTGCTTCGCAAGCGCCTCCGCGTAAGGAGGTTTCTGCATTTCTTTTCTTCCGAATAAAAATTCATCCTTGCCAACATTGTATTGACCGAAGTGAGAATGATCAAATAAAACAACAGGTAATTTTCCGGAACTGTTTTTTGGTTTTGTGAAATAAGCGGGCACAAGTTCAAGTCCGTTTATGTCGAGCATTAACCGTTCTATGATCAGGTCGCTGGTTTCTTCTCTTGAAATGAGTTGAAATTTGATAGGACGATTTCGATCAGGTAGTTTACCTAATAGTGAGTAAAGCTTTTTTCTTTCAGCGCTCATTTGAGTAGTAGAAGCATTTTTAGTTGTGGTACACGAGAAAAGAAAAATCGTTATAGAGCAGGTTAGAAATATTGTTTTCATTGTTTTATAATTCATTTTTAATAACACTTTTTAATGCAAATCGTTGCCGCAAAATAAAACAAGGCAAGAACACTGATATCAGCGGGAATGATCCAGATAGGGCTACATAAGCAGAAAATTAAAATTGAAAATTTAAAGTAAGAAATCTTTAATTTCCTGCAAATTCTTTCGAATCATGAAAAATGCATTTGCCTTACTGGTGGTAACTATTGCCTGTACTTACTTTATTGCATGTTTGCCAACTGCCGAACAACCAGTGAATGCAAACAATGAAAAACCCGTTATTGTGGCGTATGTAGGGGGATTTCGTGGAAATCTTACTGAAAACGTAAATCCTATGAAGCTCTCACACATCAACTACGCATTCGTAAATGTGCAGGGCAACCGTGCTTTTTTAAGCAATGAAAAAACAGATACTGTAAACTTCAGGCTGCTCAACGATCTGAAGAAAACGAACAAGGATCTTAAAATCATGATATCGCTGGGTGGCTGGACGTGGAGTAAAAACTTTTCTGACGCAGTGCTCTCGGATACTTCTAACCGCAATTTCTCACAAAGCGCGGTAGACATTGTGGCAAAACATGATCTCGATGGTATCGACATTGACTGGGAATATCCCGGTATGACCGGCGACAGCAACATTTACAGGCCGGAAGACAAACAGAATTACACTATTCTCTTTAAAAATATGCGTGAACTGCTAGATAGCCTGGGTAAAGTGACCGGCAAAAAATATTTTGTAACCACTGCGGTGGGCGGCAATGTAGATTATGTTTCTACTACCGAGATGGACAAGGTTGCACAATACTGCGACTTTATCAACATCATGGCATATGATTTTGCCGGCGGAAACGATACTTTGTCAAATCATCATACAGGTCTTTATCCTTCTTCTCCCGAGCATCCAAAGTTCGCATCAACCGATGAAGCAGTTAAAATGTTTCGCAATGCAGGTGTGCCCGCAAATAAACTTGTAGTGGGCATGGGATTCTATGGAAAAGGATGGGAGATGGAAACTGATAAAAATAATGGTCTTTTCCAGAGAACAAAAAAACCTGCAAAAGCAGGCGGATTTGGATTCATCAAAGACAGCCTGGAAAACAAGAACGGATTTGTAAAGTATTGGGATGATGTGGCTAAGTCGCCCTACATTTTCAATAAAGAAAAAAAGGTATTCATTTCATACGATGATGAGCGTTCTATAAAAGAAAAAACCGATTACATTAAAAAGAATAAATTGGGCGGTGCAATGTTCTGGGAATATGAAGATGATCCAAAAGAAAACCTGCTTACTGTTCTTGCAAAAGAGTTTGGTTATGTCAAATAATCGACGACAATTTATTAAAAAATCTGCATCCCTGGCTACACTTACTTCTATAGGAAGGATAAGCTCTGTGATGCCTGAAAAAAATAAGATCAGGGCATATGCCAGTGATGCGGGCATGCAATTGTCCGAAGCTTATTTCCATGGTCCTGAGCAGAGGAGGATGGATTATTGCCGGCAGATGAATATAACAGGTGCAGTAACAGGAGTGAAAACGCAAGGTGATGTTAAACCCTGGGAAGTGAAAGCGATCATTGCAAATAAGGCTATGTGGGACAAAGAAGGATTGAAATGGAATGTTGTTGAAGGCCCTCCTTCCTTAGGAGACAAAACAAAACTTGGTCTTGATGGAAGAGATGAAGAGATTTCAAATTTCATCACCTTTATGAAAAACCTGAAACAGCATGCTGGTGTTGACATAATCTGTTACAACTGGATGCCTGTTATTGGATGGTTCCGCACAAACAACGCGAAACCGGCCCGTGGTGGAGCACTGGTAACCTCATTTGATTTCGAAGATGTAAAGAATGCACCGCTTACCAAATATGGTGAAGTGTCACGTGAGAATTTATGGGCCAACCTTGAATATTTTCTGAAAGCAGTAATACCTGAAGCGGAAAAAATCGGAATGAAGCTGGCTATGCATCCGGATGATCCGCAGGTAGACAGCCTGAAAGGGATAGGAAGGATTATGACTACGGTTGAAAACTTTAAGAAGCTTCTGAAACTGTACCCCAGTGCTTCTAATGGAATTACCATGTGCCAGGGAAATTTTTCATTGATGGGTGCAGATATTCCAGCGATCGTGAAAGATTTCGGGAAAGAGAAGATCCACTTTGTTCATTTCAGAAATGTTCGCGGAGGCAAGTATAAATTCGAAGAAACATTTCATGATGAAGGACAGATAGACATGTATGCTGCAATGAAATCGTATTACGATATTGGTTTCACGGGTCCCATCCGTCCGGATCATGTGCCCACCATGGCCGGTGATGTGAATGAGTTTCCAGGATATAGTAATGTTGGTATTTTATATGCACTTGGGTACATACGAGGTTTAATGGAGGCGATTGGAAAAGCGTAAATGTTTACGAAATTGACCTCATCAGGATGAAAATAAAATCTTCCTGGCATTTTCATTATATAATTTTTTCAACACACCATCACTTAATTCCAAACCATTTAACGGCCAGTGGTATTTAAATAGATTGTGCTGATAAATGTGTTCATCAGCAGTTTCAAGCAACCTGAAACTGATCTCATATATATCCGTTGAATATTTCATTGGCCTCGATGGATCATATCCAACATCGCTACCAAAAAATAATCTGGTCTGGTATTTTTCTATAAATGATCTTGAATAGCGAGGAACGGTGGCTAATTCTTTAAGCCGCGAGCTGATGTCTGCATACAGATTACTGTATTGATCAAGCATATTACCAATGATCTGCAGATCATGCGTGCAGTTGGCGAAGTGGCATGCGATGAATATAGTGCCGCGATGTTTTTGAAGGGCACCTTCGAGTGTTTTAAGTAATTCACCGTGATTCAACATGCCGGTTTTCAATTCAATGCGCCAGTTGTAAGCATTCATCATACCATCATTATGAACGTCCATGGGCAGATACATCCATATAGGATCTGCAACATGAATACTGACAGGCATTTTCAACCGGCCACATTCTTCCAGGAGCGGATCCATTCGTGCATCATCTATGTGCATGCCAATGCCCGGCACAGGGCTGGAATAATATTCGCCCATTCCTTTGTCGCCCAGTTCTCCAACGCCTTCTGCGCCCATGCTTTTACATCTTCTCAGTTCTCGTATGGCGTTTTCTGTCCAATCCGGTTTGCCGTCGTATCCGGTATAATCAAAACCACACCATATGGAAAACCGGTTTTTATATTTCGCGTACTGTTGATAGATGGCATTGAATTTTTCGCCGGTTTCAAAGGAAAGTATAATCGTTTTTTCAATATTAGCCGCATCCATCCTCTTCACCCAATCGTCGATGTCTGAGTGAAGGTCCCATGCATGAGCATGCACATCTATTGCAGGAAACCTGGCCCTGGTAACACGTGTTACCGGTGTATTGAATACCGACACGGGTTTGAATTCGTTAAGTTTAAAATTTTCAGGTGATCCTGGCACGTTGCCCATTGGCGACGGCTTGATATCTTTTAATTCCATAACTGCTTTTCCATCTTTTAGTCCTTTTAAAAATACCCGCGGCATGCGCATTATCCGTGAGTGTTATAAATTATTAATAAATTTAGCCGCATGAAAGGTACAATCATAATTGCTTTTATTCTCTTATCACTGTCGTGCAGACAACGGATCTATCATATAGAGAAAACGGATAATCCCGCGCAGAAGCACAATATTGCATTTGCCGCATATGAAGATATCAGTCAGCCAAGGTTCGATTCACTTAAAATAAAATACCAGCTTGACACTATTTTTCATAATGAGAAAGATGAGTTTAATCGCATACTGCTCCTCAGAAACTGGATCAGGCAGAAAATTTCTATAAATGATTTTGGAGACCCCTACCCGGGCAATGATCATCCGCAGGGTATCCTCGATGCTGCAAGCGCAGGGCAGGGTTTTCATTGTGGCCATTACATGGTGGTACAAAATGCATTAATGAATGCTTATGGATATGTAACACGGTGTTTAGGGTCAGGACCTGGCATAAAAGGAGAAGCAGATGGCCATCATGGTATGAACGAAATATGGCTGAATAAATATCACAAGTGGTTCTTGTCTGATGCAAAGTTCAATCATCATTTTGAAAAGAATGGTATACCGTTGTCGGCACTTGAAATACGTGCTGAATACCTGAAGAACAAAGCTGCCGATGTTGTGCTGGTTAAAGGTCCGGACCGTGTACCCATTCAGGTTGATTCTTTGAAAGACAAAAACGGTGTTTACGTTAAAAGAAATAAAGAATGGTTTACCAGGTGGTATACGTGGATTGAATGGGACAGATCGTCCAATCGTTTTTCTGCATGGCCGGCGTTCACTACCAAACTCAATATGTACAGGGATGAATACTTTATACATAATACCTGGTACTGGGATGGCAAACCACATTGGTCGTACAACACAAACGATGTTCAATACCAGAATAACCGAGATGCCATTGAGTGGACACCTAACATTATTGATGCCGACGCTGCTATCAGTAAGGATCGTGCGAAAATTACGCTGCATTCATTTACACCAAACTTTAAAGAATATCAGATGAATGCTGGTGCATCATGGGTCAGATGCGATTCTATTGTAAATGTTGAACTGAATGAAGACAGGGAAGAAATTTTGTTTCGAGCCGTGAATGTGGCCAATGTGGCGGGACCTGAATATAAATTAGCTTTCGTTACTAATTAAATTACATGTACAGTCTGCCTTATTTTAAAGTAAACAACAGGGAACAGCTTTTAAGCTTTATGCATGAACATTCATTTATAATGCTGTGCGGAAGTGACAGAAAGGGAAAGCCCGTCTCTACGCAGGTTCCTGTGCTCATTAAGGAAAGAGACGGGCATATGGTGCTGGAAGGCCATATCATGAAAAACACTGATCATCATAAAGCTTTTGAACAAAATCCACAGGCGCTTGCAATATTCACAGGGGCTCATACTTATGTGAGCGCAAGCTGGTACAGTAACCCCAACCAGGCATCTACCTGGAATTATTTAAGTGTGCATGCGTATGGTATCATAAAGTTTTTAAATGAAGATGGACTAAGGCGCATATTGGATGAAACAACTTTGAAGTATGAGAACAATGAAAATTCACCTGCTTTGTTTAGGCATCTTACAGATGATTACATTAACAGGCTGATAAATGCCATTATAGGATTTGAAATAACTGTAGAAGGCATTGAAAATGTATTTAAGCTAAGCCAGAACCGTGACGAGAAAAGTTTTCTGTCAATAATTGAAAAACTGAATGCCGGGAATGACGATGGAAAAAAGATAGCTGCTGAAATGGGAAGAATAAAAAATGACCTTTTCGGAAAATAAAGTCTATACCGTATTCGTACGCTCAGTGTATCAAAACAGAACACCACTGCTTACGAAAGTTTAATCAGATAATTGTAAATGACATACATACGTTCGGGCACTTGCTTTGTTTATGATTTCCTTTAAAAAGTAATTCATGTTCCGATTCTGCTTCCGTATTCAACTTCTTGCCATGATTATTGCATTATTCATCGCAATACACCAAACGCTATCAATCCATTAAGGCAGCCATGGCAAACCCCATAAAAATAAAAGAATAGAATAAGCGTATGAACGAAACTATACAAATCGTAGTTACTGGTACGGTGCAGGGAGTGTATTTCAGGCAGAGCGCAAAAGAGAAGGCATTGACGCTGGGTATTAAGGGAACGGTGAAAAATATAGAGGATGGTTCAGTTAGCATCACTGCATCAGGAGAACATAAGAATCTGCAGAAGCTGATTGACTGGTGTTGTATTGGTCCTTCGCACGCTGAAGTAGAGAATGTTCATGTGGAAAAAGTGCCGTATGTCCACTTCAGTGAGTTTAATATTATAAGAGGTTGAATATGTATTCGTAGATCTACGAAGCAATGCAGAAGGGCATTTACTACCGCTAAGTATTTGTAAGTATTGAGTTTAAAATAAACATGGAAACAAGTAATTCACATATGTGAATAATTGGGAACAAGGGCAAATACATGCATCTTTATGGAGTCAAAGAGACAATCCAGACCGAAGAAAAAATCCAGACCGTTGAAAAGAACCATTTAATCCAGACCGTTGAAAAAAACCATTTAATCCAGACCGTTGAAAAGAACCATTTAATCCAGACCGTTGAAAAACCAATCCAGATCCGTATCCGACTTATGAACCATCCAGTATCCCTTGGCTGAAAAACCAATCAAACAACTAAAAAAACAAGGGAAAATATTCAAAAATCACCCGCTTTGGAAAAAGGCGGGTGATTCATTTTTATACCTGCTCCTCCCCGGCGCATTTGTCTGGTGCATCATGTGTAAGCGTATCAATAACATTATATAGCTATTATTCAGTAATTTATGCGGCTAAAGCAGCAACCGCCATGAGATTTTTAATCTTATCTCTCTTTGTCTTTATCTTTCATTCAGCATACACCCAAAGTAATTCACTCGGCATATTTACTCATGCGGCTGACATCGGTAATCCGAAAAACGCAGGATCTACTACCTATGATCCGGTTAATAAAATTTACCTTCTTAAGGGATCCGGATATAATATCTGGTTCAACAGGGATGAATTTCATTATCTCTACAAAAAACTGCGTGGTGATTTTAAGCTGACTGCAAATTTTGAATTTGTTGGCGACAGTGGCAACGCACACAGGAAGGTGGGTTGGATGATCCGGGATTCAGAAGACGAATCTGCTGTAAGCATCAATGCCGTGCAACATGGAGACGGATTGGTAGTAATGCAATGGAGAGGAAAAGCGGGAGAGAATATGCGCGACCCGGAAGATGAAATATTTTTCCCTGCAAAAAAAGTTTACAAGGTGCTGCAGCTGTCAAGGAAAAATAATCTTATTACTATGAAAGTCGGTAATCCCGGCGAGGCGCTGCAACTGGTAGGTTCACACGAAATGCCATTGCCGCAATCTGTGTTTGCAGGAATATTCATATGCTCACACGATGAAAATGATGTACAGCAGGTTAAAGTGTCCGATGTAAGAATTGAAAAGACTAAAAGGGAATAGGATGAAATTCATCATTTCAGCAATTATGACTTTAATGACAGGCAGTTGTATGGATGGAAAAAAATCGGTTAATCCTCCTGTAGCAGATAAGATTCCAAAAGATGTAGGTATGCATGGCGACAAGCGAATCGACAACTACTACTGGATGAATGATTATTTTAAAAAAGGTCCCTTAAGTGATAAGGTAGTATCCTACCTGGAAGCAGAGAATAAATACACCGATGCTGTACTCAGTGATGTAAAAGATCTTCGGGACACGCTGTTTAATGAAATGAAATCACGCATTAAACAATCTGATCAGTCTGTTCCGGTTTTTAAAAACGGATATTATTATTACAACCGTTTTGTGGAGGATAAACAATATGCGATATACTGCAGACGAAAAGCAAGTATGGATTCGCCTGAAATTATTTTGCTTAACCTGAATGAGATGGCTAAAGGACACGCGTTTTTTGAAGTGGAAGCAATACAGGTAAGTCCTGATAATAAATTACTTGCTTTTGCTGTTGATACATTGTCACGTCGCCAGTATTCTGTTCATATTAAAAATCTGGAAACAGGAGATATATATCCTGATGCCATGTATCCTGCATCCCCGGCGGTACAATGGGCGAATGACAGTAAAACAATTTTTTACACCGCCAATGATCCAAATACACTGCTTTCTGAAAAAATAAACCGGCATGTTGTTGGCAGTGACAGTAAAAATGATCTTACGGTTTATGAAGAAAAGGATAAATCTACTTATCTGTACCTCGAAAAGTTGAGGTCACAAAAATTTATTGTGATAAGATCCGAATCGACCATGTCATCGGAAGTTTTCTATCTTGATGCCAATACACCGGATGGTGAGTTTAAAGTGTTTCAGCCGCGGATGAAAGATGTAAAGTATACAATTGATGAGCAGGATGACAGGTTTCTTATCCTTACTAACCTGAATGCAAAGAATTTCAGATTAATGGAAGCCGCGGTCGGTAAACCATCAGTTGACAACTGGAAAGAGATGATACCACACAGAACTGATGTATTACTCGAACACATTTATGCTTTTCATGATTTTTATGTAGTGACCGAAAGGAAAGATGGTTTGGTGAAAGTGAATGTTCATAATGAAAAACCTAAAAGCGATCATTACATAGATTTTGATGAGCCTGCTTTTAAAGTTGAAGTAAGTGACAACCCGGAATTCTATGCAACGCAGCTCCGTTATCAGTATACTTCCCTAAAAACACCGTTTTCAGAATTTGATTATGACATGGCAAGCAGATCAAAAAAGTTATTAAAGGAACAGGAAGTAACCGGAGGATATAATAAAGAAGATTATGTTACTGAGAGATTATTTGCTGTAGCCAGCGACGGTGTAAAAGTTCCTGTTTCGCTTGTATATAAAAAAGGATTTAAGAAAGATGGCAAATCACCATTGGTGCTGTATGGTTATGGATCTTATGGATACAGCGCTGATGCTGCTTTTGCCAGCCACCGTTTGAGTCTGCTGAATAGAGGATTCGCATATGCGATAGCGCATATCAGGGGAGGCCAGGAAATGGGTAGAGAGTGGTACGAAAATGGCAAGCTCATGAAAAAGAAAAATACTTTTACTGATTTCATAGCTGCTGCAGAATACCTTGTGAATCACAAAATTACTTCTCCTGAAAATCTGTATGCATCTGGAGGAAGTGCAGGAGGTTTGCTGATGGGTGCGATAATAAACATGAAACCGCACTTATGGAAGGGTGTGGTGGCTGAAGTGCCTTTTGTTGATGTGGTGACCACCATGCTTGATGAAAGTATTCCTCTTACTACCAATGAATTTGATGAATGGGGTAATCCAAAGAATAAAGATGCGTACGAATACATGAAATCTTATTCACCGTACGACAATGTTGCAGCTGTTGAATATCCAAACCTTCTTGTAATAACAGGCCTTCATGACTCGCAGGTACAATACTTTGAGCCGGCAAAATGGGTGGCAAAGATGCGCGAAATGAAAAAGGGCGATGAGCTTCTATTGCTTCAAACGAATATGGATTATGGGCATGGCGGCGCTTCGGGAAGATTCGATTATCTTAAAAAAATTGCATTGATGGCGGCCTTCTTTTTGAAACTCGAGAAGAACTGATACTTTATTGACCTATTTTCATAAATTTTTTGCCGTGCTGTTATAATCTGCGATGTTAACGTAGTATTGATTCACTTGTTTGTTATTCATAAAAAGTATTCAAATGAAAAAGTCCATTGTTGACGTAAATTTTAAGTTCATTTTGCTTTCCTTTTTATTTATTTCTTCTGTTCAGGCACAGGAAATTGGGATTTTTGAAGGACATATAGACATTGGTGAAAAAGTGAAGCCCGGCTCGGCTGTGTTCATCCCGGCAACAGGGCAGTATGTTATTTCCGGTGCAGGGTATAACATATGGGCTGATCATGATGAATTTCAGTTTGTTTGGAAGAAAATGAAAGGAGATTTCATTCTGCATACACGTGCTGAATTTGTAGGACCAAAGGGAGTTGAAGAGCACAGGAAGGCAGGATGGATGGTAAGAAAGGATCTTGACGGAAAGTCTCCTCATGTGAATGCAGTGGTACACGGCGATGGCTTAACCTCACTGCAATATCGCAGAACAGCCGGAGCGCAGACAGAAGAAATGAAGTCTTCACTTACTCATGCCAATATCATTGAGCTCGAAAGAAAAGGCAACCGGTACACCATGCGTGTCGCAAAGTATGGTGAGAATTTTGTGACCAGTGAGGTTAAGGATATAGATTTGGGCAATGATGTTTATGTTGGTTTGTTTGTTGGTTCGCACAATGCGGATGTTCTTGAGACAGGTGTTTTCAATAACGTTCGCATTACTGTTCCTGCATGGGATAGCCTGCGACCTTACAGGGATTATCTCGGCAGCAGAATAGAAGTGCTTGAGTTGGCAACCGGCACAAGAGAAGTGTTGTACACTTCGCCTAAATCATTGCAGGCGCCTAACTGGACTGCTGATGGGAAAAGCCTGATCTACAACAGCGAAGGTCTCATGTACAAATTCGACATTGAAAAAAGAAACCCTGCGGTGCTGAATACAGGTGATGTAAAAAATAATAATAACGATCATGTATTGTCCTTTGATGGTACCATGATTGGACTTAGCAGCAGTGTTCAAAAACTCGGTGGTTCAATTGTGTACACTGTTCCGGTAACCGGAGGAATACCTAAACAGATCACTCCTAAAGGTCCATCTTACCTGCATGGCTGGTCACCTGATGGAAAAACGTTGCTTTTTACAGGGCAAAGGAACAATGAATTTGATATTTATTCTGTTCCTGCCAATGGAGGTAAAGAAATTCGGTTGACTACTGCTACGGGATTGGATGATGGATCCGAATTTTCACCGGATGGAAAAACTATTTATTTCAACTCTAACCGCACCGGTGAAATGAGATTATGGAAAATGAATGCTGATGGGAGCAACCAGGAGTCTTTCACCAATGGCGAGTTTCACGACTGGTTCCCCCATATTTCACCTGATGGCAAATGGATCGTATTTATTTCATTTCTCAAAAGTGAAGCAAAAGCTGATGATCATCCTTTCTACAAGCATGTGTACCTGAGGATGATGCCAGTTAATGATCCAAAAAATATTAAAGTGGTGGCTTATGTGTATGGAGGGCAGGCAACTATCAATACTCCCTCATGGTCGCCCGACAGTAAAAAGATTGCTTTTGTCAGCAACAGTGCCGATATCAAATAAACATTTAAATACTTCAGTTAAAATATGAAGATTCGATTCCAGTACCTTGTCATAATTATTTTTTCGTTTATTGTTTTAAGTTCATGCGCTGATAACACCAGCAAAAAACTTCTTATTGTTTATCGTCCTTCAAATGCGAGTACAAAGATTTTACAATCTTTGAAACAAATATCCGGCAAAAACAATATTCCGTATGATACTACAAGTAATATCGGGTTTGTTACTGAAGATACTTTAAAGAAGTATTCATCATTATTTATTGTTGATTATTTCATGGATACCCTTAGTTACTCTCAGCAACCGGATCTGCAAAGATTTGTGGAGGCAGGAGGTACTTTTATGATATTTTCTGAAAGGCCGGATACCATACTTAACTGGCCCTGGATGAGCAGGAATGCCGCTAATTTTTCCAGAATAGATTCAGGTTCGGTAGCTGACAATTTCAAGCAAGGGAAATTGCCCGACTACTCTAAGGCGGGAACCCTTCGCATTTCAGATGAGAATCGCTTTGTTGTAGAAGTGCTCGACACCTATCTGTATGAGCCAATGGAAATGGTAGTGTTTAAAGACGGCCGTGTATTATACATAGAAAGGCGTGGTGATATTAAGATATATGATCCGGGAACAAAAAAGAGCCGGGTAATTGCGAAATTTGATGTTAGCATTACCGGAAATTATGAAGATGGAATACTTGGTGTAACCCTCGATCCGGATTTTGAAAAAAACAACTGGATATATATTAATTATTCGCCCGCAGGGAATGTTCCTAAACAAAATGTATCAAGATTTGTGATGAAGGGAGACAGCATTCTGCGTGAAACGGAAAAGATCGTACTGGAAATTCCTACCCAGCGTGAAACATGCTGTCATTCGGGTGGACACTTAACATTCGGTCCTGATAAAGATCTGTACATATCTACCGGTGACAATACAAGTTCAAAAGAATCTGATGGATTCTCACCGATTGATGAACGCCAGGGTCGTGCGCCGTTCGATGCGCAGAAGTCTTCCGGTAACACGCATGATCTGCGAGGTAAAATATTAAGGATACATCCCGAAGTAAATGGTACGTACTCGATTCCGGATGGAAATTTATTTCCAATAGATGGTTCTAAAGGCAAGCCTGAAATATATGTGATGGGAACGCGTAATGCATTTCGCTTTTCAGTTGACCAGCATAATGGCATTCTTTACTGGGGCGATGTTGGTCCTGATGGTGGCGAGGATACCGATCGTGGTCCGCAGAGCTATGATGAGTTTAATCAGGCTAAAACTCCTGGTAATTATGGCTGGCCATACTTTGTAGCAGACAATAAAGCTTATGCTGATTTCGATTTTGCAACAAATAAAATAGGACCCAAATTCGATCCCAATCACCCGGTAAATATGTCGCCAAACAATACAGGTTCACGTGAACTTCCGCCTGCCCGGAAACCAATGATATGGTATCCGTATGGTGTATCAAAAGAATTTCCAAGTCTGGGTACCGGTTCAAGAAGCGCGATGGCCGGTCCTGTTTATTACAAATCTGATTTTAAGGATGCAAAAAATCCTTTTCCGGATGATTACGATGGCAAATTATTTATTTATGAATGGGCGAGGAGCTGGGTGAAAGTGGTATCGTTCGATGAAAATAAAACCCTTAATAAAATAGAGCCGTTTCTGCCGGCTCAACAATGGTACAAGCCGATAGACATGAAATTCGGTCCTGATGGATCTTTATATGTATTGCAGTATGGTGAAAACTATTTTGAACATAATCAGGATTCGCGGCTTGTGAAGATTACATATGTGAAAGGTAACAGGGATCCAAAAGCAGATCTTACCGCGGATAAAACAGTTGGCGGCACGCCACTCACTGTTCACCTGTCTGCTGAAAAGTCCTTTGACTTGGATCAGAAAGCTGAGCTGAAATATTCATGGGAAATTCCGGGCAGCGATGCTCAGAAGATAAATGGTAAAACTGCAACTGTTACCTATAATAAGCCCGGTGTATACAGGCCTGTAGTAAAGGTGACTGACAATGAAGGGAAAAGCTCAACGGCCGAGGTGATAGTAAAAGTGGGTAACGAAATTCCTTCTATTGCTATTGATGTTAAATCGTCAAACAAAACCTTTTATTTTGACAACGAGAAAATACCGTATTCTGTACAAGTGAACGATAAAGAAGACGGATCTGTAGGAAACGGAATCGATCCCTCCGCTGTATTTGTGTCATTCGATTATTTACAGGATGGAAAAGACCTGGCATTGCTCGAATCAAATGCAAACCTTGCTACCGCGCTGAAATTTGTAAACGGAAAACATCTGCTTGAAACAAGCGACTGCAAAACGTGTCACAATCCTGAAAAAACATCAATAGGCCCTTCATTTTTAGCCATTGCGCAGCGTTATAAAGGGAAAGATGTTGCAGATCAGCTTGCAGCTAAAATTATTGCAGGTGGAAACGGCAACTGGGGGAAAAACATGATGGCGGCGCATCCGCAACACTCGGAAGAGGATGCGAAGAAGATGGCTGAATATATTTTATCCTTTTCTACAAAGCAGACGAGCCTGCCAGTAAGTGGCCAGGTGGTTTTTAATGCAAAAGCCGGTAATCAGTCGGCAGGTAATTATATTTTGAGAGCAATCTATACAGATAAGGGTGGGCCGGTTACAGGAAATCTTACAGGTACCAGAATTTTTATATTCAGAAACCAGAAGGTGCAGGCGGAAGATTTTATACTCGATAAAAAAATGGACATTGTTCGGCCGGATGGAATGAATATGACGCTTG
Organism: Flavitalea sp.; assembly: GCA_035525775.1. Classification (GTDB taxonomy): domain Bacteria; phylum Bacteroidota; class Bacteroidia; order Chitinophagales; family Chitinophagaceae; genus Flavitalea. The sequence goes on from DATLDR010000201.1 coordinate 52,471, forward strand.
TCGGCAATATTGGTAACAACACATATATGACTCTGAAAGATATCGATCTCACTGGCATAGGTCATTTACAGGTAGATATGGGAAGCCTAGAGAAGGGAAGTGTAATGGAAATGCATACCGGTTCACCTGATGGTCCTTTAATTGCACAGTGTGACATAGCCAATACTACTCCGGGCAAACCTGCGATGAAACATGTAAATATATCTTTGAAGCAGGTCAGTGGCAGGCATGATTTATATGTTGTATTCAAAAATAATTCAGGAGTTTTCGAGAACATTGCTTTTATAGACTGGATGAGATTCAGCAAATAGATGTTTGCAGAAATAAAAAATATTTAAAATATATGGGCTTTGACCAATATCATGAACCAGCAGGTGAGTTGTCGCAGGAAGTAAGGACGTTTGCAAGGATGATCAAATCATTGATAGAAGAAGCTGAAGCGATCGACTGGTATGAGCAGCGCCTTTCAGTTGAAAAAGATGCTGAAGCGAAGAAGATCATGCAAAATACCCAGAAAGAAGAATTCATACACTTTTCGATGGACCTCGAATTTTTGCTGAGAAAGAAAGAGGTGTGGCGAACGATCATGAAAAATGTATTGTTCAAGCCAGGGGACATCGTAGAGAATGGTGAAAAGGCAGAAGATATAGTGGAAGATTAAAACCAACATGCATATGGATTTTCATAACCGCAGAAAGTTTCTGTACAATGCAGTTGCAATTGGCGCAGGAAGTGTATTATTATCTTCATCATTTGCATCGCATGCCGATGTTCATAAAAAATGGACAGTCGGCGAGATCATAGATCTTTTTCTGAAAGAAATAAAAGGTGCACCATTTCCGCAAACTGTAGATACATTAAAATCCGGTTCCCGCGGCAACGAAGTAACCGGAATTGTGACCACCATGTTTGCGACAATACCTGTGATTCGTAAGGCCATAGCAGCTAAAGCTAATTTTATTATTGCGCATGAACCTACTTTCTACAATCATACGGATGATACAACATGGTTGAAGGATGATAAAGTGTACCAATATAAAGCTGCTTTGTTAAAAGATAATGCTATCACCGTGTGGAGGAATCATGATTACATACATTCACACCAGCCTGATGGTGTTATGGATGGTGTGATTGAAAAGCTTGGGTGGCAGAAATATTTAAAACACAACGACAGCTTTTTCGAAATTCCTGAAATTACGCTGAATGACCTTATAGCGCAATGCAAAAAAAAATTGGGTATCAGCAGTGTCCGGTTCATAGGAGAGCAGGATGAAAAATGCACAAAAATTTTGCTGATGCCAGGTGCATCAGGAGGAAGAAACCAAATACAACAAACAGCAAGTATGCATCCGGATGTATTGCTGGTGGGCGAATTATCTGAATGGGAAACTGCGGAGTACGTACGTGATGCAAGAGCAGCAGGCAATAAATTATCGCTCGTTGTTTTAGGCCACGCCGATTCTGAAGAACCGGGCTCTGCGTATATGGCAGACTGGTGCAGGAAAAATATTCCGGGGATGAATATTGTGGAAATAGCTGCTGGAAATCCGTTTGAATTTATGTAAGGACAGACGGCAGAGGGCAGACGTGAGATGTGTAACTACAACATTCAAGGCCGCTAAGAGACATGCTATAAAAATTTGTAGATTTTAATTGTCAGTTCTTATTCTGCCCTCTGCCGTCAGCCCTCTGCCGTCTGCCGATTTCCAATTACCTTCGCCGGTAATCAAAAACGAATCACGCTGCTCACTTCCATAAGGGATATCATCCACACAGATGCCAGGGTTAAATGGCTGCTGCTGGCAGGTTTTATTTTACAGATCATTACTTCTTATACGGCGACAGGCGCTTCCAGCGCCGATCAACATTTCCAGATCATTGAATTTTCACTTAATCAGTTGGGTAAACCCAGTGGCGCTCCGTATGTATGGGAGTATGATCATTTTGTTCGTGCAACACTTCAGGTATATTTATTCTCAGGATATTACCTGTTGCTTAGCTCAATAGGTATCAGTGATCCTTATACGCAGCTGACGATTTTGAGAATTGTTTTGGGCCTTGCAATGTTTGTGGTGTTTAATTTCCTTGCATTTCATTATTTCATAAACTCCTCGCGTAAAGTATTAATATTTGTTTTACTGCTCATTAATTTCTCATGGGTGCTTCCTTATACACGAACATTGTTTTCAGCAGAAATGATGTCGTCACTGTTCTTTTTCGGCACATTGCTTCTGTATGAGAGCAAAAAAGAGAAATGCAAAGGTTGGTGGTTGCCGTTACTGGCAGGTTTTCTTTTCAGTCTGGCTTTTTATTTCAGGCTGCAGATAGCAACGGCATTATTAGGGTTTGGGATATGGCTGGTATTTTTTGAAAAAAGATATTATCACATCCTTCCCATGACAGCAGGTTTTGGTGCAGGAGTTTTCCTTAATCTGTTGCTTGACCATGGCTATTACCACGAGTGGATATTTACACCGTATGCCTATTATCATGTTAACATTAATGAGGGCCGTGCAACACAATTTGGCACATCCAGTT
>DATLDR010000225.1:0-21471 GCA_035525775.1 Flavitalea sp.
AACGTATCGCAAGTATTGGCACAACATCTCAGAGGTGTTTATAACGGCGGAAATTGGACTGCTGTAAACCTGAAAGACACGCTTGAAGGCATATCGTGGCAACAGGCTACAGCAAACATGTATCATCTGAACACTATTGCCGCATTAGTGTATCATATCAATTATTATGTGGATGCTATACTTAAGGTTTTGCAGGGATCAACACTTGATGCAAGTGATAAATTTAGTTTTGATCTGAAGCCGGTGACTTCTGAGGAAGACTGGCAAAAATTGATCAGTTATGTATTCTTACAGGCAGATGCACTTGCAACACAAATAGAAAAGTTAGAAGAGCAAAAGCTTTTTGCTGTTTTTGCTGATGAAAAATATGGTAGTTATTACAGGAATATTTCAGGATTAATAGAGCATACCCATTATCATTTGGGACAGATCACTTTAATAAAAAAAATTTTAGCGAACCAGTAACTCAGAACACACGACGCACGGCAGGTATTCATTCCGGAGCGCCGAAAATATTTGCAAGAGTCATTGTGCGGTATCTGAATATATCTTCAATCTTTTTCAAACAATGAGTTTATGCAATACACCTGTGTTGCTAGTATACATCATCCGTACCGGGATCGTACCGTATGGTTCATGAGAAGCTACGCTCACACAGAAGTAATATAATTACATTCATATGAATAAAGTGGCATTTAAAATGCATCTGCATAAGGGAAAGGCACAGGAATACAGGAAAAGGCATGATGAAATTCCGGCGGAACTAAAAACGCTGCTGGCATCTGTTGGGATCTCAGATTACTATATTTTCCTTGATGAATCACGAGGTGATCTATTTGCCATCATGAACATTGAAGATGAACAAAAGCTGGAAAGTTTATCCGGGCATCCGGTTATGAAAAAATGGTGGACTATGATGAAAGACATCATGGATACAAATGAAGACGATTCACCTGTAACAGTTCCTTTGATAAATGTATTTTATATGAAATAATAGTGAGAACCACTTCTTCATACTGGCTTACGCGTTTTATGATACTCCGGCTTGTTGGCGCTATTTATGCCCTTGCTTTTCTTGTAACCATCAACCAGGTCATTCCTTTGATTGGCAGTAATGGGCTTCTTCCATTACCTTATTACCTGAAATTTGCCGGAAATGCCCTGGGGTCTGAAAGCAATGCTTTCATGCGGCTGCCATCTGTTTTCTGGTTGTGGCATTCCGATACGGCGCTGCTAACGTTTGCCTGGATAGGATTCATTCTTTCATGTGTAGTGGTAGCAGGATTTGCCAATGCACCGATGATGTCCATCATTTGGTTCTTGTATATGTCATTCGTTCATGTAGGACAGGAATGGTATGGATACGGATGGGAAATTCAGCTTAATGAAACCGGATTTCTTGCCATTTTTCTTTGTCCCCTGCTAGACATGAGGCCTTTTCCAAAACATGCACCGCCAAAATTGATCATTGTACTGTTCAGATGGCTGGTTTTCCGCATCATGCTGGGCGCAGGGCTTATCAAGATCCGTGGCGATGAAATATGGCGTAACGGTACAGCATTATATTACCAGTTCGAAACTCAGCCTATACCGGGGCCTTTAAGCAGGTGGTTTCATTTTCTTCCCCGATCAATGCTTGCAGCAGGGGTCTGGTTCAACCACATTGCAGAACTTGTGGCTCCATGGTTTGTATTCTGGCCCCGCATCGCAAGGCATATTGCAGGAGTGGTGATCATCATTTTTCAGTTCAATATTATATTGAGTGGAAATCTTTCTTTTTTAAACTGGCTCACGATCGTTCCAGCATTAGCCTGCATGGATGACGGCTTCTGGGCAAAAATTCTTCCTCACAGGCTTGTAGTTAAAGCTGAAGCTGCGGCAGCTGAGTCAACTCCATCAAAGCCGATGCAGGTAACGGCGTGGATAGTAACTGCACTTGTTGCTATGCTGAGTATTCAGCCAATTTTCAATATGCTTTCTCCGCGGCAGATCATGAATACTTCATTCGATCCATTGGATCTTGTGAATACGTATGGCGCTTTTGGAACCGTGGGCACAGAAAGAATGAATGTGGTGTTTGAAGGAACTAATGGCAATGACACTACTGATAAAGCGGATTGGAAACCTTATATCTATAAAGGACTACCTGTACTTCCCGACAAACAGCCCGTACAAATAGCACCTTATCATTTGCGGTTAGACTGGCAGATGTGGTTCGCTTCAATGTCATCGCCGGAAGAATATCCATGGACTTACCATCTCATCTGGAAACTTCTTCATAATGATGATAAAACTATCCGGTTATTCAAAAACGATCCTTTTCCGGGAAAGCCACCACAATATATCCGCGCTGTTTTGTACCAGTACAAATTTGCAAAGCCAGGAAATGAAAAAGGGAACTGGTGGACGCGAACAAAGCTTGGCTTATGGATACCCCCTGTGTCGGCCAATGATCCGGAATTAAGAGCGGTAATTAGCAGCCAGGGATGGATCCCTTAATTGATACGCTTCAGGTAAATGGCTATATCTTTTTCAAACGGCGGAAGACCGCATGCAACATTAAGTTCATCTATCACTGATTCTTTTATTATTTTGGCTGTTGCTGTGTTCCAGAAAATTACCGAGTATTTTGCTTTTGAAGGACTGCTAACCGAAAAACTTTCCGCCCTGGGTGCGAACGGTTTATTGCGTAACAACCATATTACAGACTGTTGTTCATCGCCGCATGAAAAAGTTATCAGATGTTTATTTGAGAGACTGATGATGTTATTATGCGACGATCTTTTAAAAGTTTTCCAGTCGACATATTTCACAAATTCCGACAAAGCGTATTGTTTTTTGCGCATGCCTTCTGTTAATGAATGCGGGTGACGATATGGCCATCGCATACCTCCTCCTGCACCTCCTGATGCAAAGTGCGACCACTGCATATTGTTAAAATATTCATCGTCAAATTTTTCATCGAGCGTAATATGCTTGTTATTAAAAGTGAATATTGGTCCGTGTTCGGTATCAAAGAATGGCCGGTTATCATTTATTTCTGATAATATCTGTCGGGTAAGCTTCGCCGTTATAACCGCCGCATCAACAGTGTTCTTTGGCCGGTCAATTGCGGGCTCATCATACAAATGAATAGTAGCGAAGTCCAGCCCCGCATGGCGCAATGCGGTTGATGCAATGTCGTGATTGGCGAGCAATGAAGTGCCATAGAAGGATACCGTTTGCAGATGCGATGTGTTGAATAATTGTAATTCTTTATCCCTTAGAAAAGAGCCTACGTCCTCAATGTAATGAGAAAGCCGGTTCACTTCATTACGTGCGTGAACAGGATGAATCTCGTTCCACAGGTCCCATGCGAAAATTACTCCGCTGCCTCCCCATCGTTCTGTAAAAAATGAAAACCGGTTCTTGATGGCTAATCTCATCTGCGCTGAAAGCAGCCATTGTGTAGTTGTAGAACATGGTCCGCCGTTTCTTTTATTGTAGGGGTGATATGGCCACCGGCGGCGCATCCAGTAAGTATCGAATGGTGTGATGAGAAAGCGTATTTTATATTTTTCTGCCAGCATAAACAGGTCATCCCATAAAGTGATCATGTTATTATGAAATTGTCCGACCGGTTTTTCGAAATACCGGTGCTCAGTATGACAATATTCCATCATCAATCGCATGCAATTGATTCCATGATGGTGAAGCATGCTGAAATATCCTTCAACTTTATTCAAATTTTTTTGTAAGAATGCATCTTTGAGGTCTGGCCAGGTGATGGCATCATTCTGCCCGATAGGTATCCAGTTTTCTCCATTCTCAGTAAAAAAATAAGGCTTGTCGCGATATGTTTTTATCCATGGCAGAAAATGGGCAATGCGGGCGCACATGAAGCAAATAAACGTTATTTAACTTAAACAGTGTGTCACGGTTAACTCAACAGCAGCGAGATGACAAGGAAAACTGCACATACGATATAAAGTATGATGAGTAAAGGTGTAATGAATTTCAACCACGATCCGAAACTCACATTTACAAGCGCCAGGGATGGCAACAACAAGCCTGTAGGACTGATGAGGTTCATTATTCCTAATCCAAAGAGGTATGCATTCACGGTATCATGACCCGGTACTCCAAGCATCAGCGCTAAAGAACCAAGTATAGGCATTGTGACCACTGCCATGCCTGAAGTGGAGGCAATGAATACGGTAAATACCAGGTACAGGGTCATGAGCACAACAATGAACAGGGCAGGAGGCAGGCTGCCCACCAGCATAGATGAATGATAAAGAAGTGAATCACTAATGTTACCTTCATTCATCACTATTGTTACTCCGCGTGCCACACCTATAATCAAACTAACACCAAGCAATGATGCTGCGCCGGTAATGAACTTTTCTACGAACACATTCTCCGGCATTCTGAGTATTATACCGAACACAATTGTGGCGCCGAGGAATACTGCTGACATTTCCGGCAACCACCATTTAAAAAATATTACACCTGCGATCATGATGATGAACGTGAGTGCAAAAAGGATAAGCAGGAATATAGTGGTGTTGCTCAGACGGATGTTTTTCAGTTCAATTTCCTGAACAGGATAAGGTGATTGTACATTACTCCCGGATTTAGCAAGAATGGAACGCTGCGGATTCCTTTTTACTTTCTGTGCATACCTCACGAGATAAACGATACTGATCACTGCCGTGATAATACAAATAATGATTCGCTGTGTAATTCCGTTTATCCAGTTGATGCCAAGAATATTTGAAGCGATCACGGAAGAAAACGGGTTTGATACGGAGGATAGCTGTCCTATCTGTGTACCCAGGAAAATTACTGCCAGTGGAACGATCAGGTCGTACCCGGCAGCAAGGAACACCGGTACCAGGATGGGGTAAAAGGCCATAGCTTCTGCATCCATTCCGTAGGTAGTACCACCGGCAATAAAAATTAAAGAAAGTGAGATGATGAGCCATGTTTCGCGCCCCTTCATCTTATAGCATAATCTTGCAATACCTTTTTCTATCGCGCCGGAAGCATAAAATATATTGATAAACGAGCCGAGCAGCAAAACAAAAAGTATGATGTCGATAGTTTCATAAATGCCTTTGATCGGCGCCTGTAAAATACTGACAATGCCCTGAGGATTTTTTTTAAGCCGGTGATAAGATCCGGGAATAGAGACCGGTTTACTGATGTCTCCATTTTCAAAAGCCTTCAGAGGGATGCTGATGTGAAGGCTGTCTGTTATTGTTTTAGAAAAAGGCAGCACCGAAGCGCTGTCAGGGCTTACTATTATAAACTGTTTATCCTTATACGATAAAGTGCTGTATATTCCTGCAGGCACTACCCATGTGGCTGCTGCAACAAGAACTATAATACCCATCAGGATGGTAAGGGGAGCAAGGAATTTATATTGTTTTGGCATTAATAGTATTAGAACCCGTAAAGATTAAAACATTCAATCAGGTTCAAGATAAATAAATTTATGGGCGTACGCAACGAGTTCACTGGAAGAGGTAATGGCAGTTGCAGGTACATTAATGATTGTAGCCGATTATGTAACAGTAAATTTTGCGCAGGCAGTTCGGGTGGTGGCGGGCATCACGTGAATTTTGAAATGAACCACCTATAAAGTTTTATCTTGTAATTTTTATCAAACTAAAGTATAAACTTTCTATGAAAACGATTGTATTCATAATGTCAGTGGCTGTTATGCTTACCGGCTTTACTTTCCAGCAAAAGAAACTTGTAATATTCTTTGGTGATTCCATCACTGAAGCCGGAGTTAAACCTGGAGGCTACATTAATGTATTTGGTGAGCAGCTGAAACAAAAGGGGATGGATAATGGTTATGAACTACAGGGCGCAGGCATCGGCGGCAATAAAGTGTATGATCTTTATTTGCGTCTGGAAGACGATGTGATGGCAAAGAAACCTGATGTTGTAGTAATATGGGTTGGTGTGAATGATGTATGGCACAAAAGTATGTATGGTACCGGAACGGATCCTGATAAATTTGAAAAATTTTATACCGCCATCATTAAAAAATTACAAGGTATTCATGCGCAGGTAGTTCTCTGTACACCGGCAGCAATTGGAGAAAAAACAGATTATACTAATTCACAGGATGGCGATCTTAACCAATATGCGCAGATCATCCGTGGCATTGCGCAAAAAAATAATTGCAAACTTGTTGATCTGAGAAAAATTTTACTGGATTATAACCTGGCGAATAATAACGATAATCAGCCTTCCGGCATTCTGACAAGTGATGGAGTGCATTTGAATGAAAAAGGCAATGCATTAGTTGCAGAGGAGATGCTGAAAGTATTGACCTCAAAGTAATGAGTTACCACGTAGTTATTTTATAGGGGCAAATTTAAGGCAAACTGGCCTGCTCACAGAAATCCGGTCGCCTGTAAACACGAGTGCCCCGGATTTTTTATTTCTTTTGAAAATAACAATCTCATCAGTGTTCTGGTTCGCAACAAGCAAAAAATTACCGGTAGGGTCAATTGCAAAGTTTCTTGGGGCTTTTCCCAATACGCTTACCCGGTTAATATAGTTAAGCTTACCGTTTTTCTGTATAGCATAAATAATTATCTCATTACGTTCTTCCCTGTTAGAAGCGTATAAAAACTTACCATCCGGAGAAATATGAATGTCTGCAGCTTCAATGGTTCCGGAGTATCCTGATGGAAGCATGGTGATCGACTGCAGCACTTCCAATGAACCCTGTTTATATTTATACGCATTAACTGAGCCATCCAATTCATTCACCGAATAAAGAAACCGGTGATTGGGATGAAAAGTGAGATGGCGGGGACCGCTGCCGGGTTGCGTTTTCATAAACCCAGGTGATGCAGGTGTCAATGGTTTATTATCGCCCGGGTGAAAACGATAGATATGAATTTTATCAGTTCCAAGATCAGCAGCAATTACAAACCGGTTATCTGGAGTATTAATTATGGAATGAACATGAGGTTTTTTCTGGTCTTTATGAATACTGCTGCCTTCATGCTGAATTTGCTGAATGTTTGAATCCAGTGATCCATCGTTATTAACCCGTATCGCAGCTAAACTTCCTCCACTGTAATTTGCTGAAAAAACATAGTCGCCTTTTTCAGTTACAGACACATAACATGGACCGTCACCACCAGAACTTACACTGTTAATGAAACCAAGCTCTCCGGTGTGTGCATCGAAATTAAATGCACTTATCTTTCCATTGCCTTTACCCATTTCACTGACTGAATACACTTTTTTGTGATCCTTGCTTATCGTCAGGTAAGATGGATTCTGAATGCCTGTAGCTTTGGTTTTATACAGCGCTTTTCCCTTCATGGCATCGAAATCATACACATAGATGCCTTCGCTTTTACCAGGTGATGTATAAGTGCCAATCAGTAAATGATAATTTTTTTTCTGTCCTAATGCAGCGCATGCCAACAGAATTAAAATGACTGTATAAAAGCCTCTCACTTTCATTATTCAAATTTAATTGATCCGTAATGTTCCAGTTCATGAAATGATGAAACAATTTGCGGTGACCACGACCATTCTGTTGGTTTGCCTTGGTCGTAATCTATCCTGCAAAAATTTCCGTTCCATACATCGCCGCTTTTGGGAGCGTATCCCTGCATCAGGGCAAATATTTCATTCGGAAAAAATATTTCTGCTGTCCATGATTGTATGCCGGCTCCTATTTCTTTTTTACCACCGGTGATATTCACTTTCTTTTTAATGAGCTTATTCTTATTGTATTCATATCGCCAGGGCGACCACGCTATAGTGTTTCCCTTAGTTCTTGAAAGTGTAAGTGTGAGTTCCTTTTCAAGATGGTTTACTTCGTACTCAAAATATTGCGGCAGGTTAGGACGGGGATGAAAAAAGACTTCAAAAACATCACCGTCATATATTTCGTCATCATATTCTTTATAATCTTTTGTTGTGATCTTTTTATCTGCTCCGCTGAACAAAACATATATGCCTTTATCAGAATAAAGAATTTTGCTTCTTGAATCATAATCACTCCCGTCTTTCTGAATTTTGCCAAATGTCTGCCAACCGGTTTTCGCCCATTCTGCACTACTGCCTTTGCCATCGATGGTAAAATCATTGCATTTCTTTACAATTATCTGGTCAACGCTTTTTTTTTATCAGCATTGGCCGAACCGGTTGCAGATAAAGCAGCTCCGTTTCTTACCTGTGACACTTCCGTTGTATAAACTCCGCTGGCTTTATTACCGAACCTGCCTCTGATATAAGTAGCGATAGAGGCTATTGCATGATCATCAAGTATATCCTTATGGGGTGGCATAAATCCATTATAGGTTTTTCCATTTACATCAATCGGTCCCTGCAGACCGTTCAGTATAATACTAATCAGCCGTTGTTTGTCGCCGGTAACGTATTCAGACCCTGCAACAGGAGGGAAGCGGTTATTATCGCCTTTGCCATTTTGCTGATGACAGCTGGCGCAATAGGTGTCGAACAGGATGCTACCTTCAAGCCTGTCGCCGGTGTTCAGGTTATCTGCTTTTTCATCGGGAGTCTTAATATAGGTTCTGGTATTCTTTCGCTTTTCCATTGCTGCCAGTTCATTAGCGCCGAATTTATTTTTATCACCTTTATACATGACCCTCCAGATCTTTCCCTTATTGGATTCTGAAATGTACAATGATCCGTCTGGTCCCATAGCGAGTCCCATAGGCCGGTATACTGCATCACTTGTGTTAATGACTGTGTCTACTCCCGTAAATCCATCAGCAAAAACTTCAATAGTGCCATCAGATACTCCATTGTTAAGAGGAATGAAGCAAACTATATAACCCGCCTGTGGATAAGGAGAGCGGTCAGTAGAACCATGAAACGCAACAAATGCACCATTTTTATAACGTTCCGGAAACTGGTCGCCAGTATAGAATAGTACATCCATAGGCGCCCAGTGACCGGGAAAGCCAATTACAGGCGTATCTAAGGTATCGGCCCTTCTTGTTATTTTTCCATCGCCGCCATAACCGGGCTGTAAAACATTTTTACGTTGAAACTGATCGTAATATGCATAAGGCCATCCATAATCACCTCCTTCTTTTAATTTGATCATCGTTTCTGCCGGCAATACAGCAGCCTGCCATGACGAATAAAGGTCCGGGTAGATTGTATGAAAATTATCGATGCCGTTTACCACCGCATATACACTTTCATCTTTTGGATTCCATTGCATGCCTACAACACTACGTATTCCTGTAGCGAATTTGGTTCCGTCTTTCTGTGTCTGATTTATCTTATCAGCCCTGAATCTCCAGACGCCCGCATGAGTTTCCCTTTCCGGAGACGGATCAAGTCCTTTTCCTTTCGGTATACCCACCGGCCCGTACAGCTTTATATCCTGTCCTGCATCAGAAGGAGAGCCGAAAGGAATATACATGTAACCTTTATTGTCAAAGGCAACAGGTTTAGTGGTGTGCCAGTTCTTTACAACATTTGTATCGAGATCGGTAAACACCACCTCTGTCGGACTTTTTGGAACAAGATCACCTTCAGTTAATTTATTCCTTAAAACCTGGGTAACTGTACTCGTATACAGGTAACCGTTATGAATGGTCATTCCTACTGCTGAACCGCCCACATCTGTATAATCGCCAAAATATACAATAGAATCGGCCTTTCCGTCATGATCAAGGTCCCGCAAACCAACTGTGCCACCACGACCATTCATCGCGTCATTATATGTGAGCTTTACATAAATGTCACCATTGCCATTTACTGCAAGATGTCGCGCGCGTCCAATACTGTCGGTTACCACCAGCGCTTCAAAATTTCCGGGAAGTATCAGCCCGCCATTATTCTTGTCTCCAACGGGCGATTTTGTGTTTTGGTTACATCCTGAAGCTGCTGTAATGCTGAATATGATTACAACCAGCCCTTGCCAATACAATTGCATAATCGAATTATCAGATTAATATTTTTGACTTTTAACTTTTAACCTTTCACTTTTAACTTATTCCACATCCCACCATAATGGTGTAGCGATATTATCGGGTCCGCCTAATAATGGCACGGCATCTTCAACAGCTTTCGCATTTCTGTCCCTGTCGTAATTAAGGAATGGAATTCGCTTGATAAAGTCACCAGGCGCCACCGCAGGATTATCTATATGCAGTATCGGATATAATTTAGGATAACCTGAACGTCGTACTTCTGCCCATGCTTCATGTCCTTCAGGAAATAGTGCCAGCCATTTTTGCGTCAGGATCTGTTCTCTTTGCTTCTCTTCAACAGAAGCAAATTTTACAGGTATGTCAGTTAAGGCCGGAGTATTGAACATACCCCCCGGAGCACTTGGCAAACTTGTACCATTAATATAATTATTGATCACTGTAGCATCATTAATGCCCCATGTGCGCAGAGACATCTCAATACCTTTTTCGTACAGTTCCTGTGCTGTTCCTCCCATTTCCCATCCATTCAATACACCCTCTGCGCGGAGGAAGTAAGCTTCAGCAGTATACATTACTGTAGATGGGGTAGTAGACATATTCTCAGGGAGCAGGTAATCACTTGGGCCTGATGTGTTGTCTGGCTCATTTTCCGGAGCTACTATTTCAGCCACATTCATACCATTTCTTACACCTTTATATTCTCCGGTATTCACAGCAGGTTGCCAGAATTTACTTAATCGAGGATCATTGTATCCCACCAGCAAGCTTTCCATAGTTTGACTCATCCTGAATTCATTCCATCCTGATTGACGCAGATAACCATTGTAATTAACGCCTGAACTCTCCAGGTAAGCATCATCGCTTAATTCTGTCATTGGCCCTCCTGCATATGCAGCTTCAGCTTCGGTTTTGGCCATGTCAGGTTTTACGTTCGAAATGCGCATGGCTAACCTAAGTCTCAGTGTATTGCCGAATTTCAGCCATTTAGAATTATCGCCATGATAAATAACATCAGCATCCCCGTAAGAAGTCTGATTCATATTTTGCTGCAGATCTGCAGTCGCTTCCTGCAGTTCTTTAAAAAGATCCATGTAAATATCTTCCTGGCGGTCATAAGGGATCACTGTACTGTCATAACCAATATATGTATATGGGAATGGCCCGTAGTAATCTGTAGCACGATGTATTGTCCATACTTTCCAGATACGTGCAATAGCGTTCAGCGCCCTCTTTTCAGGTTCAGTTGTCTGTTTGATAATATTTACCAAAGGAGCCATCGCCCTGAATGTACCGATCCATTGTTCCTGTATCCATTCCTGCGAAATGTTATAACGGTCAGTAGGATCGAATGTAGCGGTAATGGCAGAATACTGTGCATACAGGTCAGCAAAGAAGCCCTGTGCATACTGGTATTCAGCTGATCCGTCTCCTGAATACATTGCCATGTATTCGGCGCGTGTAAACAACCCCTTGATATCTTCGGTGGCAAGGGTCGTAAGCCGGGTAGGATCAGTATTTATTTCGTCATAGTTTTTTGTGCACCCTGTCAGAGTAATCACCGATGACAGAATCGCAATTTGCAAAAATCTGATAATTGACAATTTCGGGTAGTTCATTTTTAATAAGTTTTATATCAGAATGATAAATTTAGACTGAGACCATAATTGCGGGTGGAAGGTAACTGGGCATATTCCAATCCACCGCCATTAACACCGCGGGTAATTTCAGGATCAATAGGAGCGGCACGATCGAAGAAGAATAGATTTCTTCCCACTACAGAAACTTCTGCCTTCTTAATGATCTTTGTTTTATTAATCAGGCTTCCAGGAAGCCTGTAACTTAAAACCAATTCCCTCAATCTTGTATTGGTACCAGAATAACTATAAAATTCTGCTATCGGATACCTTCCACCTATGAGGCTGAAATATTTTTGCGCTTCGATTGCTGTGGTATTTTTTCCGCCGCTCTGGTTAACACCATCCAGTACGATACCTCCCTCACGTCCCTGCAGTGAAGCTTTTGAATGTCCGTCTGCATCTATCAGCGCCTGCGTGCCGGATATTACCACGCCACCCTGTCTGTGATCGATCAGGAAGCTTAAGCTGAAATCTTTATAAGTAAATGTATTGGAGAACCCAAGCATGTAATCGGGATTGTAATTTCCTACAAAAGCGTTTGTTCCATCTGTTAAAGTAGGAGAGCCGTCATCATCCACCAGTCTTCTTCCCAGGCTGTCCCTCTGCCATCCTCTTACATACACATCACCAAAGCTGCTGCCTTCATCAACTTTAATAAGGTACACAGCGTCACCAGCACCGATGATAACAGATTTCATCTGATCAGTTAAACGTTCAACCTTATTTTTATTCTTCGAATAATTTATTCCGGCAGTCCAGGAGAAGTCGTTGGTTTTTACCGGCGTATAATCAGCAGATACTTCTATACCCTTGTTGCGGATCAAACCTGCATTGATATACTTTTGGCTAAACAATGTAGGGTTTGGAATACCGATCAGTAACAACTGATCTTTTGTTTTGGTATTATAATAAGTGATATCAAAACCAAGCCTGTTGTTTAAAAAACGCCAGTCTAAACCCAATTCGAGTGACTGTGTTAATTCAGGTTTGTAATTTCCCAGTGATTGTATCGAAGGCGTTGAAATTGATCCACCTGAACCAACGGAATAATAATTACGATCGAGGTACTGTGTACCACCGAAGCCTGAACTGGCTGATGTGATTCTTGCTTTACCATAAGTTACCCAAGACGGTAACTCAATCATATCGGAAACTATTGCGGACAGCCCGATTGATGGGTAGAAATAAGATTGATTGTTTTTAGGAAGCGCAGACGACCAGTCGTTGCGTGCTGTCAGATCCAGAAAAAGATAATTCTTATAGCCAAAAGTAGTTGTAGCATACAATGACTGAACCTGAGGAGTTCTGCCATAAGTATTACTGATAAACGGACTTTTCGCATTGGTCATGAAAAAGAAATTAGCTTTATTCAGGCCATTTGCGTTTAGTTGTGCGCTTGCATACCTGCTTTGCTGGATAGAAGCACCCACGTTCCCTGTTAAATCGAAATCTTTTCCAATTGAACGATTAAAAGATAATAGCGCGTCCACATTCATACCTGTATTCCGGTTTTCGGTACGGTCGTAGTCTGATCCTACCTGGCTGAAGTAGTTGTCGGCAAATACTTTGTACTCATTGTTCTGCATTAATTTATCAATGCTTCCACGCAGCTGAATGTTCAACCAGTCGGTAAATACATATTTCATTGAAACAAGGCCAAGAAAGCGATCCCTTCTTTGTGTATTGAGCACCCTGTTCAGCGCCCAGAATGGGTTAAGCTGTACAGATGATCCTGGGTTCCAGTAGCTTTGTTTTTCTGTTCCGGTTTCATCTATATAGTTGTACTGTTTCATTTCATCAAGCGGAATGCTAACCGGTGACCTGAACATTGAAGGAAGAGCAAATGTTCCTCCATCACCCGGGAAAACGCGGTTATCTACCTTTTCAAATATGTATGTCAGCTTGCTGAAAAAAGACAATTTGGAAGTTATGTTATTGGTGATCTTCCAGTCAAGATTATGCCGTACCAGGTCATTATTGCGCATGATGCCCTGGGCAAGAGTATTGCTGTATGAAAAATAAGATTGCACTTTATCATTACCGCCCTGAACACCTATTGTATTATTGATAGTGCTGGCTTTTCTGAAAAAGTTCTTGAGTCTATCCGGCTGTCCAACGTAAGGAACTGTGTGTCCGTTCCATAATTCTACCATTTGTCCGTCCAGTTTTGGACCCCAGCTATGTTCAGATGCTGCGTTATATATTCCAGCATCTCCCTGACCATATTCAAATTGTAATTCCGGTAAAACAGCGGCCTGGTCTAATGTATAATTACCCACATAGTTAATGATGGTTTCACCTGCTTTACCTCTTTTAGTGGTAATGATGATAGCACCGTTCTGCCCCTGGCTTCCATAAAGTGCAGCAGCTGATGCACCTTTCAGTACGGTCATGCTTTCTATATCATCAGGGCTCAACATACCTACATTGCCGCTTAGCGGAACTCCGTCAATTACATACAGCGGTTCATTTGAGTTGGTAATGGAACGGTTTCCTCTTATCAGCACCTTGGAATCGCTTCCCGGACCAGTTGCGTTTCGTGTGATGGTGACGCCTGCAACTTTACCCTGAAGTGAATTGATCACATTGGTTTCTTTTGCTTTATTTACTTCATCGCCTTTAATATTATCTACGGAATATGTTAAGGATTTTACTGATTTCCGGATACCCAATGCCGTTACGACCACTTCATTAAGTCCGGTTGCGCCACTTTGCAGCACCACATTGATTAAATTTCTGTCGGCTACTGCAATATGTTCTTCATTGAATCCAACATACGAAAATGATAATGTGTCCTGGGTGCCTGCGGCAATGGTAAACTCACCATTTGCGTTTGTAGTTGTACCCCTGGTAGTTCCGAGTACCATTACTGAAACTCCGGACAAACGTTCCTGCCGTGTTCCTGTAACACGCCCGTGTACATTTCCGGACGATTGCGCGAAAGAAGGCAGCGTTGCGTACACCAGCAACAAAGCCAATAACAACTTTGTAATCCTTGCCGGCCGCAGATGAAGATGGTTACTCATAAGCTTTAAAAAATTAGTTTGGTTAATATGAAAAGTGTAATCAATTACGATCAATAGTTGAATCGATTTTCAACATCATTGTTTAGCTATTGATTAACGAAATAAGTTACCTATTCTCATTTTAATAATCAAAGAAATAGTTACGCAAACGTTTGTTATTATTTGTTTGCTTTGTTTATACTGCGCAGAAAACAAACTTATATTTTTTACTGGTGTGATCAATGTGCAGAAGTTGTGATAGCTCTATTATCGTATGAGACCAAAAAGATTTTCTGAAAAGCCAGCAATTACAGCAAAAACTTCTGTTTAAATCGCAAACAAGTTTTCCGGATGAAAAAAAAATTATCATTGCTAATGACTGTACACATGAGTGATCTATCGCCATCTGAACGGCAATCCTATCTGCTGCATCTTGTTGCGCCACGCCCGATAGCCCTTGCCTCGACTATAGATGAGGAAGGCAATGTAAATCTTAGCCCTTTCAGCTTCTTCAATGTTTTTTCGGGTAACCCCCCTGTATTGATATTTTCTCCGTCTAGGAGAATGAAAAACAATACAACCAAGCATACTCTGGAAAATATCATGGCGGTTCCTCAGGCAGCGATCAGCATAGTTACCTACGATATGGTTTACCAGGTTTCCCTGGCAAGTTGTGAATACCCTAAAGGAACAGATGAATTTTTGAAAGCAGGATTTACAAAAAAGACCGCTCACCTGATTGCGCCGCCAATTGTAGCAGAAGCAAAAGCATCGTTCGAATGCATAGTGAATGAAATTAAACCGTTAGGTGAAAACGGGGGTGCAGGACAATTGGTGATCGCTGAAATTTTATGCATGCACATTGCAGATGATATATTATCAGAAGATAAAAAGATAGATCAGGAAAAAACAGAACTCGTAGCCAGGTTAGGTGGTGATTGGTATGCAAAGATAACAGCTGCGGATCTGTTCAGGGTACAAAAGCCAAATACTCAAACAGGAATTGGCTTTGATGCATTGCCAAAATCAATAATTGGGAGTGAAGTGCTTACCGGAAATCACCTTGCGCAATTAGCAAATGTGAATATAATGCCGGTTTTGCAAAAGAAGTTCAAAGATGAACGTCTTGAGGCAATCATACAATATTTTAAACCGGATAACAACCTCGTTAAACGCATACACACTTACGCAAAAGACCTGATAGACGATGGAGAAATAGACCATGCGTGGCAGGTTCTGCTATCTGTTCTGTAAAAACACTTTACTGTAACATTATTGTATTTCCGATCGTCATATTGAAAATACACTTGTGTATGCATAGATTGAAACCGGATTTCATTGCTATGGTAACCTATGTTTTACCCAATAAGGGTGGACGCACGAGGCCTGTACCTTCAGGATACCGACCGCTGATAAGATTTGAAGATTCGGACTTTTCAACTGCGGCTGAAAACATATTAACCGATCGTGAACAACTGCCGCTGGGGGAAACTGCCGAAGTAAATATTACTATTCAGTCTATCAGCAAGTTCAGCAATTCGTTGCTGGAAGGCCAGCGTTTTGATATATATGAACCGCCGCACCTGGCAGGCACGGGGTTCATAAAAAAGATTGTAAACAAAAATCTTGAAAAAGAATAATTATCCCAGCGACCTTATCCATTCAACAATTTCATCTTTTGTTTTTCCCAGTTTGCGCTGCAATCTTCCATATAGTTCATCATCCTTGCCTTCCTCGTATTTCAGGTCATCATCAGTGAGCGATCCGTTAGCCTGCTTGGCTTTGCCCTTAAGCTCATTCCAGCGGCCTTTCAGTTCAAGTTTGTCCATAAAAGTACTTTTAAGGTGATTATATAATAAAATATATGAATCAAAAAATCTGTGCCAGCTATAAAAACTAAGGGATAAGGTGGGCGGTCAAATCAGGATCTGCCATGTTTTTATCTAAAGGAAACATAGGCCTGTGGATTCTTTTGTACCCTAGACGTTCAAGGTTTTGATCAACACCGCCTGGGGTAAGTGCCAGCAGCCATCCGTTCTTCATGGCATACAACTCAGGTTCAAGGTAACCGATCTTTACTACTACGATATCAGTTTCACGAGGCTTTAATCCAAGCCTTGTAAAATCAGCTTCTTTATGATAGGGCTTTCTTTTACGGGTAACAATAACATGGGCACTTCCTGTTTTTACAACCACCTCTGCTTCTGCGTCCCTGTCGCCTTTAACTATTGATTCAACAGTTCCAGTGATAAGGAGCGGAGGAGCATATCTGGCATCAACAGCCGCTCCAACAACTTCACTTACTGTTCCACCAATACCCACAGCCATTGCTTTTTCAATGAGTTTAGGCCCGGGAATAGAAGCATAAATAAGCGAAGGCCCATCATCAGCTTTGAATTCGGGTCGTAACAATAATTGCTGTAATGTCCATGTAACATCACCGGCTCCGCCTGCAGTAGGATTATCGCCGGAGTCACTGATGAAAAAAGGTGGAGTATTTGCAGTTAAAGCTTTTGCAAGACATTCATCGAGTGAACCTGCAGGCGCAACAAAGGTGAATTGCTTTCTTGCATTCCAGAAACTTTTTGCCAATTGTTCTGCAGTAGAAATTACTTTTTGTTTATCGTCGCCTGTTACCATTACCGCTGCATGATTACGCGGTTCATCTGCCCACGGGTATCCTACCCATATTGCGGCGTCGATAATCCCTTCCTGTTGCGAAGCGGGAGCCACCTGTTGATAAATGCTTTTAGCGGGTTCTATCCTTGTGCTTGTTTGTTCACCGGGCAGCAATACAGGGATTGCGATCCATGCCTTGTAAGCGGGTTTACCCTTTCGGTTTTCCAATCGGTTCAGCAGGTTTTCAACTGCTCTTTTTTTTGTTTCCATCGCATCCTCATGCGGTGCCATTCTGTAGCAGGTGATCAGATCTGCATTTTCAGCAAGTCGTATAGATACATTTCCATGTAGATCCATAGAAGTGGAAATCAGAGGCTTGCTTCCTACGATTTTTCGAATACGCAAAATAAAATCACCTTCAGGGTCATCGAGGCCCACAACACTCATGGCCCCATGCAAGTCAAGAAACAATCCATCGTATGGCATGTTTTTTTTAATCCTTTTCAGTGTTTTTGTAACGATGGATTCATATGCAACACGTGTTACGGCGCCTCCGGGCAGGGAACGTGCGGCAATGGTTGGAATCCAATTTGCACGTTTGCGCAGATCCGATGTATCGGAGAGAAAAGAGTATGAGGTAAATACGTCTTTGTCGTATTTAGCATGGAAAGCTTCTTCATGAGTAAGTGCAGGTGAAAATGTACTTGATTCTATTCCGAATGATGCAATTGCTATTCGAAGATTTTGAGCATCTACTGAATGTGCAGCCAGGAAAGAGGCGATAATAAAAATGTATTTAGTCATATTGTAGTGTATTCCGTAGCAGGAAATAGCCGGGTAAAAGTCTGTATTTTTCCCCAATGTGAGACAACAAACAACACGGAATATTTAAGTATCAGTTACATTTATTTTGATTGTACGATTATAAATATTTAATTAAATATGCCGGCAAACAACAGTCATTTGCAAGATAAAAAAGGACTCAATAAAACTCTGACCGGAATAAAGGGCCTCGACGAAATAACAGGCGGTGGACTGCCTGCGGGCCGTCCTACACTGGTATGCGGTGAAGCAGGATGCGGTAAAACTCTGATGGCAATTGAATTCATTGTTAGAGGCGCCACCGAATATGCGGAACCGGGAGTATTCATGGCCTTCGAGGAAAAACCGGATGATCTTGTAAGCAATGTTACCTCGCTCGGCTTTGACCTGGCTGCTCTTAAAAAAAAGAATCTTGTCAGGATCGATTATGTTGAGATTGACAAAAGTGAAATTGAAGAAACAGGTGAGTATGACCTGGATGGATTGTTCATCCGCCTTGGTCATGCTATCGATACGATAAAAGCAAAACGCGTGGTACTTGATACCATCGAAAATTTGTTTGCTGGATTGAACAACGAAGGCATACTGCGTGCTGAACTTAGACGATTGTTTAGCTGGCTAAAAGCAAAAGGAGTTACTGCCATCATCACCGGCGAAAAAGGAGCGGGAACATTAACACGGCAGGGACTGGAAGAATATGTTTCCGATTGCGTGATTTTACTGGATCACAGGGTGCATAATAAGATCAGTACAAGATTGCTGCGCATTATTAAATATCGCGGATCTATACATGGTACCAACGAGTATCCTTTTCTGATAGATGAAGATGGAATATCTATACTGCCCGTCACATCTCTCATGCTTAATAATGATGTGAGTTCTCAACGGCTGTCATCCGGAATAAGTGGTATGGACAAGATGCTTGCCGGAAAAGGTTTTTTCAAGGGAAGTTCGGTTTTAATATCAGGCACTGCAGGCACTGGGAAAACAAGTGTTGCCGCTTACTTCGCCAATGAAACATGCAATAGAAATGAAAAGTGTATATACTTTGCTTTTGAAGAATCGCCGCAGCAGATCGTGAGAAATATGAGATCTATCGGCCTCGATCTCCAAAGCCATATTGATAAGGGGTTATTGAAGATGCAAGCATCACGTCCCACACTGTATGGCCTGGAAATGCATCTTGTTTCCATGTACAAGCTGATAAAAATATTCAGGCCAAAAGTGATTATACTGGATCCTATCACGAACCTGATCACAGTAGGTCCGATCAGCGAAGTGAAATCAATGCTGATCAGGCTGATCGACTTTTTACAGAACGAAGAGATCACAGTAATGTTCACTGCTCTTGCCTTAAATACTAATGTAAATGATCAGACCGATGAGGGAGTTTCTTCATTGGTAGATGTATGGATACTGGTACGGGAGATAGAGGCGAACGGTGAAAGGAACAAGGGATTGTACATTATGAAAGCAAGGGGCATGAAGCATTCAAACCAGATACGTGAATTTGTGATCTCGGATAAAGGCATCGACCTAATTGATGTTTACATGGGTGAGGACGGCATTTTAACCGGATCGGCCCGCGAGGCACAGCAAATGCTTGAATCTACCGGAGAAGTGATGCGTACATATGCACTGAATAAAAAAGACATCCAGATTGAAAGAAAACGGAAAGTATTACAGGCTAAAATTGCTTCTTTACAGGATGAATTTGAAACCGTACAGGACGAATTGAATAAATCATATGTAGAAGAAGCAATGAAAAAACAAATTATGGAAAAAAACAGGCAGGAAATGATTGAAAAAAGAAATAAAAACGGGGGCGATGGCAAAAAAAAATAAAACAAGCGCAGGTAAATCATACAAATACGAATTACGGTTATACATCGCCGGAAATACTGCCAAGTCGCTGATGGCCATAAGTAACCTTAATAAGTATTGTGAGGAGCACCTGAAGGGTGAATACAAAATTGAAGTGATTGATCTGTTGAAAAATCCGCAGCTGGCAGCCGGCGACCAGATTCTGGCGATTCCAACGCTTGTAAGAAAGGTTCCGGTACCGATACGCAAAATAATTGGCGATCTTTCAAATGAGGAAAAAGTGCTGGTAGGATTAAATATCCGACCGTTAAATAAGAAGAATGAAGAAAAATGAATATGTTCTACGGTTATTTATTACCGGTGCCACGCCTAATTCGGTACGTGCCTTAACTAATATAAAACAGATTTGTGAGAACTATCTGAAAGGAAGATATAGTCTTGAAATTGTTGATGTGTACCAGCAGGTGGAAATAGCGGAGAAAGAACAGATCATCGCTCTTCCCCTGCTAATAAAAAAAATGCCGTTGCCGGAAAGAAGATTGATTGGAGATATGTCCGATATTCAAAAAGTATTAAAAGGATTAGAGATAGTTACCCAATGATGGATGAGTTGATCAATAAATCAAAAGGGCAGCTACTGAAACAAATCGAAGAGCTGCGCATACAACTGGATGAAGCGAATGATACAATCGATGCAATTCGCACAGGCCAGATCGATGCACTTGTAGTGCAAGGTAATGGTGGGCATCAGTTATACACACTCAAAAGCGCAGACCAGACATACCGTGTGTTTATTGAGAAGATGGCAGAAGGGGCTGTAACCCTCGACCCTAATGGTATTGTGCTTTATTGCAATTCACAATTTGGCGAAATTATTAATCTTTCGATATCTCAGATCATCGGCACCTCGTTTGAACGTTTTGTAGCAGATGCGGATAAACAGAGATATAAAGAAGTTTTTGTTAACGGATGGACCGAAGACTCGAAGTGTGAAGTAAATATGCTGGCGTCAAATAAAGAAACTCCTGTTCAGTTGTCTGTTACCACGCTTGATCTTGAGGAAGGCAAATCGCTGAGTATTATTGTTACGGATCTCACGGCACAAAAGATTACCCAGAAGTTACTGATAGAAAAAAATATCGAGCTCGGTGAAATCAATCGGGCGCTTGAGTCGAGTAACCATGATCTGCAACAATTTGCTTCCATCGCCTCGCATGACCTTCAGGAACCTATAAGGAAGATCCAGATATTTTCAAGCTTCATAGAAGAGAATGAAACGGAGATGTCACCGCAATCTAAACTGCATTTAAGGAAGGTTATTCATTCGTCTGCCAGGATGAAAACGCTTGTTACAGAGATATTAAATTATTCTAAACTCTCCGCGGATGAGAACAAGGTAATGACAGTTGATCTGAATGTGATCATTGCCGACCTACTCGAACATTTTGAACTGGTGATCAAAGAAAAACATGCTTTGATCAATGTAGGAAATCTCCCGGTTATACAAGGCAACACAGGACAGCTGAGGCAAATGCTGCAAAACCTCATCAGCAATGCTTTGAAATTTGCCAGGGAAGACCTGTTGCCAGTGATTGAAATAAATTCAAAAAGGATCGGAGCTAAAGC
>DATLDR010000226.1:0-4122 GCA_035525775.1 Flavitalea sp.
AAAATGTTTTGACATTCATCTCCAAATATCTCTTTACGTATCAATGATGCTTCTGTTAAATTTTTAAAACGAACGAGGTCCATTCCATTGTATATGCGATATGATTTTTTACGTGGAGCACGATACGCGGCCAAACCGGCATCGGAATTTCCAATTACCGCGCTGGAAAAGGGGAACGTTAACCGGGCACGAAACCAATATTTATTAAAAATACTTCGCCTCACAGGTGTATCAGTCACCATGCCGTTTACAAGTTTAATGCCGAGCCATTTACAGGTCGGCACCGCAATTATTGCAGTCATACTATCCCAACAATGTACAATATCAGGCTTGTAATTAACACAGATCTTATAAAACCCATGAAAGAGAGTCAGGGAATTTGTCGTCGTACGAAGGAGATAGTGAATTTTCATACCTAAATGAAATACCTCCTGGTAGTGAATTTCATCGTTCATCAACACGATTTCAAAGGCAAAGTTTGGTTTGATCTTTATTCCTTTCATCAGTTCAATCAATCGCCTTTCTTTGCCTCCGGACGCCAAACCATCAATGAAAAATAATATTTTCAAACCAACTTGTTTCGATTAATATGAGATTGGATAGGATTTTGTTTATATTTTTTGCTTCCTTTTTTGCGAATTATTTGAATCAGTTCCTTTCCATACAACTTGTAATTAAAATTTCTATTTGCTATCTCATAGCCAGCTGCACCGATTTTCTCCGCATTTTCGTCTTCAAGGGCAAATAATACCTTTTCCGCAAACCCATTGACGTCATCTGGCTCTGTAAGATATGCTGACCGATTGTCAACTAAGTATTTTGGGATTTCCCCCGTTCTGGTAATGACAACAGGTTTCGCAGATGCCAAATATTCTCCGAGCTTTGTTGGAAAACCGGCCTTTGCCTGGTTGTTATTGGGTCTCGCCAAAACTAATAAATCGGCATTCGCCAAAATCAGTGGGATTTCGTCAGGCGTTTTTGAACCTAAAAAATGTACGACATCTCTTAACGCCAACGCCTCAATTCTGCTTTTCAGTCGAAGTATATCCTTTTCCGGTGCCGAACCTACAAGATTCAATCTTGCGTTATTTGCTTTTTGACTTATAATACTCATGGCCTCAATTAAATTACCCAGACCATCTTTATTACCGCCCATGTACCCGACGTAAGTAATTTCCTTATTGTCATCAGACCTGGTGTTTCGCAGATTGCTGAATCGCTCCATATCAACGAGAATTGGAATTTGGTAAATATTACTCTTAGGAAATATTTCTGAATAGTATTTATTTAAATTGTCGGAAATGACAATAATCTCGCCATACATTTTCGTTTTTAGCTTAAGGAAAAAACGATCAATCCCAATAGATTTTTTTTCCTGCCTAACGAATAAAGGCGCTTCATTACATTCTTTAATTATAGGAATGTTCATGAGCTTAAGAAATATAAAAAAGGTTACCTCATTGAATACACTGGTAGAAAAGAAAAGTACTTTCATGTTGTACTTTCTGCATAACCTTCGGATGACAATAAAGGAACTTATTAAACCTTCTATTTTACTTATATTCCTTGGTATAAATTTACTTTTCCGCAACGGTGTCTTTTGGCAGTAGTAAAATGGCACACCTTCGTACCTGTCTAAATAATTAAATGTTTGCGGTTGGGTAAAAGTTGAGTGAAGATTTATAACGAAGGGAAAACCTTTCGCTTCTTTTAATGCCTTGCAATAAAGGTGTACGCGATTCGATGGAGCACTACCACTGGGATAATTCAATCTTCCTATAACAATTAATCCATCACTAATCATAATCCGGGACCAGTGTTGTTTCTAATACGTGTTTTTAAAACATTTAAGCTCATGTATTAATTCCCCACCATTTGTTACTCAATTTTGTATTACCTAAAATTAATTTGACAACTCTCCAGGAAGTGTCTTCAATTAAATATTCGGCCGGAACGCTAATGCTCTTTCGTTCAGACTTTTCGCTTATTACCAGCGAAATCGCATTGAGAATTACATCCGGATCAAATCCCGTGAGTATAATGGAGCCGGTATCCTGGGCTTCAGGCCGTTCCATGGATTGCCTCAATGAAATAGCAGGAAATCCCAGGATAGATGATTCTTCGCTTATAGTGCCACTGTCCGACAATGTACACAGGGCATGCTGTTGCAAATGAACATAATCAGGAAACCCAAACGGTTTTAGAAATTGAATTTTGCTATTGAGTGCAGTTTGTGCCAACTCCTCAACTCGCTTACGGGTACGTGGATGTGTACTAACGATGACAGGCAAATTATAGTTATTGACGAGTTCCTGCAATACATTTAAGATTCTTTTCAAACTGGAAGAATTGTCTACGTTTTCTTGGCGGTGGGTAGAGACCACGAAATACCTTTCGCGCTCCAAATTCAACTTAGACAGAATATCCGATTGATTAATTTTAGGTAGATAAAAGTTCAGTACTTCACGCATTGGCGAGCCTGTTAGGTAAATTCGCCTGTGGGGAAGCCCTTCGCTCAAAAGATGTGCGCGAGCATGCTCTGTATAAACAAGATTGAAATCTGCTATATGGTCGATTATTCTACGATTAATCTCTTCCGGTACATTGAAATCAAAACTTCGGTTACCGGCCTCCATATGGAAAACCGGTATATGCATTCGCTTGGCGATGTATGCAGAGAGGCATGAATTTGTATCTCCCAATACAAGCAGGCCATCAGGCGTTTCTGTTAAAAGTAGTTCTTCAGTTTTTTTTATAATATCCCCTACTGTTGATCCAAGAGATGAAGTATCTACGTTTAAAAAATGATCCGGCTTCCGTAACTCAAGCTCCTTCCAGAAAATTTCATTTAATTCATAATCATAATTCTGGCCTGTATGAACAATCACCTGGTTCACATATTCATCGAGACGAGCCATCGTACGTGATAATCTTATGATTTCCGGGCGGGTTCCTACGATTGTTACAATCTTCAATTTGGAATAGGTCATGATTATGAATGTCTGAGGGAATTATTTAAAGTAGGAGGTGTCTTTCAAATTTAATTTTTTGTTTCCCATACGCTCTCGAAGTATGTATCCGGATCGTTTGGATCGAAAAATTCGTTAATCCAAAATAACGTCAAAAGTGCCTCAGAACCTACATTCGTGATGTTGTGAGTGTACCAGACGGGCATATCAACGAAAGCTGGTTGTTTGCCGTCCAGTTCAAAATGCAAAACCTCAGTTGTTCCAATTCTTCGTAATTCAATTACAGCTTTACCGGTTATCACAGTAAAGCGTTCTATTTTCCGGGTATGAAAATGATTACCACGCGTAATTCCGGGGTATGTTGAAGAGAAAGAAAATTGCCCGCCGGTTAACGTCTTAACTGTTTCTACAAAACTGCCCCTGTCATCGGTAATGCTTTTTAGTAAAACAGGATAATGGCTTGAATAATTAATATATGACCGAAAAGTGTTGAACAAATTTAAATCAAAGCGACTATGGATCTCCGGCAAAATATTTCTTTTGAAATAATGATCACGATAACTCTCGAGTATGGACAAAATTTGTGACACTTCAGCTTCTGCGGTGTGCATTATAAAGTACGCGGGTTCGCAAATTTTTTCTTTTATGATTTTCCATATTTCTTCTATTAATTCTGCGATGTAAATAAGTTTAAGTGTTCTATCAGTTTCTATTTTAGGCGTTTCATCATGAGTCAGTTGATACGAAAACGTAGCAATTACAGAATTGTAATATGGATCGCCGAAAGGGCCAAAAACATTAGGGATTACCAAACCCGTGAATCGCGCATTGTGTTGCCGCGCCCAATGAAGAAAAAGTTGTCTGCCCTCTTTTTTAGAACGGCCAAAAATACTATCTGTTTCTTCGTGAGTCGAAGAAGAAAAGATGATATGCGGCGTTACTGCTTCCGCTTCCATGGCATCAAGAAGCTGCTGCACCAGATTTATATTTGTTTGATAAAGTGACTCCGGATCATTATGTCGGTTGATTGCCGCCAAATGAACAATTACATCACATTGCTTGACGAACGCCCGAAGTTGAAATTCATCCTGAAAGAATCTTTTTTCAAAATTGATCCGTACCACTTCCTCTTGTAAACCCAGATAGTTAAAGA
>DATLDR010000228.1:0-3134 GCA_035525775.1 Flavitalea sp.
AATACAGGCTCGGGGGATTATTCGAGCAGCCTGAAACAAATATTTACACTTTAAAACTGTATCCCGATTCTCTAATGCTGAATTATGATAAATGGACCATAGCCAACAATAATCTTGTAAGGTTAAACAATGGCGATGTTAACATCAGCAATTTTGCCATCACAAAAGGAAGACAGCAATTAAGCATTAACAGTCAGACTGCTTCTGCAAATGCGCCTATGGATATTAAGCTTACTGATTTCCGGATCAATACAATTACAGCATTCGCAAAACAGGATTCTGCATTAGTCGATGGCATCATCAATGGTGTTGCGATGATAAAAAATATTGCGACACTGCCAACATTCACAAGCGATATCACTGTTACAGACCTGATGTTCCGTGCAGATACGGTGGGCAATCTCAACTTGAAAGTAAATAACTCAACTGAAAATGTATACGCGGCAAACGTAACCCTGACAGGTAAAGGAAATGATATCAATATCACCGGAGATTATAATGTTAAGCCTGCTAACCAGAGCCTGATCAACCTTAAAATGAATATTCGCCAGTTGCAGATGAAATCCATACAATCATTTTCTATGGGTGCATTGAGTGATGCATCCGGTTATATCAACGGCAACTTTGATATTTCAGGAACATTCAATAAACCTGATGTAAATGGCGCTCTCAATTTTAATAATACAGCTTTTACTCCGGCCATGCTCGGCAGTCGTTTCAGAATTGATAAAGAACAGATAAAGATAGATCCTTCCGGTGTTCATTTTGATTCATTTACTATTCTTGACTCTGCAAAAAATCAGTTGAATCTTGATGGTGACA
The DNA here is from genome assembly GCA_035525775.1 of Flavitalea sp. Taxonomy (GTDB): domain Bacteria; phylum Bacteroidota; class Bacteroidia; order Chitinophagales; family Chitinophagaceae; genus Flavitalea. Next base: position 823 of record DATLDR010000228.1, read on the forward strand.
TGCTTACTTCGAATTTTATCAATTATAAACTGAAACTTGATCTAAAGGCCAAAAACTTTGAAGCACTCAACAGCACTAAACAAAATAGCAAGCTATTTTTTGGCAAATTTTATTTTGACACCGATTTGCACGTAACCGGCACCGAATTAAGTCCTGCGATTAATGGAAGTCTTCGCATTAATGATAAAACAGATTTTACTGCCGTATTACCGCAGGCACAACCCGGCGTTGAAGAAAGGGAAGGTGTTGTGAGGTTTATAAATATGGATTCCGTGAAAATGGATACCACTTTAAATATTGCTATGACAGATTCACTTGGCAAATCAAGTTTGACCGGAATGGATATATCTGTAAATATCGAAGTTGATAAAAATGCGCAGCTAACATTAATAGTTGACGAAGGTAATGGAGATTTCCTTAGAATGAAAGGTACGGCTCAGCTTACAGGAGGAATTGATCCGAGTGGCAAAACAACTCTTACAGGTTCCTATGAACTAGACGAAGGAGCTTATCAGCTGTCGCTCGACTTTCTGCAAAGAAAGTTTGAAATACAAAAAGGAAGCAAGATAACATGGCTTGGCGAACCTACAAAAGCAGATGTAAACCTTACAGCTGTTTACGTAGCCAAAACTGCACCGCTTACACTTGTTGAAAATCAGTTGAAGGGTGCTAATTCGAATTTGTATAAACAGAAGCTGCCGTTTAACGTAAAGTTGAATCTTACCGGTGAGTTAATGAAACCCAATATCGCTTTTGATATCGTTCTTCCCGAAGAAACCGATTTGAAGGTCGACGCATCAGTTACTGAAAATGTAAATTTGCGTTTAACGCAACTGAAAAGTGAACCCTCCGAACTTAATAAGCAGGTTTTTGCATTGCTGCTGTTAAATCGTTTTGTATCAGAAAATCCATTTGCCAGCTCAGGAAGTGATGGAGGCGGTATAGGATCTATGGCAAGGCAAAGTGTGAGTAAGCTTTTAACGGAACAACTGAATGATCTCGCATCTGATCTTATTTCCGGTGTTGACGTGAATTTTGATGTTGCGTCAACAGAAGATTACACCACAGGGAAAATGGAGAACAGAACAGACTTAAATGTTTCTCTCTCCAAACAATTACTGAACGACCGTCTGAAAGTTACTGTCGGAAGCAATTTTGAACTTGAAGGCCCCCAGCAGACCAACCAGCAGACCAACCAGCAGAGCAACAACCTCGCAGGGAATGTTGCATTGGATTACATGTTGAGCAAAGATGGCCGCTATCTTTTAAGGGCATACCGGAAAAATGAATATGAAGGGCAACTTGAAGGATATATTATTGAAACAGGATTAAATTTTATTCTGTCGTTTGATTATGACCACTTTCACGATCTGCTAAGAGGAAAGAAATTACAAAAATGAAGACTGGAAAAAGTATAGCTCCTTTAGTAATGGCGGTTTCAATGGCTTTGATTTCTTCGTGCAGCAATACCAAATATTTACCAAAGAACGAATCACTATATATTGGTGATGACATTCATATAAAAGCGCCGCAACTTAAAAAGAGTCAACGAAAAGCAATAAAAGGTGAATTGAGCCCACTCGTTAGGCCAAAGCCTAATACTCACTTCCTTGGAATGCGTCCAAAGCTGTGGTTGTGGAATATTGCCGGAAAGCCAAAGAAAAAAATTTCCTTAAGAAGACTGATCAAAAGTTTGGGTGAACCTCCCGTGTTAGCAAGCACTGTGAATCTTGAACGGAATGATGTGGTTTTGCAGAATCATCTTGAAAACGATGGCTTCTTCAATGCAGCTGTAATCGGAGAATTCGCCATTAAAAAAAGAAGGGCGACTGCAGTTTATACAGTTGAACCAGGTTCAGTTTATAAAATCAACGACGTAACATTTCAGGCGGACAGCTCAGATCTGCAAAAAGCGATCATCAGAACAAAACGCAGAACATTATTGAAAAAGAAAGCACCGTTCGATCTTGATGTGGTAAAGGCGGAGAGAATAAGAATTGATGAGCGGCTGAAAAACCTCGGGTTTTATTACTTCAGTCCTGAATACCTGCTAATGGATATTGATAGCACGATCGGTGAGCACCGAATTAATATGTATGTAAATACAAAACATGAAACTCCGTTACAGGCCAGACGAAAGTACCGTATAAATGATGTGGTCATTTACCCCACATATAGAATTAACGGTACAGGAAATGATACCAGCAAGAATTATGGAGTAATGTACCAGGGATACTACGTGGTTGACTCTTCAAAGTTTTATAAGCCCAAATTGTTCCAGCAGGCGATGCAATTCAACAAAGGAGATTTTT
>DATLDR010000233.1:0-10171 GCA_035525775.1 Flavitalea sp.
CAACGATTCGATACCAAATGATACAGTTCCCTTTCCCGTAACGCCAAAGTACAACCAGGTGCCTGTTCATTTTGATATTAACAGCAATGTTGGTGGATTTTATGAAGCGCTGCCTCCATCGTATGATAGTACCGATAAAAAGTATCCCCTGCTATTATTTCTTCATGGTGGTGGCGAATTAGGCGATGGCAGGGACCAGCTACATCTGCTCCTGAAAAATTCTCTTACTAAACGTCTTTCTCAAAAAGGATTCCCGGTTAGCTTCACCTCAAATGGCGAAGATTTTTCATTTATCATTATCAGTCCCCAGTTCAAGGCATGGCCTTCAGTGAAAGATATTCATGAAATATTTAACTATTTACTCAGCCGTTACCGTGTAGACGAAACACGCATGTACCTTTCCGGGTTAAGCATGGGAGGTGGTGCTACGTGGGAATATGCAGGATCACAGTATGGAAAGTCGATCGCGGCCATTGTTCCTATTTGCGGTGCATCATGGGCCGATAGTGCTGTGGCTAAGAAAATAGCTTCTAATGAAGTGCCGGGATGGGCTTTTCATAATATAGATGATAGTGCTGTTACAGTGAATTCTACGAAACGATATGTAAGATTTGTGAATGCACAGCATCCTGTTCATCCTATACGAATGACGCTTTGGCTAGAAGGTGGTCATGATGCCTGGACCCGGTCAAGTGATCCCGAATACAGGGAAGATGGAAAGAATATGTATGAATGGATGTTACAATACAAGAGGTAGATAAATGGGAAAAATTATCATCACATCCAGATGTCCATAGTTGGATCCTCGATGTATTTTTCGTCAGCGAGATACTGAACGTAAATTATTGCAACTGCGGCAACTGTACCTATCAATGCTGCCGCCAATAAAATTTTTTTCATACAGGTAATTTGAACATATACAGGCAATCGTTGTGCCAATCAATGATATGAAATTACACCATTTCTGCTTCTTTCTTTTATTTGATTTTACCGTACTTATCTAGTGTAGTTCACTGGTGGAAAGTATCTCTAGATCTGCAAACGCTTTAGTAATTGTGATGATAAGAATGTGCATCTTCGTATAATGATAACCGAAAGATAATATTCAATGGTTATCAGAAATCAGTTGATGGTATTGTAAAAAAAACGAATTTAGATAGCTATAAATATGAAAAGTAAGAATTCGTACTGGCTGTCAGCGATCATTTTGATCTTTCCTTTGAATGTACTGGCGTGGGGAGCTCTGGGGCACAGAGTAACCGGAGGCATTGCCGATCATTATCTGAATGCAAAAGCAAAGGCGGAATTGAAAAAAATACTCGGCAATGAATCACTTGCACTTGCCTCTACATGGGCAGACTTTATTAAGTCAGACAGATCTTATGATTATTTAGGTCCCTGGCACTACATCAACATCAGCAGTGGCAAAACAAAAGAAGATGTGATGAAATTCCTGAAACTTGACACGGGAACCGACCTCTTTACAAAAATTAACTTCCTCCGGAAAGAGCTGAAATCAAAAAAGCTGGCGAAAGACAAACAGATTTTTTACCTGAAACTATTACTACACTTTGTAGGCGATGCGCATCAGCCTATGCATATGGGACAACCGGAAGACAGGGGCGGAAATAATATAAAATTATATTGGTTTGGCGCACCTACCAATTTACACAGGGTTTGGGATGAGCACCTGGTAGAGTTCCAGCAATTGAGTTACACGGAACATATAACCGCAATCAATTTTGTTTCCCCGTCGCAGCAATTAAAATGGCAAAGCCAGCCTATAAGCGAATGGATCTATGAATCGTACCAGGCAGCCCAGAAATTATATACGGAAGTGAGGCCGGAAGACAAACTCACCTACAGTTACAATTACTACCATGTTAACCTGATGAATATGCAATTGCTGAAAGGGGGCGTAAGACTCGCCGGACTTCTCAATGAACTATTTGGCCGATAAAATTATTATTTTTGTTCGTGGTTCTGTTCGCGCAACATGCAGCATCTATGCCGATTGCTAAAGTTAGAGATCCTGCAACTTTGCTTTCGGCAGGCGAAGGCTGACCGGGTTATTTAGATCCACTTTTTAGGATTATATATGAACGGTAAATGTATTGCCATAGAATTAATTTTATTTACAGGTAAATTTTCAACTCACCATGCTTAACCTCAAAGTGCTTATTGTTATTTTATTTGCTTTTATATGTCTAAACGTATACTCCCAGGATAAATACCAGTGGAAGGAAACATCAACAGGAGGATTTAGATACAGGTATGTATCGAATGACCCCATGAAAGCCCGTTTTTACAGGTTGAAAAACGGACTAACAGTCATACTCAGCCGAAACAATAAGGTGCCCAGGATCAAAACACTGATTGCTGTTCGTGCCGGCAGCAACAGCGATCCAAAGGACCACACAGGGCTCGCGCATTATCTTGAACATCTTCTCTTCAAAGGCACGTACCTGTTTGGTTCACTGGATTCAACAAAAGAAAAAACTTACCTGAAAGAAATTGAAAATTTGTACGACCAGTATAATCACACTACAGATATAGGGGAAAGAAAATCGTTATACAGGAAGATTGACAGTGTTTCTGGCATTGCAGCCAAATATGCGATACCTGGCGAATACAATAAGATGATGACCTCTATGGGTGCCCAGGGCACCAATGCACATACTTCAGTTGAAGAAACGGTGTATGAAGAGGATATTCCTGCAAATGCTATTGACAAATTCATTGCCCTGCAGGCCGAACGTTTCCGGAACCCGGTATTTCGTTTGTTCCATACCGAACTGGAAGCTGTTTATGAAGAAAAGAACCGGACGCTCGACAACGACGCGAATAAAGTATGGAACGAAATGCTGGCAACTATGTTTCCGCACCATAACTATGGACAGCAAACCACTATAGGAACAGTAGAGCATTTAAAGAATCCTTCATTGATCGCTATCCGGGATTTTTACAACAAAAATTATGTTGCCTCGAACATGGCCATCATATTCGCGGGTGATTTCAACCCGGATGAAGTGATCAAAAAAATAGACAAGGCATTTTCCTATATGGCTGCCGCTAAACCAGGTGGATATGATGGCCCTAAAGAGGTGACGGTTAAAGAGGCAGTAACAAAAGATGTGTACGGCCCCGATGCGGAATATGTACAAATTGGTTTCAGATTACCCGGCGCTGCTGATTACAGCGATGTGGTGAAACTTTCAGTGGTTGATAATCTGCTGTCTAATGGAAAAGCAGGACTGATGGATATCAACCTTAACAAACAACAGAAGCTGCTCACTTCAGGAACAGATGTGCAGTACTGGAAGGATTATTCGGTTCTTGTGCTTTCGGGAAAAGCAAAAGATGGTCAGTCGCTTGATGATGTTAAAGAAATGCTCCTGTCGCAGATTGAATTACTGCGCAAAGGTAAATTTGATGAATCGCTTATCAAAGCGATCGTTGCCAATTTCAAACTTGCTGAATTGCAGGGACTGGAAGACAACGACAACCGCGCTAACTCTATCATGAATAGCTTTATTCTGCACAAAGGAAAGCAGTGGGACAGGGATGTTGCATTTGTTGATGAAATGAATAAGGTGAACAAGAAGCAGGTAATTGATTTTGTAAATAAATACCTGCACAATAATTACGTAGGTGTTTTTAAACGTAAGGGTGAAAATAAAAATGTGGAGAAGGTCGAAAAGCCGGCTATTACTGCAGTTACTGTAAACAGTGAAGATCAGTCTGCTTTTGCCAGGAAGATCGAAGCCATGCAGGCAAATGAAATAAAGCCGAAATGGATGGATTATGAAAAGGAGATAAACAAAGCGAAGTTAGGCGATGCAGATGTATTATATGTGCACAATAAAGACAACGACCTGTTCCGCGTGCACTACCGCTTCGACTTCGGTAATTACAACAATAAGAAACTGACGCTCGCTGCCAGTTATCTTCAATACATTGGTGATGGAAAGAACAGCGCCGAAGACATCAGCAAACAGTTTTATAATTTAGCCTGTAATTTCAAGATCGATCCACGCACCGACTACACTACCATTACGATCAGCGGTCTACAGGAGAATTTCGACAAAGCAGTAAAATTATTCGACAACCTGTTACTGCATTGTGCTCCTGATGAAACTGCATTGAAAAATCTTAAGAACAGGATATTGAAAACCCGTTCTGATGCGAAGCTGAATAAAAATAACATCGCAAGAGGATTGACCTCCTATGCAATGTATGGATCCAAAAATCCATTCAACTATACACTTACTACTGAAGAGCTGAATGCTGTTTCAGCCAGTGAACTTACTGATCTGCTGCACAGCATGTTCAGTTTTAAACATTCAGTACTATATTATGGCCCTGAAATGCTTCCTGCATTTGTTGGCAGGATGAAAAAGATACATACGATACCTGCAACTTTTGCAACGCCGCCCGAAGCAGTAAAGTTTGTGAAGAAAGACCCGCAGGCAAACAATGTTTTATTTGCTCCTTACGACATGGTGCAGTCGGAGATCATGTGGGTGGGCAACTCAATAGAGTACGATCCGTCAAAGCTTAGTGTGATAGAATTGTTCAATGGATATTTTGGAGCCGACATGGGATCAATTGTTTTCCAGACCATCCGTGAATCAAAAGCGCTCGCTTACGCTACTTATGCTTATTACCTTGCGCCCGATAAGAAGGAAGGAAGATATACAACACTCGCATATGTAGGCAGCCAGGCCGATAAATTGGGAGAAGCGGTATCAGCAATGAATGAGCTGATGAACAATCTCCCTAAGACTGACCAGGTGCTTGAGGCTGCGCGCGAAAGTATCCGCAAGAATCTTGCAAGTGAACGTATCACCCAGGACGACATCCTATTCAGTTATTTAGCCGCGAAAAGGCTTGGATTGAATACTGATTACCGTAAATCAATTTATGAGCAGGTTGAAAAGTTAACTTTTGATGACATCAGAAAATTTCATCAGGAATTCATCTCCGGAAAAAACTACACTTATTGTGTTGTGGCTTCACGCGACAAGATCAATATGGATGATCTGAAAAAGATTGGAGAAGTGAAAGAGCTTTCGCTGGAAGATATTTTCGGGTATTGATCTGCTTATGATCTCTTCAGCTTCTTTGCTACTTGCTTCTATCAACGGATAAGTAACAGGTACAGTGACAAAAATAGCTGAACGATCATGTTTTCGCATAAATGCGAGAACATGAGCGTTATACTCACCTTCAATATTTACAGGAACATATTCGCCATATGTAAATATTTCGCTGTATTCTTTTCTTAATTGCAACAATTTGTGCAGCACTGACATTTTGATTTCTCCGGTTTCATGGGTAGTCATCAATTCATTTAAAGATTTTCTATTATCCAGCATTTTCATTCTCACATCATAGTCAACCGGCCTCCTGTTGTCCGGATCAACAAGACTCAAATCCCACAGTTCAGTGCCCTGGTATATGTCCGGAATGCCGGGGCAGGTGAATTTGAGCATCAGCTGACCAATCGAATTGAACATTCCATACCTCGATATCTTTTCGAAGAACGGAAGAAATGTTTTTTTGAACGATGAACCATTCTCCAGAATTTTTTCGGTGAATGATATGCAGGCATTCTCATATTCTTCATTCGGTTTTGCCCAATCACTATGGGTTTTTGCTTCCCTGAGTGCCTTTTGGAAATATTCCTTAAGCCTTTGAATATAATTTTCTTCAGGTACTATATAGCTTCCGGCTAGTGTTTGATAAATCAGGTATTCATCATTCTTATCGGGAAAGCCATTGAATTTAAAATGATTATTTTCTTCCATCCATGTTTTCACGAGCGTGCACCATTCATCGTAAAAGCAGGTTAATGCATTTAAACGTGCCCTTACATCTTCTCCGCGCTTTGTATCGTGTGTAGACGAACCGTTGAGTGAATATGGCCAGTATTTACTGCGGTAGTCCATCATTTCATGGAACTCCTTAATTGAATACCCGAAAAAGTCTGGTGAATCACCCACTTCGTTGTGGCCGGCAAAACGATTATACGTATACATTAAAGTGTCTTCAACACCTTTCGCCATCAGGGGGCCAGTGAACTGCATGCACCTGTTATAGAACTTTTTTATTCCTTCACCAGTTTTTCCTTTGTCTCTGTCCATTAATGGTACATCTTCTCCGTAATACCGGTAAACAGGGCAGCTGATAAGATATTCAGCGATCAGCTTTCTGCTGTCATCATCATGAAGATCATCTGCCAATCCTGTTTCTTTATACAGTCTTGTAAGGTTATCGAGCTCACCGCACATGTGATGGTGAAGAATGTAAGCTTTCTTTTGCCGCACCTGGTCTTCGACTCGTGTTCGGTCGCCGGTTATATCATTATAAAATGTGGTCAACTTTGATTCTGCAGCGGGATTGGTAAACAGGTTGTTGACAATTCCAAGAAAATCATAACCCGAATTGCCCTGTACCGGCCAGCTTTCAGGCATGTTTTCACCGGGCTCAAGAATCTTTTCAACTACTATATAAGATTCTTCTCCAGCCAGCCGCCGCAGATCGTGCAGGTACTTTTCCGGATCATATAAGCCGTCCACATGATCAACACGCAGCCCATCGAATACTTTTAAACCGGATAGCTTTTTTATCAGTGCGTGATAATAATTGAAAACATTATCATCCTGAATGTTTGTGCAGATCAGCCCGTTCACTAAAAAGAACCGCCGGTAGTTGATCTTTTTGTCTGTGTCCTGCCACGGAGTGACCACATAATTTTCCGCGTCGGGAATATTTGATTTCAGTAATTTTTCAAGTTCACTTCCTGGAAAGGGTACCATTAGTTTACGGTTAAACTCCGGATGATCCCATATGATATCAAAGAAGGATGCATATGGAGACGACTCACCATTTACAAGCACATCCATCAGCCATTTATTATTCTCATGGTACGACAGATGATTGGGCACAATATCCTGCAGCCAGTACATATTCTTTTTCTTCAGTTCCTGTGAAATGCGTAACAGCTGTTCTTCAGATCCTATTTCAGGATTTATTTTATTCGGATCAACTCCGTCATACCCATGCGTACTTCCGGGTGTTGCTTCAAAAATAGGTGAAGCATAGATGGTTTTTATGCCTAGTTTATCAAGATAAGGTATGATCTTCTCAAGATCGGATAAGGTAAAATCTTTATTAAATTGTATCCTGTAAGTAGACAGGGGATTAATAGTCATCACGTTTGAAATATTATTATAGATTCTGCACTGATCATGTTCTCCGCAACAGTATCTGATGAGTTAAAAATTATTTTTGCGTCGGGCCATTTAAGCGGTTGTTGCGAATTTGAAAAATTCATGTAACATTCCAGATGCTGTTCATCAGACCATCTCTCCAGTTTCAATAACTTATTTTTTTCATCGGCTTCCGCCCTTGTCTGGTTTCTATCTGTATTATTTAATGCCGGTTGCGTTTTCCTGAAAGCAATTAGGTTCTTATAATAACTGAGCATTGATGCATGCGGTTCTTTCTGTTGCAGGTTCCACTGCAACATGCTGGAAGTAAATGTTTCTTCAAGCCGGGGATCCGGAGGTTCACCGAGCCAGTTAAAATAGGAGAATTCCTCTTTTCTTCCTTTGTTCACCAATGCTGCTAGTTCTTTGTCGGTATGACTGATGAAATACAGGAAGGGGTTTGTTTCCGCCCACTCTTCACCCATGAAAAGCATGGGCACATAAGGACTTAACAACACAGCAGCAGCCATTAACTTGCACATATCAAAACTGACCAGTGTGCTGGTTCTTTCACCCAGCATCCTGTTGCCGGTATGATCATGATTTTGAGAGAAGACAACAAACTGGTGACCCGGATTATCTGTTTTCCTGCCAAATATCTTTTTTCTGTGTGCTGAGAATTGCCCGTCGTATACATAAGCTTCATTGTAAGATTTGGAAAGATGTGCCACGCCATTGAAATCGGAATAATAACCTTCTGGTTTTTCTCCTGATGCCACCCGTAGTGCGTGATGAAATTCATCTATCCACTGTCCATTAGCACCATACCCGCATTTGTTGAAGGGATTGATATAAACAGGATCATTCAGATCAAGTTCCGCAATCAGATAATGAGAATTGCCTGTTTGTTGTTCCAGTGCATCCACATGCTCTCTGATCTCTTTCATAAGATGAACGGGACTAAGATCCTTTATCGCATGAACGGCATCCATTCGTAATGCGTCGATATGAAAATCACGAAACCACATGAGCGCATTCTCAATAAAATATTCTCTTACGCCATCACAATACGCATCGTCGAAATTCAATGCCTGTCCCCACGGCGTTTTATACTTTTCAGTGAAGTAGGGACCAAATTGTGGAAGATAATTTCCTTCAGGACCAATGTGGTTGTAGATAACATCAAGAATCACCGCGATGCCCTTTTCATGGCACGTGTTCACTAGCCGTTGTAAAGCTTCAGCGCCACCATATGATTCATGAACTGCAAATGGATAGACTCCGTCATAACCCCAATTGCGGTTGCCCGGAAACTGCCCGACGGGCATTATTTCAATTGCAGTAATGCCAAGATCCAGCAGGTAATCCAGCTTGCTGATAATGCCATCGAAATTATTATGCGCACTGAATGTTCCTGTATGCAACTCATAAATTATGTATTGTTGTAGCGGAATATTTTTCCATGATGTGTCGGTCCATGTAAATTTATTAAGATCAACAGCTGATGATGATCCATGCACATCAGATGGTTGTGATAAAGATGCGGGATCAGGTAAGGGTTTGTTTTCATCAATAGCAATTTTATAGCGTGTTCCCGGTTTTACTTTTCCTGATACTCCTTTCCAGTAACCTGATTCATGAACATCAAGTGAAACTTTTTCACCGTCATCTGTAATCACCTCCACATTTTTTGCCAACGGCGACCAAATCACAATGTCTGCTTCTCCCGTTTCTGTGAAATTTATTCCAATGTTTCTCCTACTTATGTTTACGCGCATCGGGCGAAATGTTAGGGTTCATTAATAAAACGATTGACCTGCTGTTAACATAGATAGATTCATCATACTTATAGAGATCACCATTTTCAGAAAACTGATTTTCATGCGTGTCAATTACTTTCATCCAATTGGTTCCGTATTTTCTGCACGGAAGTTTAAAATCAAGTGCATCGTAATGCGCATTGAACATCAGGTAAAAACTATTGTCTACTGTTTTCTCACCTTTTGGTCCCACTGTCCTTATCCCTTCACCGTTCATGAATATGGCAAGCGATTTAGCGAAATCGTGACTCCAGTTTTCTTCAGACATTTCAGTGCCCTCAGGCAGGAACCATGCTATGTCTTCCACTCCGGCGCCTTTAATAGGCACACCTCTGAACCAAAGCCGCCTGCGGAAATTCGGATGCTTTTTTCGGAAATGAATAAGCTTTTGCGTGAACGATAGCAGGTCAACATCTGCATGCATCCAGTCGAGCCATGAAATCTGATTGTCCTGGCAATAAGCATTATTATTGCCCATCTGTGATTTGCTGATCTCATCACCTGATACCAGCATTGGCACACCCTGTGAAAGCATAAGAGTGGTGAGAAAATTTCGTTTCTGCTTATTACGTACGCTTATGATTTCCGGATCGTCGGTAAGTCCTTCCGCGCCGTGATTCCAAGAGCGGTTATGGCTTTCACCATCATTATTATTTTCACCATTGGCAAGGTTATGTTTTTCGTTGTACGACACGAGATCGTGCAGGGTAAATCCATCGTGGGCAGTAACAAAATTTATGCTGGCTGTAGGCCTGCGGTAATCTGCTTTATATAGGTCAGAACTGCCGGTAAAACGCTCAGCGAATTCTGCAAGCATACTGTCAGCCCCGCGCCAGTAATCCCTGATACAATCGCGGTACTTACCATTCCATTCGGCCCATCCGAGCGGAAATTTTCCTACCTGGTAGCCCCCGTCGCCAATATCCCAGGGTTCTGCTATCAGTTTTACCTGTGAGATCACGGGATCCTGGTGAATGATATCAAAAAATGCGCTAAGCCTGTCTACTTCATGCAGTTCGCGTGCGAGAGTTGCTGCGAGATCGAAACGGAACCCATCAACATGCATATCAAGTATCCAGTAACGGAGGCTGTCCATGATGAGTCTGAGCACAGCGGGCATGCGCGCGTTAAGCGTAT
>DATLDR010000238.1:0-17939 GCA_035525775.1 Flavitalea sp.
TGTTATGGTAAATGAATTCAGTGCCTCCGCTTCAGAGATCTTCGCAGCAGCGATACAGGATTATAACAGGGGAATTATTATTGGCAGTACAACCACTTATGGAAAGGGAACTGTTCAGAGAAATATAGGCCTCGATAAAAGTATTGGTATTCTAGAACCGAACAGCGAGCTGGGAACAATTAAGCTTACGCTGCAGAAGTTTTACAGGATCAATGGCGGTTCAACACAATTAAGAGGGGTAAGTTCTGATATCACTTTACCTGATGTATTAGAATATTCGCCATTAAGAGAAAAAAATAATCCTGATGCATTGCCATGGGATGAAATTCAGAAGGCGGATTATCATAACTGGCGTTACAGTCTTGATTTAAGTCCAATCAAGCAGGCAAGTAATACAAGAATAAATGCAAATCCTTCATTCAATATTATTAAGGAAAATGCACAGTGGTTATCAAAGCGGAATGATAAGGAATACACGTTGAATTATAAGAAATACCAGGACGAACAGAAAGAGATCAGGAACAGGGTGAAGGAGATAGACAGTTTGAATAAGACGCCTAATGAAGTGAATGTTGAAGCGTTGCCCGAGGATCTCAAAAAGATCCAGTACGATGAAGGCAAATCAGAACGTTTTAAGCAATGGATCAAAAATCTGCGTTCCGACATTTACCTGGATGAATCAGTAAAGGTAATAGACGACATGATCGTACAGAATAATCTTGTATACAACAACAACAAGTAAACTTGCTGGGTTAATACCTATTTTTGCAGGCACACAGTTCTTCTAAAAGTTGAAATGTGTGCTTTTTTTATGAACCTGATCGAAAAATTTAAGCTCATCAGCACATTTATACTAGATGTTGACGGAGTTTTGACCGACGGCACTATATATGTTTTTGATAATGGTGAACAGGTTAGAAGGATGAGTATAAAAGACGGCTTTGCTCTTCAGCTTGCTATTAAAAAAGGTTACAGGATCCTGGTGATATCGGGTGGTAATTCGCCTGCTGTTAGTGCTAGATTGAAAAAGCTTGGTATTACTGATATTTTAATGAATGTGCTGGATAAAAAAAGCATGATAGATCGGTATATGCGTGATCATGGAATTGAAAAACATCAGGTGCTTTTTATGGGTGATGATATTCCTGATTATGTAGCCATGAAACACGTGGGGATACCTGCAGCTCCTGCAGATGCAGCACCGGAGATCAGAAAGATTGCGGCATATATTGCTGATAATAAAGGAGGCAAGGGCTGTGTGAGGGAAGTGATCGAGAAAGTTCTCAGGCTTCACGGACAGTGGGAAATGGAAACAGATATTGCCAGCCGCTGATGGAAATGGGCTGAATAAACATTTAACCACGCAATGAAACTAATTGGCGCTTTTTTGAAACTTATCCGCGTGGTAAACCTGTTGTTCATTGTTATAACTCAGGCGTTGTTTCAATTTTCCATAGTTGTGCCGATGATGAGAATCAACCCGCATTCACCTGTGCTTCCCTTAAAGTTTTTTATTCTTTTATCACTATCCTCTGTATTGATTGCTGCTGCAGGCTACATTATTAATGATTATTTTGATCTGAATATTGACAGAATCAACAAACCACGAAGAATTGTTGTGGAAAAGCTGATCAGACGACGCTGGGCCATTGTATGGCACTGGTTATTGTCGTTCAGCGGAGTGGTACTGGGATTTTATGTTGGCTGGAAGTCTGGTGTATTCTGGCTGGGATTTGCTAACCTGGGGTGCGTAACAGCGCTTTGGTTTTATTCAACAACGTTCAAGAAAAAATTGCTGGCAGGGAATATTCTTATCTCTCTGCTTACAGCTTGGGTAGTTATGGTAGTGGGATTTGTTACTCATTACAGAATGATTACGAATATCGCTTTCTTCGGTGTGGAGAATGCATCCCGGCTCCTCCGGTTTACTTTTTTGTATGCTGGATTTGCATTTATTATCTGCCTGGTGAGGGAGGTGGTTAAAGACATTGAAGATATGGCAGGGGATGCTAAATACGGATGCAAAACAATGCCTATTGTTTGGGGTGTTCACGTTTCAAAAGTCTTCGCGGGCACGTGGCTAACGGTACTCACTGCAGCATTGCTGATAGTATTTGCTTATGTATTACAGTTTAAATGGTGGTTGACTGCGGCATATTGTTTACTGTTTGTAATCATTCCATTGACAAATATTTTGTACAGGCTGTTGAAAGCGGAAACTACAGGCAATTTTAATAAGCTGAGCACCCTGATAAAGGTGGTGATGTTTACGGGGATATTGTCGATGGTGTTTTTTTAGGGCAAAAGGGGAGGGGGAAAAAGGCAAAAGACAGAGGTTAGAGAAAAAAAATTAATAAATGAAGAAAATTATACTCGCTTCACAATCTCCGAGAAGAAAGATGTTGCTGGAATGGGCAGAAATTTCTTTTGAAATAAAAGTGAAAGAAACCGATGAAACATATCCATGTGATACGCAAACAGAGGATGTACCTGTTATAATAGCAAGGAACAAAGCGTTGGCCATCGAAAGAAATCATGATGAAATTGTAATAGCTGCCGATACGGTAGTAGTATTGGACGATGAAATTATCGGTAAGCCTGTAAATGCGGATGATGCAAGGAGCATCCTTAAAAAATTATCAGGAAGAACACATAGAGTGATCACCGGTGTGGTGATGATGAATGGCGAAAAAGAAATATCTTTTTCTGATATCACCGAAGTATCGTTTCATCCGCTTACTGCTGAGCAGATTGATTTTTACATTGAAAAATACAAGCCGTTCGACAAAGCCGGCGCATATGCTATCCAGGAATGGATAGGCGTTACGGGAATTGAAAAAATAAACGGCGACTTCTATAATGTAATGGGATTACCCGTTAGCAGGGTCGTTAAAACACTTCAGCAACTGGAGTAAAATCTCATTTAAACTCTGCAGCCCATAGTTATTTTTACTTCATAACAGGAATGAAGAAAAATGACAGAGCGGCTACTCCAATACATCTGGCAATTTCAGTATTTCAACAGGAATGAACTGGTGGCTGTTACAGGTGAAGAGATTGTGATCATTCATCCTGGAAAATTAAATACTCACCAGGGTCCGGACTTTCTGGAGGGCCGTGTAAGATCCGGGAGCAATACGTGGGTAGGCAATATTGAACTTCATGTTGATGCATCGGAATGGCACCGGCACCAACATAGTCTGGATAAAAACTACAACAATGTTATTCTGCATGTTGTATGGAACAATGATGAGGTTGACACAAAACATGGGATACCAACGCTTGTTCTTGAAGACAGGGTGCCGAAAGTATTGCTGCAGCAATATAATTCATGGATGGAGGGGGGTTCTTTTATTCCATGTGAATCATCTGCTCAATATGCGGAAGATCTGGTATGGACATCATGGAAAGAAAGATTGATGATTGAGCGGCTGCAGAGAAAGTCGGATCAGGTAATGGTGCTGCTCTATAAAAATAATTTTCACTGGGAAGAAGTATTATGGTGGATGCTGGCCCGAAACTTTGGATTATATGTAAATGCTGATGCATTTGCCGAAATAGCGGCTTCCATTCCATTCAATGTTTTACTTAAGCACCGTATGCAGATACACCAGCTTGAAGCATTGCTCTTTGGTCAGTGCAATCTGCTTGAAATAGAGGAACCGGATAAGTATTCAATGATGCTTCAAAAAGAATATCTATTCCTGCAGAAAAAATACAGTCTGGAAAAAACTCATCTGCCTGTACATTTTTTAAGGATGCGACCTGCCTGTTTTCCAACTGTAAGGCTTGCACAGCTCGCCATGCTTGTACATACCACCGCAGATATTTTTTGTACTATTCTAAATGCCCCGACAATTCACGAGATAAGATTGTTGATGAATGTTACTGCTAATGATTATTGGCACTATCATTTCAGGTTCTGTGAAGTGGCGACATACCAGCCTAAGACACTGGGTTTGGGCATGATCAATAATATTATGATGAATACAGTCGCGGTGATTTTATTTGCCTATGGAAAATATCACAATGACCTTTGCTACCTTGATAAAGCTGTTCAATGGATGTCTGCATTGCCTGCGGAGCAAAATTCAACTATCAGCAGATTTAAGAATATCGGTGTAACGGCAGGGAATGCTGCCGATACACAGTCTCTGATAGAACTTAAATCACAGTATTGCGATCATAAGCGGTGTCTTGAATGTGCAGTGGCAAATGCAATGTTCAAACACATGTAATGGGTCACTACATTTAAGAAACAGGGACTACTTTAACCGTTTGCCAGTTAAAATTTACTGTTAGTTGTATTTCTGGATTGATACTATAAGCAACAGGACATGTTTCGGCAGCCTTTTGAAGGATCTTTTGCTGGCGCTCATTCAGCTCAAGTGATTCAGGGAAATGAAATGTTAAATTTAAACCGCCGATTCTTCTTGGATCCTGTTTCATGAGCTTGTCAACATCTATTTTTGTTCCTTTAAGGTCTATGTTCATTTCCGCGGCGCGCATTCCCATGATAGTTAGCATACAAGTGCCCAAAGCAGTGGCAACAAGGTCTGAAGGAGAAAAACGTTCACCTTTACCATTATTATCAACGGGAGCATCGGTTTCAATGGTAGTTCCGGAACGCTGGTGCCGGCAAACTGTACGGAGATTGCCATCGTAAGTCACAGTGGAAGTCATTATATATTTTTGCCTAAATTTACGTTGATTACAATAAATCATAACCGGTGAAGAAATTTGTTCTTATGATAATGGCTGGTGTTTTTACATCAGCATTATTTGCGCAGTTGCCAGATCAGACAAAGGGAAAAAGAGAAACAAAGCAACAGAAAAAGAATGAACGTCGCCAGCATTTGAATGAACTGGCACGGCAGGAAGAAGAGGGTGAAATAATTTACAACAAGCAAAGTGTATTTGGATTGAAACTAGCCACTGATGGATTTGGCATAGGATATGAATTAGGTAAATTTAAATCGAACCGCAAATCCATTTTATACAACTTCGAACTTTCAGAAAAAAAACATCCAAAAGAAAAGAGAGAAGGTTTTTTTGATCCCGGACAGTTACGCGTTAATTATCTTGCCTTCGGCAAAAAAAATAGCTTTTACCAGGTTCGTTTAGGTGCAGCCATGCAACAGGTGATTGGTGGAAAAGGTAACAAGAACGGAGTGTCTGTTTCTGCGATATATGGTGGTGGACTTACACTCGGACTTGTTAAGCCGTATATTATTGATGCAGTAGTCAACGATCAGGGAGAGATAAAACAATCACGCTACCCGGAAATTATAGACAGTGGTTATCTTGAAGTAAAAGCAAAAGGAATTTCAGGAGGATGGAACGAACTGAAGGTTCGACCGGGTGTGTATGTTAAAACTGCAATGCGGTTTGATTATGGCAGACTCAATGAAACGGTTACAGCAATTGAAGTTGGGTTAAGTGGCGAGTATTATTCAAGTAAAATACCGCAGATGCTTTACAGTCCCGATAAACAGTTTTTCTTTAATGCGTATGTTGCCATTCTGTTAGGAAGAAGAAAGTAAACTTTTTATCTGAACTTTGCCACATGCAGGAACTTCCGGTCATCAATAATATTTCCACAGCATCAAAAGTTAAAAAGCCAGACTGGCTTAGGGTGAAACTGCCAATCGGCGAAAGTTACAAGCATGTACGTTCGCTGGTGGATACGCATAAGCTGCATACCATATGTGAAAGCGGCAATTGCCCGAATATGGGTGAATGCTGGGGAGAAGGAACAGCAACATTTATGATTCTCGGTAATGTTTGCACACGAAGCTGCGGATTTTGTGCAGTAGCAACAGGACGGCCTAATCCAGTGGAGTGGGACGAACCTCAGCGTGTAGCCGAAGCGATATACCTGATGAAAGTAAAACATGCAGTGATCACATCGGTTGACAGGGATGAACTGAAGGATGGCGGCAGCATTATCTGGCAAAATACGATCAGAGCCGTTAAAACACTTACTCCAGATACTACCCTGGAAACGCTCATTCCGGATTTTAAGGGACAAAAAGAAAATATTCAAAGAATTATCGACGCTGCTCCGGAAGTAGTGTCACATAACATTGAAACTGTTGAACGCCTCACACGCCAGGTGAGAATACAGGCAAAGTATCACCGAAGCATGGAAGTGCTGAGAATTTTAAAAGAAGGTGGCATGCGCACGAAAAGCGGAATCATGCTGGGACTGGGTGAAAAGAAGGAAGAAGTAATTCAGACTATGACAGATCTTAAGAACAGCGGTGTTGACGTGATCACTATCGGCCAATACCTGCAGCCTTCGAAAAAGCATCTGCCGGTTGTTCGTTTTGTACATCCTGATGAATTCAGGGAATATAAGGAAATCGGTTACGGGATGGGAATAGACTATGTTGAAAGCGGCCCGCTTGTCCGTTCTTCGTATCATAGTGAAAAACATGTGGTCAAAGGTTACGGAAGAGCGCTGTGGATCAGGGAAAAAGAGTTACTTTTGCCGGCTTAAAACAGCGCAGCCCTGGCATGAAGAATATCCGTAATTTTTGTATTATTGCCCACATAGATCATGGTAAATCCACCCTTGCGGACAGATTACTCCAATCAACTAATACTATCAGTGAACGTGACATGATGGACCAGGTCCTTGATGACATGGACCTTGAACGGGAAAAAGGTATTACTATCAAGAGTCACGCTATTCAAATCAACTACAAGCATACAGACGGCCAGGAATACATCTTAAACCTTATTGATACACCAGGGCATGTAGATTTTAGTTATGAAGTGAGCAGAGCGCTTGCAGCTTGCGAAGGCGCACTGCTGCTGGTTGATGCAACACAGGGCATCCAGGCGCAAACCATTTCCAATCTTTACCTGGCGATAGACAACAATCTCGAGATCATTCCGGTGATCAACAAGATCGATATGGATGGTGCCATGATTGAAGAGGTAAAGGACCAGATCATTGATCTTATCGGTTGCAAACCGGAAGACATTTTACTGGCCAGTGCACGTACAGGTCTTGGTGTTCAAGGAATCCTTGATGCTATCGTAAAAAGGATTCCAGCGCCGAAAGGTGACGCTGCTGCTCCATTGCAGGCCCTGATATTCGATAGTGTATTCAATAGTTTCCGGGGAATAATAGTTTATTACCGGATAATCAATGGAACACTTAAAAAAGGCGACCTGGTAAAATTTGTTTCAACAGACCAGGAATATTTTGCTGACGAAGTAGGCATTCTTAAAATGAAGATGACCGAAAAAAAGGAAGTGAAAGCAGGAGACGTGGGCTATATTATCACAGGCATCAAGAACGCAAAAGAAGTAAGGGTTGGTGACACACTCACACTCGTTAACAATCCAACTCCGGAACAGATAAAAGGTTTTGAAGAAGTAAAGCCAATGGTGTTTGCCGGAATATATCCTGTGAATACTGATGAGTTTGAAGAACTACGTGACTGTATGGATAAATTGCAGCTTAATGATGCAGCGCTTACGTATGAACTTGAAACATCACAAGCGCTGGGATTTGGATTCAGGTGCGGATTCCTCGGCATGCTGCATATGGAAATTATTCAGGAGAGACTGGAAAGGGAATTTGACCAGACGGTTATCACTACGGTTCCAAACGTAAGTTTTATTGCACATACAACAAAAGGCGAAACCGTTGATGTGCACAATCCAACCGAATTTCCTGATCCTGTGAAAACAGAAAGCATTGAAGAACCATACATAAAGGCGCAGATCATCACCAAGCCTGATTATATAGGTAATATAATGACGCTATGCCTTGGTAAAAGAGGTATTCTTATCAATCAGAGTTACCTCACACCTACAAGAGTTGAACTCATTTTCGAGATGCCCCTTACTGAAATAGTGTTTGATTTTTACGATAAGCTCAAGTCCCAGACACGCGGGTATGCTTCATTCGATTATCATCCTATTGGTTATCGTGACAGTGACATTGCTAAGATGGATATACTGCTGAATGGCGACAAGGTGGATGCATTAAGTGCACTGATCCATCGAAGCCGTGCACAGGATTTCGGAAGAAAACTATGCGAGAAGCTTAAAGAATTATTACCACGCCAGCAGTTCCAGATAGCCATCCAGGCAGCAGTAGGGGCCAAGGTGATTGCACGAGAAACCATTTCTGCCATGCGTAAAGATGTTACCGCGAAATGTTATGGAGGTGACATCAGCCGTAAACGCAAATTGCTTGAAAAGCAAAAAGAAGGAAAGAAACGTATGCGGCAGATCGGTAATGTAGAAGTTCCACAGGAGGCATTTTTAGCAGTGCTGAAATTGGATGATTAGACGTTTATACACAGATCCGTCTCTTACCAGTACAGCGATCAGAATGACCCACGATCGCGTCATTTCTTATTCGCCTTTTCAATATTTTTTTGAGAAGCTTCTTCTAATTTCTTTTCATCAATGTTTCCCTGGTCATCTCTTAGTTTATCATCAGTAGGAAATTGACCGTCCTGTAGTTTGAAGTCAAACACCCTGTCAACGTGCACCCACTGTCCGTCTTTCCATCTGAATCCTTCGTAAGAACCATCAGGAATATAAGTATTCTTCTTTTCGGGCTCTTCAGTCTCTGAGATAAGGTGATCGTAAATTATCATATCCAGGTCAGCGTCATAATTAAGCAAGGTGTTTGCTTCTTTTTTATATTCCATGCTGAATCTTGATTGCACGGGTTTTCTTGCAGTGTCTTCCTTAAATGAAATGAAGGGGCCGCCGAAAACCGGTTGATTCCGGTCGTTAAAGGTTAATACCTCCATCCATTTTTTATTACTGCTGACTGTATAATCATCAAAACCTAAAAGCGTATAGAATTTTTTCCCTTTATATTCTTTCATGATCATCCTGTAATAGATGGCACCAATCCAATTATCTTTAGTACGTACAGAATCGACAGGTTTACCTGTGTACATGGAAAAGTCGAATAGTGGGTAAAGCTTAAGTTCTCCTTCAGGAGTGTTCATTTGAATAGCGCCTTTCTGCAAGTATACATATTCATCTTTCTTCAGCTGCCAGGTAAAAATGCGAAAGCTGCTGTCGGGAGCATACATATGCGACACCGTACGGAGTGAATCAAACGAATAATAAAACGAGTTTTTTACTTTAAGGCTTCTGACAAAGCTGCGGACAAAATTACTATCTGCACGAAACCTGTCGGTTGCTTCGTAGGCGTTGATCATCTTATCAGAGTATAGCTTCAGGGTATCCTCTTTTTTCTTCAGCTCTCTAAGATCGCCTTTCGAAATTTTCTGAGCATTCAGTGACGACAATATGAAACAAAATATCAAAAAAGCTATAGTTGTACGGCTGGTGCAAGTCATTTTATATACTGTGTATATTAATACTCAACAAATAAAGGTCTCGTTTCATTTCTACAAATCTAAAAAACTATAATAAAATAAAATTGTTATAATCGGTTGTTTCACAATTTCTTAATATATTTTAAAATGATCTGAAATGTGAAATAAAAGGCGAGCAGGATTTTAGCATACCTTCTGAAAAAAATCAATATGGAGAACAATCAATTCCAGACTAACACCAGCAACCTGAATGAAGGAGCATACAAAGGTGCTCCGGAAGGTTCCGGCGATCAATACAGCTATGAGAACAGTCAGCCCGGAGATCAACCCCTTCAGAACGTAAGTAACTTTGAAAGGGGGTTATCAATAGGTATTGGCGCGTTGCTGGTATACAGTGCCATCAGGAATTTTAAGAAGACTCCTCTCAGGTCAATACTCAGAACGGGATTAGGTGCCGGGATGATGATTCGCGGAGCAGCCGGCAATTGCCCCGTTTACAGTGCCATAAAGGTAGATGGAACCAAAACAACTTCAGTGAATGTAAGGACGACTTTCGTTGTCAACAGACCACGAAACGAAGTGTATGCCGCATGGAGAAATCTCGGCACACTTCCAAGGTTCATGAAGCATCTTTCAAATGTTACAGAAATAAGCAATACGCGCTCCCATTGGGAAGCTAAAATTCCCGAGGCAAGCCCCTTATCTATTAGCTGGGATGCAGAAATTGTAAAAGATGAACCGGGAACCTTGCTGTCATGGCGGTCACTTCCGGGTTCTACAGTAAATAATGCAGGTAAAGTGGAATTCAGGGATGCACTTGGTCACCAGGGCACCGAAATAAGGGTAACCATTATATACAGACCTCCTGCCGGAAACATCGGTGCGGGTGTGGCAAGGCTCATCAATCCAATGTTTAAAAAAATTATCAAGCAGGATGTGTTAAACTTTAAGCAATACATAGAGTTTCTTAATGCGGAGGCTGTAGGTGGATTCAGATAACGAGTGCTTCTGCAAATTCAGAAAGTGAAGGATATTGAAGATCAACAAGCGAATGGGGTAGTGAAACCTTCGTTCCTGTAGTAGTAAGCAAAACTGTAAATAAACCTGCTGATTTGCCGAATTGCATGTCGCTCATATTGTTTCCCACCATGATAGAATAATGTTTTTTCACAGCAGGATGTTCTTTTATTGCCCTGAGCGCCATGCCGTGGTTTGGTTTCCTGTCGGGATGAGCATCATCAGTTGAGGTGCAGTAATAAATTTTATCTATCCTGCCGCCTGCTTTTATAATTGTTGAAGTCATCAGCTCATGAATTTCCTTAAGATCATTTTCAGTCATCATTTTTTTACCAACTCCACGCTGGTTGGTAACAACGAAAATATGGCCGAAGATGCTGCTGAATTTTTTTATAGCTTCAGGTACTCCCTTATAAAACTCAAACTCACCCGCATTTAAAGTATACGGAGTTTTATCGCGATTGATTACGCCATCCCTGTCAAGGAAAAGACTCCATTCCTTATTTATTTTTGTGAGGTCAAGCATTTCACATGTATTTAAAATCAGTCTGGGCTCTTTCAAAATCATCGGGTATACCTATATCTATGAAGTATCCGTTCTGCTTCAACCCGTAAATTTTCTTATGCATGTAATATTTTTCAAAGAAATCTTTTTCGAAAGAAAATTTTTGCGGCATTTTTTCATTTATTAATGAAGAAACATTCAGCGCATAGACACCGCCATTTATGACTGACCGTTCATAGAAGTTCTTTTCTTTAAATGAAATTATTCTGCCATCATCGCTCATCTCCACAACACCGTACCGGTCTGTGTTGGTCATTTCTTTGAGGCATAAAGTACAATCAGCGTTATTTTTTTCATGGAATAATGATAGTGACCGTATATCTGTTTCGAAGAACGTGTCGCCATTTAAAATGAGAACCTGGTATGTAGTGGCATTTAGGCATCCCTGGTAAATCGCGCCACCTGTTCCGATAGGCTCTGGTTCTACTATTACTGAATATGATAACGTATTGAATTCCTTATGTAAGAATTGTTCTATCAGTTCATGTTTGTATCCGAGAGAAAAAATAAACTTTTCAATTCCCTGCCGCTGGTAATATTTTATTACATAACTGATGAAAGGTTTGCCTGCAACAGGAGCCATGCTTTTTGGAAGATCGGGTACTGCAGAACGCAGTCGCGTTCCAAGTCCACCGGCCAGAATTATTGCTTCATTTATCATGAGTTAAAATAGAGCTCTTCAACTAACTGGCAGATAATGTGCCCTAGCATAATATGAGATTCCTGTATCCTTGGCGTATCAGATGAAGGCACATTCAGCAGGTAATCGGAAAGCGCTTTCATTTTACCTCCATCCTTGCCAGTCAAACCAACGGTGATTACTTTCTTACTGCGGGCTGTTTCGAATGCTTTCACAATGTTTCCTGAATTGCCTGATGTAGAGAGTCCAACAACTATATCACCTTCATTCGCGATTCCGTCGATCAGCCTTGCATACACAACTTCATAACTGTAATCATTTGCTACTGCTGTGAGGTAAGACGTGTTGCAATGAAGAGCCTCTGCCGGTAATGCTTTCCTGTCTGTATAAAATCTTCCTGAAAATTCTGCCGCCAGGTGCTGAGCATCAGCAGCGCTGCCGCCGTTGCCACAGAAGTAGATGCGGCCGCTGGCTTTTAAGCATTTCACCATATCATTTGCTATGGTCTCAGCGGTTGACAGCATGTTGCTATCAGCAAGAATACTTTGCTTAACCGCAATGGAAGATGAAATGATATCTCTTATTTTTTCCAGCATAATAATATTTTTAAATCGTCCACGTGGTCAGCCCATGATCAACAAATTGGTAGTTTTTACAATAACCTCCGAAAGATCCCAGAGATTCCATCACCGCATATTTGGTGTTGCCCGGGCAGTAAAAGATCATAAAACCACCGCCACCTGCACCAGAAATTTTTCCACCGGAAGCACCTGCATTTTTAGCTGTGTTATAAATGTCTTCCATTAATGTATTGGATATCCCTTCGGCCATCTCTTTTTTCTGTCTGAACCCAAAATCAAGTATTTCTCCAATTTCATGAACCCTGCCTTTCAGCAATGCTTCTTTCATCATCTGCGCCTGCTGTTTTAACTGGTGCATGGCTTCAATCGATCTATCTTTTTTCTCCTTTACATTGAGCTTTTGCTTTTCAATGATCTTTGCCGACTCCCTGCTGGTACTTGTATAATATAATAGTAAATTGTTTTCAAGTTCAAATAGATACTGCTGCTTGATGCGCAAAGGATTTACGATCACTTTGTCGTCAGCGAAAAATTCCATGAAATTTACACCGCCAAATGTCGCCGCATACTGGTCCTGCCTTCCACCTGCCATGTTTAATTCATTCCTTTCAATTTGGTAGGCCAGATGCGCAATGTCATATTCTCCAAGCGGCAACCTCAGCATCTCTGCAAATGCGCCGATCACCGCAACCACAAGAGTAGAAGAAGTACCCAGTCCTGAACCTGCCGGTGCATCGACAGACGTTGACAACCTGAAACCTGAAAGTGGTACACCGTATTTGTATTGGATGCTGTTGTACACACCTTTAAGCAGATCCAGTTTTCCGTTTACAGGAAGTTTGTCTGTCCATTCAAATCTTTCTTCTTCTTTCCTGTCGACCGCATTCAGTATAATAGCGTTTTCATCAATCGGTTCAATATTCGCGTAGGCATATAAGGATACAGTTGCATTTAAGATAGCACCGCCATAGAGATCGCAGTATGGACTAACGTCTGTGCCGCCGCCTGCCAAACCTATCCGCAATGGAGCCTTACTTCTGTATATCATTTGCAAGTTTTATTATCGCTTCAGTTACTTTCTTCCACGAATATTTTTGTTTTTCGCTGCGAAGATGAGGAATAAAATAATTTTCGCCTAATTCAAAGTAACGCATAACCGCTGCTGCAATTGAGTCAGGTTCAGGCTCTGCAACCAATCCTACCTTGCCATCCGGCACAAGCGACGGCAGGCTTCCTACATTCGTCACGATCATAGGCTTTTCAAAATGGTAAGCAAGTGGTGTTACCCCGCTTTGTGTTGCATTCCTGTATGGTTGTACAACAGCATCAGCGGCGCATAGATAATATTTTACTTCACCGTCAGGAATAAACACAGTATGCATGATCACTACATCCTGTAATCCATACTGATTGATGAGATCATGGTACGGTTGCGCGTCTTCATAAAACTCACCTGCCACCAGCAATCTGATATTTTTGTTTTCCTGTTTGATCTTATTCATGGCGTTCAAGAGGATATCAAGGCCTTTATACTTCCTGATAAAACCAAAAAAAAGAATGATGTTGTGATGCTCGCTTAATTTAAGTTTTTTCCGAGCTTCATTTTTCGATACAGGTGCGCCGAAATTATCATACAGGGGATGCAGCACCTGCAATGCCGGCTTGTTTTTTTCAAATGTACGGAGGTCGTTCATTACCTTTTCACTCATCGTAATGAAGGCGTCGCATGATGATAGAAAATATTTTGTGAATGCATGATCGAACGGACGCTTTTCGTGGGGAATAACATTGTCTGTTACAGCAATGATCCTGGTGAGCCTGTTTTTTCTCACCCTTTTCAATATGGTGCCGAGTGCAGGTCCCATAAACGGCAGCCAGTATCTTACCACAATAATGTCTGGTTTGAGTTTTTTGAGTTTGTTTCCAACAGTGATCCAATTAACAGGATTAACAGAATTGATGGCGTTGTGAATCTTCAAATGATCAGGAGCCGGTTCTGCAGAATATTGAGTGGTGCCAGGGAATAAAAAAGAAGGGTATTGTAATGAAAACGAATAGATGGAACAATCCATCGCTTCATCAATAAATTGTTTTGCAAGCCGCTGGTCGAAAGTGGCGAGTCCTCCCCGCAGTGGCCAGGCAGGTCCTATAATAATCACTTTTTTCAACAGCGCATTTTCTTTTCTACCAGGTACGAATTTCTTCCCGGTGAGTTACGGGTGATGAGCTCGGCAATAAAACCTGTAAGAAAGAGTTGGGTACCAATAATCATCGCAAGAATTGCAAAGAAAAACAGCGGACGTTGTGTGAGGCCCGACCTGTCGAAGAAAAATTTAGAAATCGTCAGATAAAGAAATACAGTCAAACCAAATATAAACGACACGGTGCCCCAGCTTCCAAAAAAATGCATGGGCCTTTTTCCGAACTTACCTACAAATAATATTGAAGCGAGATCAAGAAAACCTTTGATAAATCTTTCAATGCCAAACTTAGAAGTGCCATACTTTCTTGCACGGTGCTCCACCACTTTTTCACCTATTTTCTTAAATCCTGACCACTTTGCGATAACAGGAATATAACGGTGCATTTCTCCATATACTTCAATATTTTTTACCACCTTCAACCTGTAAGCTTTAAGACCGCAGTTGAAATCATGCAGTTTAATGCCCGTGGTTTTAGTTGTTATCCAGTTGAAAAATTTTGAAGGAATGGTTTTACTGACAGGGTCGTGCCTTTTTTTCTTCCACCCGCTGATAAGGTCATAATTGTCTTTTATGATCATGCCGCGTAATGAGGGGATTTCATCAGGACTATCCTGAAGATCAGCATCCATCGTTATCACTACTTCTCCTGTAACAACTTTAAATCCTTCATTCAACGCCGCTGATTTACCATAGTTGCGCTGAAATTTAATTCCTTTTATGTGTGCATTAGCTAACGAAAGCTTTTCAATTACTTGCCACGAGCTGTCCGTGCTGCCATCATCAATAAGAACTATCTCATAAGTGTAGCCATTCTCTACCACAACTTTTGTGATCCAGGCACAAAGTTCCGGCAATGATTCTTCTTCATTATACAAAGGCACCACTATTGATACATCCATGTATTTTAATTAAATGTTGTGAAAAGCTGGTTTGCTTTTTTTGACGATCAGCGAAATTAACAGGCAAAATATGAACGCAACAATACAGCTTAGCGCATATCCCAGCAAAACCCTGCTGAAACCAAACTGGTCCTTGTTTCTTTCAGATTCAAGCGCTGAATCAATCTGGCTGTCTGAAGCGCCGAATTTTTTCATCATCTGTTCAGTTTTATTCAACACCTCCTGCGACACCGCTTCCTTAAATGAAACATCGATGAAGTTCAACAATACATAAGTAAATAACGTTTGTATCAGCAGGGCTATGGCGAACACAGTGAAAGTTACTTTCAATGCCTGTGAAAATTCAAGGAAACCTTCGTTGCTTTTCCTCACCTTAAGAGCAGCCAGCACGGCCATTGTAATAATTACCAGATAGCTTACATATCCCACGGGGCTTAAGTACATGTCGAGGCCACCGAGATATTGGAGCAATGTGATCACAGTGATTACCAACCCTGCAATAAGGCCATAATTAAATCCGACCCGTGACCTGGATTCAGCGGTTTCCATATTATTTGTTTTTATTTCTAATAAAAAGTTTATTGTTCTGTATGGTTCCCAAAACACTTCCACTCAATTCCTTTCCTGCGAATGGCGTGTTTACAGACCTGGAGTAAAATTCGTGGGATGCGATCTTAGTTTTGCCACCCGGAGAAAACAATGTTAGCGTGGCCTTTTCATTTTTATTTATTGACAAGTGTTCAAGACCAAATATTTTTCTTGCATTAAGGCTCAACAAATCAACCCATTGTTTTTCACTTACTGCCGGCAATATTGTTTTCAGTACCGCATAACATGTTTCGAGGCCCGTCATTCCGTTTTTTGCATATTCGAATTCAAGCACCTTGCTGTCATAATCATGTGGCATATGGTGGGTCGCAATGCAGTCGATCGTTCCATCGGTTACTGCATTTAATAGAACACTTTGTTCTGCAGCAGACCGTAACGGCGGATACACCTTAAGGTTAGTGTCGTAATCTTTCAAATCCTCATCAGTAAAGAACAGGTGATAAGGCGTTACAGAACAGGTTACAGGCAAACCTGCATCTTTTGCTCTTTTTATATAATCAATTGAACGTGGCGAGGTAACTCCTGTAAAATGAAGTTTCGATTCGGTGTACCTGGCCAGCTTGATATCGCGCGCTACCAGCAGTTCTTCTGCCATCATCGGCTTACCTGCAAGCCCAAGTCTCGTAGAAACAATTCCTTCATGAACCAATCCGTTTGCACCCACACTTTTGTCGTCCGGAATCTGGATTACAACACCATCAAACGCTTTCACATATTGCAGTGCTTTAAGCAGCAGTCCTGCTGATTGAACCGGGTTAATGCCATCACTGAAGGCGATGGCGCCGCTATTGCGCATGTCGTACATCTCTGCCAGGTCTTTGCCTTCTGTATTTTTCGAAATAGCGCCGATAGGGTGGATGTTAACGGCAAGCGAACCTGATTTACGGTTCAAATATTCAACCTGTGATTTATTGTCGGTCACAGGTTTTGTATTCGGAACAAGAAAAACATCTGTAAATCCTCCCGCTGCAGCCGCTCTTGAACCACTTTCAAGTGTTTCACGAAATTCGTAACCAGGGTCAGAGAAATTAGCGAATATATCCACCCATCCAGGCGAAACATGCAAATCATCAGCATAAAAGGTTTCACCTTCGCTGCTATTAAGCTCGTTGCCGATATTTTTAATGATGCCCGACTCTATCAGGATATCCTGCCTTGTTTCATTGTATGGAGATGAAGGATCAATGATCCGGGCTTGTTTAATAAGAACCGTCATTCATGAAAAAAGTTGAGCGAAGATAAGGTATTAATTGTGTGTGTGGTCGTGTGTATACATCAGCGCATAGTTGTTGGCTATATTCACGCTGAAAGGGTGGAACTCAACTATATTGTTTGTGGCGAGACTCACATTCGTAGTACCGGTGAAAACCCTGGTAACATCTACCAGCATATGGATCACAGATTCATTGCCTTCCCGTATTTTCACCATTCCGCGTGCCGAAAGGTCGATGCTGATCTTTTTGATATTATTAATAGTGGCCGATGTTTTTCCGCCATAGCCTCCAATGTGAAATTTATATGTACCACCGGGTGCCTGAGGTGAAGTTCCTTCCATATTGAAGAAAATATAACCGTTATTCTCATTAAAATAATTATTCAGGGTAGGAGCCAGTACTCCGGTTCTTTTAGAAATATCCATGGTGTTCCGCAGGCTGTCAACACCCACAATAAACCTCAGCTCTTTATATTCACCTTCAGGTATTTTCAAAACAGGCATTGCGTTTACTGACGCGCTTTCGTTGATCATAAAATAACTGCTGTCCTGCGGAACAATGTATTCGGTCCCATCTGTTT
Organism: Flavitalea sp.; assembly: GCA_035525775.1. Taxonomy (GTDB): domain Bacteria; phylum Bacteroidota; class Bacteroidia; order Chitinophagales; family Chitinophagaceae; genus Flavitalea. The sequence goes on from DATLDR010000238.1 coordinate 17,636, forward strand.
TAACAAGGCTTATATTACTGATAAAATATTGAAGGTTGCGTACACTAAAGGTTTCTCCGGAGGCATTGGTATAAGTTCCTGTTATCAGCTTCAGGTCTTCACTGCCCGCAACATTGTCGAATTCAAGACCAAGCAAGCCGCGGAAATTTGCATTATAGCCGTTATTTTCTTTTTTACAGGATAGTAAAATTATTCCAATCAGCAACAGTAAAGAAAACGTTTTCATGTTAATGTATAGGGTCAAAAATACGGGACAGTTGTAAACTAATTAGGGAGAAAATTATTTTAACTGAAGCTTCTTGCG
>DATLDR010000242.1:0-3093 GCA_035525775.1 Flavitalea sp.
ACCAAGCAGTCATATGCAGAAGGCACCAACATCTATGCCCTCATAGTGGGTGCTTCCAGGTATGAACATTTCGAATCATTAAAATACACGGATGATGATGCCTATAGGATATATGCCTTTCTGAGGAGTCCTGAAGGTGGAGCTGTCCCGGATGATCACATTAGGATACTCATTGATGAGAGCGCAATAGCAGGTAATATTTACAAGAGCCTGGATGAAATCACTGCGATGGCCGGTCCTGAGGATATGGTCCTTGTTTATTTGGCTGGTCATGGTCTCCAGGGATTTTATGTTCCCACTGACAGCGATGGTTATCAGAACAGGGTGGAGTATGAGGAGATTAAATCCCGGCTGAGCTTATGTGAAGCACGGCAGAAGTTGGTTATTGCAGATGCCTGTTATTCAGGATCGTTATTGGCTGCAAAAACACCTCTTTTTGAGTCGGTTGACAATTTTTATAAAAAGCTATCCGAAAGCGGGGGAGGAACAGCCTTCCTTCTGTCAAGCAAATCGGAGGAGTACTCATTGGAATCTCAGGGTTTGAGACAGGGTATTTTTAGCCATTACCTGGTTTTGGGTTTGACAGGCAAAGCTGATACTAATGGGGATAAGCTGGTCAACTTGGAGGAGCTTTATAATTATGTATATACTAATGTGAGGACATATTCGGGTAATCTTCAATCCCCAATCCTTGCGGGGGATATTGACCGGACCATGCCATTGGCGAGCGTCAGATGATTCTTTCGTTGGCTTACAGGTAGAAATTCGGGAGATAAGTATCTTTTTTCGGGGCTTTTGTTATCTTTGCCGCCCCTTTTGACATAATTATTTAGCTAATCGCGCTTGCAGCCCTCGGGAGTGTGCAGGCTACAAACCAAGCAAAAAACGCCATGCGGCATTATGAATTAACATTCATTGTCGATCCCGTTTTGTCACATGAAGAAATTCAGGTCGTGCGACAAACTTATGAGGATCAAGTAAAAAAACTGGGTTGCACCATCGTTCATGTTGACGATATCGGCCTCAAGCAACTCGCTTACCCAATCAATAAGCGCAACTCAGGCATCTATTACAGTATAGAGTTTAGTGCAGAAAACGGAGAAGCCATAGCTCCTATCGAACTTGCGATGCGACGTGATGAAAGGATCATGCGTTTCCTTTCAATTGCGCTCGATAAATTCGGAGTGAAGTACAATGAGGACAAACGCAATGGACTCATCCGCAAAACTCAACGCCAAAGAAGGAAGACAAAACAACCTGAACTGGTAGCTCCAATAGCCGTCAAGATTCCGGAAATAGAAGAAACCGAAATCATCGTAGACGAAGAATAGTGTCTATTTAATCAAACATGTAATTAAAAAAGATCATGGCATCACAGGAAGATATTAAGTTTCTTAGCAACCCTAACATTGGTAAGCAACGTAAAAAATATTGCCGTTTTATAAAATTCGGCATTCGTCATATAGATTATAAGGACCCGGATTTTTTAGCCCAGTTTTTAAATGAACAGGGAAAGATCCTTCCAAGGCGTATAACAGGTAATTCATTGAAATACCAAAGGAAAGTGTCTGAAGCAATTAAAAGAGCCCGTCATCTCGGTATGCTCCCATTCGTTACAGACTTATTGAAATAATCATCTAATCAATCGTCATTCATCATGGAAATAATTTTATTAAAAGATATCGATACATTAGGTGAGCGTCACGAATTAGTGAATGTAAAACCTGGCTATGCAAGGAATTTTCTTATTCCTTCAAAATTGGCACTTGTTGCTAATGCTACCAACAGAGCTAAGCTTGAAAAACTCCGCGTTGAAGCAGCTGCTCATGAAGCAGATCGCATTACCGAATTTAAAGCTCTTGCTGCAAAACTCGAAGGTCAAACATTGAGAATTGGCGCAAAGGCCGGTACCACTGGAAAAATATTTGGTAGCGTTACAAGTGTGCAGATCATGCAGGCCCTGAAAGATCAAATGGGCATCGAAGTCATCCGAAAGAAAATTGAATTAGCTGAAGAAGTGAAAACTCTTGGAAGTTATACTGCAAATATTAATTTTCATCCGGAAGTACATACAACTGTTCAGTTTGAAGTTGTAGAAGAATAGAACCAACCTGATTTTCCTGGTATAGAACCTGGGAAAATAAATTTGTCAAAGGCTCATTGTTAATAGCAATGGGCCTTTTCGTTTTTACCCTGAGAAAATAATTTTTAAATTTCAGGTAAAACCATGAGTTTACTGTCAATCCAATTTTCAACTTTTGATACCGTTAATACAATTCTTTCAATCATTTATATAGTTATGCACTATATGATTATTTAACTTTTATTCGATGTTAAAATACTAATCATCTCAAACCTTTACTAATACATCACGTTGAACAGTTATTAATTTCAGACAACAATTTCGTTTGAAATTTTTTCAGAAACTCCTTCCCCGAGTTTTTTACTCACTCTGAACTTAGTCTTACCCTTTAAAGAATAATTCCGTCACGAACGGTATTAATTTTGTAACCAAACTAAGCTTCTAAATATGAAAAATTTTAAATTATTCGGACAATTTATGGCATTTGTTATAGGACTTCTATTCTTCGTAGCATGTCAACAAGAAGAAATAGCAAATCCAAATGCTATTCAGGAAAGAGGAGGCACAGGTGCATACAGCAATACAACTGTCGCTTCTTATCCAGCTCTTGATTTTTGGGGTGTAAGTCCAACAAACGATCTTATGAAATATCGTTCGACAACACCACCAACATTAATAAGCTCTACAAAAATCAGTGGTTTACGCCCTGAAGAAAACGTGATGGCTATTGATATGCGTACAATAGATAAATCATTGTATGCTATCACTAACATGGGTGCTATGTATGTGATAGACGCTACTGGTGCATCTAAATTAATTTCGTCAACTCCTTTTAATCCATCAATTTCAGGTGATGCAGTTGGTTTTGACTACAATCAAATGACAGACAGATTCACCGTAATTTCCAATACAGGTCAAAATCTTAAAATTGATCCAGGTACTGGAAATGTAGTTGCTGTTGATATTCCGGTAAAATTAGGAATGGCAGGATCAGCTTATATTAACGGTAC
>DATLDR010000243.1:0-73431 GCA_035525775.1 Flavitalea sp.
GGTTGAAGTGGCCACCATGATCATCCCCACGCTGATTTATGGTATGCTGTTCTGGGGGTTGCAATTTCCGCCTACTGAACGTGTTGCAGCCGGTGTTTCCACACGACAAATGTACCAGGCGCTGCTTACTCCTTTATTTCTGTTTATGATCCTCTGCATGTTCGGTACGGCAATCACCGAATTATACACGCAGCAATGGATTCCTGTGTTATTGAAAAATGTAACCAGTGAACCAATTTTACTGCTCACACTCACAACCGGAGTAATGGTTATAGGACGTGCTTTTGCAGGTCCTGTTGTGCACAGGCTTGCGCCACAGGGTGTATTGCTCATGTCTGCAGTGCTCGCAGCAACCGGTATTTATTTACTGGGACATACCAGCGGAAACATGCTGTATGTGGCATCCATTATTTTTGGATTGGGTGTTTGTTATTTCTGGCCTACTATGCTGGGATTTGTTTCTGAAAATATTCCTAAAACAGGCGCCATCGGCATCAACCTTATGGGTGGAGTAGGAATGTTTTCTGTATCTATTTATATGATGTTAATGGGGGGGTTCTATGACCGGATTGTAGCTGAAAAGCTTCCGGCCGGTGCGAATCTGAAAGATTATGCGGGCGCAGCTCCGGGAACAAGTGAGGCTACAGCCCTGGTGGATGCACAGGCCGCGGCAGGTCCGGAAATACTTAACACTACTCTGGTTATACCAATTATACTCGTTGTTGCATTTTCCGGTCTTGTAATTTACATGCGCGGGCGCAGAAGACTGCAGGTGCTTACACCAGCTAATGTTTAAAATTCATTCCTGTTCACAATACGGCAGGGGGATTAATATATTTCGTAATTTTCTTTTTCTAAAAAACGGGTTGGGATATATGAATGAGACACGCCGTAATATGTTAAAAAATTTGATGGGGGGTGCTGCAGCTATATCTGCGACCCCCCTTCTCAATTCTTTCACTTGCTCCGACAAAAAAACATCCACTGACTTGAAAGGAAATATCAACCATTCCGCTTGCAGGTGGTGCTATAATGACATACCGATTGAAGAATTTTGTGCGGCAGCAAAAAAAATCGGATTGAAAGGAATTGATCTTGTTGGTCCTAAAGATTGGCCTACACTGAAAAAATATGATCTGTATTCGTCGATGTGTAATGGCGCTGAAATTAATCTTGTGGATGGCTTCAACGACAAGCAATTTCACGATACACTGGTTAAGAACTACACTGAATATATCCCTGAGATGAAAAAGGCGGGATACAAACAGGTAATTTGTTTCAGTGGCAGCAGGCGCGGCAAAGATGATGAAACCGGGCTTAACAATTGTGTTGAAGGATTAAAACGGATTTTGCCTGTCGCAGAAAAAAATGATGTAATGGTGGTGATGGAATTGCTTAACAGCAAAATTGACCATAAAGACTATCAGTGTGATAAATCTGCTTGGGGTGTTGAACTGGTGAAAAGGGTTGGATCTAACCATTTTTCATTGTTGTATGACATCTATCATATGCAGATAGATGAAGGTGATGTTATCAGGACCATCAAAGAAAACCACAAATATTTCGCGCATTACCACACCGGAGGCGTACCCGGCAGACATGAGATCGATGAATCGCAGGAATTACATTATCCTGCTATCATGAAAGCTATTATTGATACCGGTTTCAAAGGATTCGTTGCGCAGGAATTTATTCCTACAAAAAAAGAAAAAGACCAGCAGCTTGCGGCCCTTGCACAGGGCGTAAGGATTTGCGATGTGTAGTGCAGGCAAAGCGCATAGCGTAAAAGGTAATATTGCGTTTTGCCTTTTGCCAAAAAACAAAAACCTAAAGACTTCATATGGCCGATAATGTTTATGACGCAATTGTAGTGGGTTCCGGAATCAGCGGCGGCTGGGCAGCAAAAGAGCTTACAGAGAAAGGTTTAAAAGTTATTATGCTCGAGCGTGGTGAAAATATAGAACATGTTAAAGATTATGTGAACGCGACTAAAGGACCCTGGGAATTTCCGCACCGTGGTGGGCGTACACAGAAAATGATAGAAGAATATCCTGTATTAAAAAGAGATTATCCTCTTAATGAGATCAACCTGAATTACTGGGTAAAAGATAAAGATTGTCCATACACAGAAGCTAAACGCTTCGACTGGTATCGCGGGTATCATGTAGGTGGGCGTTCACTGATGTGGGGCCGGCAGAGTTACCGTCTTAGCGATCTTGATTTTTCTGCCAATGCCAAGGATGGAATTGCAATAGACTGGCCCATCCGCTACAAGGATGTTGAGCCATGGTATACTTATGCAGAAAAATTTGCAGGAATCAGTGGTAATAAAGACGGACTTCCGCAATTGCCAGATGGTCATTTTCTGCCACCGATGGAAATGAATTGTGTGGAAAAAGATGTGGCCGCGCGTATCAAACAGCATTTTAATGGTTCTATATTAATGACCATTGGCAGAACAGCAAATATAACTGTTGCACACAATGGTAGAACACAATGCCAGTACCGCAATAAATGCTGGCTCGGCTGTCCTTTCGGCGCATATTTCAGTACGCAATCGAGCACATTGCCCGCTGCAATGAAAACAGGAAATCTTACACTGCGCCCTTTTTCTATAGTTACAAAAGTTCTGTACGATAAGAATACTAAAAAAGCAACCGGTGTACAAGTTCTTGATTCGGAAACAAATCAAACATATGAATACAAAGCAAAGGTGGTTTTTCTATGTGCATCTGCCATGAACTCTGCGTGGGTATTGTTCAACTCTGCTACTGATGTTTGGGATGGTGGTCTCGGAAGCAGCAGCGGAGAACTTGGCCATAATGTTATGGACCATCATTTTCGTTGCGGAGCAGGAGGTATAGCAGAAGGTTTCGATGATAAATATTTTTTCGGAAGAAGGCCCAACGGAATTTATATTCCAAGGTTCCAGAACGTTCCGGAAGACACGAAAAAGAGAGATTTTATCAGAGGCTTCGGTTACCAGGGATCAGCGAGCCGTGAAAACTGGAAACGCAATGTTGCTGAACTTAATATAGGAGCGGATCTTAAAAATGAACTCTCTGAACCAGGCCCATGGACTATGGGGATTACTGCATTTGGTGAAATACTTTCATATCATGAAAATAAAATAACACTCGACAAGGATAAAAAAGACAAATGGGGACTGCCAGTGCTGCGATTCGATTGTGAGATCAAAGACAATGAAAAGAAAATGCGCAAGGCGATGATTGATGATGCAAAGGAAATGCTGGAGGCTGCCGGACTGAAAAGCGTTTATGGCTTCGATAACGACTATGCAATGGGAATGGGAATTCATGAAATGGGTACAGCACGTATGGGTAAGGATCCTAAAACATCCGTGTTGAATTCGTATAATCAGATATGGGATGCAAAGAATGTTTTTGTTACGGATGGTTCATTCATGGTATCTGCGGGTTGTCAGAATCCATCACTTACATATATGGCGATGACGGCCAGGGCAGCGGACTATGCAGTAAAAGAATTAAAAAAGGGTAATCTTTAAAAAATAATATTATGAACAGACGTGATGCGTTGTCGCGGGTTGCACTTATACTGGGCGGAACTGTTGTTGGAGCAAATATTTTCCTTGAAGGATGTAAACCTGCTGATAAAAAAGCTTCTTCCGGCATGGAGTTTACTCCGGATGATGTGGCTTACCTCGATGAAATAGCAGAAACCATTATTCCTGCTACTGATACACCAGGCGCTAAAGCAGCAAAAGTAGGTGCTTTCATGACGGTTATGGTGAGGGATTGTTATGAAGAAAAGGATCAGAAAACTTTCAGGGATGGCATGGATAAGATCAATCATGCAGCTGAAGAGAAATTTGATAAAGCATTCATGTCGATCACGCCACAACAGCGTCATGAACTACTTGTTGGGATTGATAATGAACAAAAACAATACAACAAGAATAGAAAGAAAGATGATCCGGATCACTATTTCAGGCTGATGAAAGAATTGACGTTGCTGGGCTATTTTACGTCTGAGCCCGGATGCACACAGGCTTTAAGATATGTTGAAACTCCAGGCAAATACGAAGGATGCGTTCCATACAAGAAGGGTGACAAAGCGTGGGCGTTGTAAAGGAGATGAAAGACGGAGGAAGAAGAGTACTATATTTTTAAAAATCAATATAATGAATTACAACAGAAGATTATTTCTGAAAAATAGCGGCCTTGTCGCTTCAGGAATTGCATTGGCGGGAATCGGATGTTCATCACCATCCGGAAATAATGATGGTAATGGTTCCGATTCAGCAAAATCGACCGACACCACGAATAACGCGGTTGCAGAGCAGGCATTAGGCCAGTTCGGATTGCAGCTATATACTTTGAGAGATGACCTGCCCAAAGATCCAAAAGCGATTTTAAAGCAGGTGGCGGATATGGGATATAAACAGGTAGAAGGATATGAAGGACCAAAAGGCTTATGGTGGGGAATGAGTAACAAAGAATTTAAATCTTATCTCGATCAACTTGGACTTGTAATGATTTCCAGCCATTGTGATTTCAAAAAAGATTTTGAACGCAAAGCTGCTGAAGCTGGCGAGATAGGCATCAAATATCTAATAGCCCCTTATCTGGGTCCACAGAAAAAAATTGATGACTTTAAGAAATATTCTGAAACATTTAATAAATGTGGCGACATCTGTAAAAAGAACGGGCTTAGGTTCGGCTATCATAATCATGGTTACTCGTTCGAGAAACTTGAAGGGCAGTACCCACAGGATGTAATGATGCAGTCTACCAATCCTGAAACAGTAGATTTTGAAATGGATATCTACTGGGTAGCAGTACCTGAAGAAGATCCTGAAGCATGGCTAAAAAAATATAAAGGCAGGTGGAAGCTCGTACATGTAAAGGACAGGGACAAGACTGCTCCTCAAACTGAAGCTGATGCTTCTGTTGACCTGGGAACAGGAAGACTTGATTTCAAAAAGATTTTAAAAACAGCCAAGGAAAATGGCGTTGAATATTATATTGTAGAACAGGAAAAGTACACAAACAGCACTCCTTTGAAGAGCGCTCAGGTTGATGCTGACTATATGAAAAATCTGAAGATCTGAGTTCCAGCATTAATTAACGAGTAATTTTTGGAAATCGGTGGAATCGCCGTTGAATACATTGAAATCAACTTTACTTAAAATACCATTCACCCTGCCTGTTTCGCTGTACTGCCAGAAATGCCAGTGGCGGAATATGCGGGGTTTTCCTTTATTGATATAATGCGCCACCCACAAAGGGTAATCGTTGAATTCTTCCTCCAGGTATTGGTGGTAAAAATCAACATTTGTATATATTATAGGTCTCACGCCATAGAATTCCTCAACAGTTACCAACCACTCTTTTACCCGCTGCTGAAGTTTAGCTAAAGGCACACCGAAAGTTTGTTCAATATCCAGTACGGGTGGAAGGTCGCCCGGTTCAATATCCACACTACTGATGAAGTTTTCTGCCTGTGTTTTTCCGCTTTTGGTAGCAAGAAAGAAATGATATGCGCCACGTACAAGATTTACCGACCGCGCCTTCTGCCAGTTTCTTCTGAAATATTTGTCTTCATTTATAATTCCTTCCGTTGCTTTGATAAAGGCAAAGCTGATATGAACATCATCAACATTCATTGATTTTACACTTGGCCAGTCGATAACGCGCTGGTACTTTGAAACATCAATGCCATGAACGGAGTAGTTGGTGGGAATATCAATTCCAAATTCGTCATATCGGGTATAATGCGCCTTGCGCGACATCCACGATTCGTAGCCCCAAAGAAACAGCATGACAGCTATGCTGAGTCCGATGCCAACAATCAGCAGTTTCCATAATGTGTCGGTTTTTTTTACGGCCATCAGTGATGCAAAGATAATCGTGCACTCACACTGATTTACGAAGTTTATCAAGAAGATGATTAATCATTCGTGCTTCTTCTTCTGTTAGACTTGTTAGGTGTGAATCCAGCTCGTGGGTATGATTATCCAGTTTCTGTAAAAGTGCCAGTCCTTTGTCGGAAATAGTTACGTCTACCAAACGGCGGTCATTTTTACAGATCACCTTTTGTACAAGTTCTTTTTTAAGGAGCCTGTCAACGATCCTGCTGGTATCGCTCATCTTGTCGAGCATACGTTGCCGTATTTGTAATGTAGATAGCGGTTTCCCGGCGCCACGAAGGATCCTGAGAATATTGTACTGCTGCATCGTAAGATCAGCTTTTTCAAAAAAACGTTTTGCGCGCTCCATTGCCCAGTTGTAGGTGTAAATAAGGTTAACACTCATCTTGTGGTACTCGCTATTGAACTTCGTTTGATGGATATCGTTTTCAATGCTCATAAAAAGATTTGTATTTTGTTGTAACAGTGTTTTTTATTCACTCCAAACGCGCGTTCCTTCGCTGCAGTTAGCGCATATATCAATGTTTCTGCGACCATGAAGAACCTTTGTTCTGAATTTTTTGTAGCTATCATTCTTCCAGATTTCACTGAAAGGTTTTCCTTTAAGGTCGCCCAGTTTATGCTGTGCATCTTTATCAAAGCAGCACGGAACCACCATTCCATCCCATGTAATCACCGTTGCATGCCATAGTCGCCAGCAATGATTTGAAAGTGCGTTTTTCAATCGGTGAACGCCATTTTTTTCTTTAATATACCTGCTGAACTTACGCGTTACCGGGATAAGGTTGTTAGGATCGTTTTTATAGTCGTATACCTGGGCGGTTTTAAACCTAACTTCATCAACACCGCATTCCTTTGCGAGCAACTTTATCTCATGTACCTGGTGCTCGTTCGGTTTAACCACAAGGAACTGAAAAAAAATAAATGGAGTACGGCTTTTCAGCTTTTTTTTCCACGCCACTATATTTTTTGTTCCTTCTATCACTTTATCCAGGCTGCCACCACGGCGATATTGCTGATAAACGTTCTGTGTTGTTCCATCAATAGAAATGATAAGCCTGTCGAGACCACATTCTACAGTTTGACGCGCATTATTATCATTGAGGTAATGCGCATTTGTTGAAGTAGCTGTATATATTCCTCTTGATGAAGCATAGGCCACCATTTTCAGGAACTGCGGATTCAGGTAAGGCTCACCCTGAAAGTAAAAAACGAGGTATACCAGTTCACGGGAGATCTGGTCAATGGTATTTTTAAAAAAATTATTTTCAAGCATGCCTGTGGGTCGCGTAAAAGATCTGAGGCCGCTTGGGCATTCGGGGCAACGCAGATTACATGATGTGGTAGGTTCGAAAGAAACTGAAACAGGGTTACCCCACTGCACAGGTTTGCCTGTCCATTTGCTGATGTAAAAACTGGTGAGAACCTTGCCGGCATTTAATGTTCTTCTGAATGTTAATTTGGATAGAAGATTGATGGTATCGTTCAGGTTGAACCGCGCCATATGAGTAAAGTTAAGGGAGGCAAACCTTATCTGAACATGAGATCCTTAACTCTTTCTTTATCTTCTTTTTCTTTTTTCAGATCGAACATGGTTCCAAAAACATGATCCCATAGTGTAGTGCTTACACCATAACCTTTGCCTTCATCTTTATAATGATGGAGATGATGATTTCTCCATAAAGGTTTGGCCCATTTAAATGGTGGGTTCCAGGCATGGATAGCATAGTGCATAGTGCCATACATCAGGTATCCTATAAGAAAACCGGGGAAAAACATGAAAGCTGGTTTTCCGAGAAGCAGGTATTGTAAAGTAAAGATCACCGAAGCAAGAATAAGGCTGGGTACTGGCGGCATGAACAACCTTTCCTTATCTCTCGGATAATGATGATGGTTACCATGTATGATATAAATCACTTTCTTCGCCCTATCGCTCTCAGCAACATGATGAAAAATGAACCTGTGCATCATGTATTCGAATAAGGTCCAGCAAAGCATTCCTGCAAGAAATAAGACTAAAATTTTCCAGTAGGCGGCATTGAGTGTGGAAGCGGAATAATATAATGAAGCAACGGCCAGTGGTAAGTACAAACCCCAAATAACCAGGGGATGCGTTTTGGTGAGCATCTCAAGATAGCTGTTATTAAATAGCTGGGCCTGCCCCTTGTTATTTATCTTATCGAATTTCATAAGCACCTGTTTCGATTACCAAAAATACAACATACTAACTGATTTCCTGAGCCGCTAATTCCGGTTACCTTTGCGCTTCGGATTATAAAAAATTAAATTCCGCTTGTTCATGAAGCTAGTTTCTTACCTCGAAGACGGACACGACCACCTTGCTTTATTATCTGATGGACGATTATATAATATGGAGTCGCTTCACCCCGACTTGCCCACTAATATGAGCATGTTTCTCCAGTATTGGGAGGATACTTATTCCATGGCTAAAGGCGGAGAAATGATGATACGTGAAGGGAAAATATTTACAGACAATGGAGTGGATATCGCATCGGTAAATCTTCTGGCTCCCGTACCTTTCCCTGCATCCTGCAGGGATGCCTATGCGTTCAGGCAACACGTTGTTGCAGCCAGAAGAAACCGCAATGTAGCTATGATACCCGAATTCGACCAGTACCCTATTTTTTATTTTACCAATCATCATAGTATAGTGGGTGGTGGTGATGTTCCCTGCATGCCCGACCATTTTGAAAAGTTGGATTTTGAACTTGAAGTAGCAATTGTCATTTCAAAACACGGCAGAAATATAAAAGCAGAGGAAGCAGATGAATATATAGCTGGCTTGATGATCATGAATGACGTAAGCGCAAGAAAATTGCAGATGGAAGAAATGCTCCTTAACCTCGGTCCGGCAAAAGGGAAGGATTTTGCTACTGCCACCGGTCCTTACCTGGTTACACTTGATGAGCTTGAAGCTTTTGAAATTCCTGCAAAGGCAGGACATACAGGTAAAAACTGGAATCTGCGCATGCAATGCAGAGTAAATGGTGTACAGGTAAGTGATGGAAACGTGGGTGACATGGATTGGACGTTTGCTGAAATTATTGAACGGGCGTCATATGGTGCAGATCTGTATCCTGGTGACGTGATCGGCAGTGGAACGGTTGGCACGGGATGCTTTCTTGAGCTGAACGGAACAGGGAAAGTTAATGATCCTGATTACCAGGAGCAATGGATCAAAGAAGGTGATGTTGTTGAGATGGAAGTTGATCAGCTGGGTATTCTAACGAATACTTTTATTAAAGAGGATAGTGATTTTTCTATTCTTCAACTGAAAAAGAATGTCTGAATTAACACTCGTCTGAAAACAATTATTTTTGCCGCTTAATAAGGAACAATGCATTTATCTGACCAGGAGATCATACGAAGGGACAAGCTTAAACAACTGCAGGAATTGGGTATCAATCCATACCCCGCTTCACTTTATCCTGTTAATTCCAGCAGCGCATATATAAGAGAACATTATAAGGGTGATTCAAATGCCCAGGACTTCAAAGATATTTCCATTGCAGGACGCATAATGGGTATCCGTGATATGGGGAAAGCATCTTTCGCTGTTCTGCAGGATGCTGCAGGGAAAATTCAGCTCTATATCAAAAGGGATGATATTGCAAAAGGTGATGACAAGAGTCTTTATGATAAGGTATGGAAACACCTTACAGATATTGGTGACATCATTGGTGTAAAAGGATTTGTTTTTACTACCCGTACCGGTGAATTATCTGTTCATGTAACTGAACTTACATTTCTTTCAAAGTCGCTCAAGCCTCTTCCCATTGTTAAAGAAAAGGAAGGTGAAACATTTGACGCAGTTACCGATCCGGAGTTTAAATACAGACAACGATATGCCGACCTGATCATCAACCCTGAAGTGAAAGAAACTTTTATCAAGCGAACAAAAATGGTGAACGCGATTAGAGATTTTCTCAATAGTCGCGGAGCGCTTGAAGTTGATACGCCTGTTTTACAGAATATTCCGGGCGGTGCCATTGCACGGCCATTTGTAACACATCACAATGCGCTGGATATTCCTTTGTACCTGCGGATTGCCAATGAACTTTTTTTAAAACGCCTGATTGTTGGAGGATTCGACTGGGTATATGAGTTCAGCAGAAATTTTCGAAATGAAGGAATGGACAGAACACATAATCCTGAATTCACAGTTCTTGAATTCTACGTGGCGTACAAGGATTATGAATGGATGATGGAAATAACAGAACAAATGCTGGAAGCAGTTGCCATTGCTACGAACGGATCAACTAAAGTTATTGCCGACGGAAAAGAGATTGATTTCAAGGCGCCTTACAGAAGGCTTTCGATGCACGATGCTATAAAGGAATATACGGGGTACGACATCAGTGGAATGGATGAGGCTGCACTGCGTAAAGTTTGCAGCGATCTTAAAATTCATGTTGATCAATCAATGGGTAATGGTAAACTGATTGATGAAATCTTCAGTGCGAAATGTGAAAAGAATTTTATCCAGCCGACATTTATCATTGATTACCCGGTGGAGATGAGTCCACTGACAAAAAAACACAGAAGTAAGCAAGGACTTGTAGAGCGTTTCGAATTAATGATCAATGGCAAAGAAATGGCCAATGCGTACACAGAGCTTAATGATCCTATTGACCAGCGGGAACGGTTTGAACAACAGGTGAAGCTTATGGAGAGGGGCGATGAAGAAGCTATGTATATCGATTATGATTTTCTGCGTGCCCTTGAATATGGTATGCCTCCAACAGCCGGCATAGGTTTCGGTGTAGACCGGCTTTGCATGTTGATGACCAGCCAATCTTCTATCCAGGATGTATTATTTTTTCCGCAAATGAGAAATGAAGAAATTACTTAGCCATATTTTTTTTCACCTTCTCTATTATCTCAGAGATCTCTTTGTTGGTGTTGAATTTATATACTTCATGTTCCCTTGATGGATCAAAGGAACCAGGAATTTTTCTGAAAGGGCCGATGATCTGGGCGTCAGTATTCTTTGTGATCTTTGCGATTGTCATAGGAGGGATGCTGTAGTTTCTTTTTGCTTCACTTACTCCCTGTCCTTTCATCAGCATCGTTAGACTGTCAACCCGCTCCCATAAATTTTCCTGTGTAATAACGATCTGCGAATTGTCGGTGCCTGTTTTCTGGTAGCTTCCTGCTATAGTATCTTTCTTAAGGTTCAGAAGATATAATCCTGATTCCTTCAGGTCAAAATCTTTATCGCCAGATGGGGAGTTAACGGTTATTTTATCACCATCCGGAACTATTGTTTCTTCATTATGTGTTGTGCCAGGCTGAAGATTAACTGTGTTACCATTGACTTTGATAGTGCCGCTTGCCATGATAACAACTTTTCTGCCACCACCGCCGCAGGAGTACAGGAAGAATGATATAAAATAAATCAGCAATAGTTTATGCATGACCATGGAAAAGATTTTTAAATTGAATCCTTTGAGAAAGCAAAGTATTGTTCTCAGAAAGGATTCAATTGATTAGACCGGTGTTATTTATTCCCCGAATCGTTCATTCACTTTGTTCCAGTTTACCACGTTCCAGAAAACGCCGAGATATTCTGCCCGGCGATTTTGATATTTTAAATAATAGGCATGCTCCCATACATCTACCCCAAGCAGTGGCGTACCCTTTACTTCGGCTACATCCATTAAAGGGTTGTCCTGATTGGGTGTGGAAGAAATTTCGAGCTTATCATTGTTTAAAATGAGCCATGCCCATCCGGATCCAAAACGTGTCATGCCGGCATTATTAAACTTTTCCTTGAAAGCATCAAATGATCCGAATGTAGAGGTGATTAATTCTGCCAGTTTTCCTGTTGGAGTACCTCCGGCATTTGGTGCCAGGCTTTCCCAGAAGAAAGTATGATTCCAGTGCCCACCACCATTGTTGCGCACTGCAGGACTGATACTTCCTGCTGATGCTACAAGTTCTTCAAGTGTTTTACTTTCATTAGGTGTTCCTGCTATAGCCTTATTAAGATTGTCAACGTAAGCCTGGTGGTGCTTACCATGATGTATCTGCATAGTAGTAGTATCGATGTGGGGCTCAAGTGCATCGTGCGCATAAGGCAGAGCTGGTAAAGTAAATGCCATAACTATTGAATATTTAAGATTAAACGATTTTATAAAATTAGCGATATTGAAATTAACCTTCTCTATCTCCTTGCCTTAAAAAAATTTTTCATCAGAATTGCACATTCTTCAGCAAGTACACCTTTCGTCAATCCTGTTTTAGGATGGAACGGCCATGCTGCTTTTGAAGAATAACCATTCTTTTCATCACTGGCACCAAATACAATGCGCGCAATTTTACTCCAATACATAGCCCCTGCGCACATAAGGCAAGGCTCAACAGTAATGTACATTGTTGCTTCTGGCAGGTATTTGCTTCCTAAAAAATTAAATGCTGATGTTAAAGCAAGGATCTCTGCGTGGGCGGTCGGATCGCACAACCGCTCGACCTGATTATATCCCTTCGCGAGAATTCTATCACCCTGAACAATTATTGCACCAACCGGTACTTCTTCCGCATCAAACGCTTTCTGCGCTTCACGTAAAGCCAGCTTCATGTAATGTTCGTCGGTCATGGGGTGTGAAGTTAAAAGTTAATTGTTAAAAGTTGCGGTGAGTAAGAGTTTACCGGTGTTCCTTATAGACGTTGGGTTTCAAAACATTTTTAAACGATTGTAATTCGGATGGTGAAAGGTCCGGAGCGTTGACAGTATCAACTGCTTCTTCAACCTGCTCTAATGTTCTCATTCCAACTACTGCTGATGTCACTGCTTTATTTTGGAGTACATATTTAATAGCTGTTTGAGTTGGGGTTCTATCCGTTCCTGATAATCCGAGCACAGCGTTCGCCATTTGTGAAACTTCTTCTGAAGAATAATCCAGGTATGGTTTAAGAGGTTTACCAATCAGCAAACCCTGAGCAACACATCCGCGTATCATCACAGCGATATTATGTTTATGTAACAGGCCGAGTGTTTCTTCTTCCGGTCTCCTGTCTGCGAGGCTGTATTGTGTCATTACACTTACTATGGATGATCTTTTAATGTATTCCCTTATCACATTCGGGCGGATAGATGAAATACCGTAATAGCGTATCTTTCCCTGTTGTTTAAGCAGCTCAAACGCTTCTACACTTTCATTGATGTTATCATGAACAGTTCCACCGTGAAGCTGGTACAGGTCAATGTAATCCGTCTGTAATCTTCTAAGACTGTCTTCTGCACATTTCAGAATATGTTTTTTTGATGGATTCCAGTCCAGGCCTCCGTTCCGGTTTCTCACATTGCCTGCTTTGGAGGCAACAATTACATTATCACGTTTACCTTTTATTGCTTTACCTATTATGATTTCATTCAGGCCGTCGTGATATATATCAGCAGTATCGAGATAATTTATGTCAAGTGCTATTGCCTTATCCAGAACAGGGATGGCCATTTTTTCATCAGGGGGAAGGGACATGCATCCAAATCCTATCCGTGACACTTTAAGTGCGGAAACGCCAAGATTAGAATAAATCATTAATAAAATTAATTAATTACACGGCGCATTTCTCGTGATAGTTTTCGAGAACGATCACAGATTTCTGGAATTCGAAGCCTGAATATTCTTTCACTATCTGATCAAGCACCTGTTCAATCTCTTCGATTTCTTTCATCACCACCAGCCTGCTTCTGAACTCTTTGATATTCGGAAGACCTTTAAGGTAATTCGCATAGTGCCGGCGCATTTCAAGTATGCCTACAACAGGACCTTTCCATTCATATGACCTCCGCAGATGTTTGCGGCATACATCTATGCGTTGTTGGATGGTAGGTGGAGGCAGATGTTCTCCGGTTTTTACAAAATGCTTTATATCGTTGAAGATCCATGGATAACCTATCGCTGCCCTGCCGATCATAATGCCATCTACTCCATATCTGTTTCTATATTCCAATGCTTTCTCCGGTGAGTCAATGTCGCCATTGCCAAATATCGGGATATGAATGCGCGGATTGTTTTTCACTTTTCCGATCAGTGTCCAATCAGCAGAACCCTTATACATTTGCATTCTTGTGCGGCCATGAATGGCAAGCGCTTTAATGCCCACATCCTGAAGCCTTTCAGCAACTTCTTCAATATTTTTTGAATCATTGTCCCACCCAAGTCTTGTTTTAACGGTTACAGGAAGGCTCGTCGATTTAACAACGGCTTCAGTAAGTCTTACCATTAAATCAAGGTCTTTCAGAACGCCGGCGCCGGCGCCTTTACAGGCAACTTTTTTAACCGGGCAACCAAAGTTAATATCGAGAATGTCCGGGTTTGTAACATCTACAATTTTAGCAGCTAGTGACAGACTTTCTTCATCACCTCCGAATATCTGAATGCCAACAGGACGTTCATAATCAAAAATGTCCAGTTTTTTACGGCTTTTGATCGCATCCCGGATCAGGCCTTCCGAAGAAATAAATTCTGTGTACATCAGGTCGGCGCCGTTATCCTTGCAAACGGCCCTGAATGGAGGGTCGCTAACATCTTCCATGGGAGCCAGCAGCAATGGAAATTCGGGAAGTGGTATGTTGTCTATCTTGATCATTTTCAACCTTTGACGCATAGGAAAGCAGTCACTGAACGCTAATCCGTATCTTGTAAAAAAATCCTGCAAATTTACATTTATATCTTGTATGATCGGATATCTGCGCGTTAAATCTCCATGGTCACATCTTGGCATTTTTTTGGGTCTTTTGGGAGGAGGATTTATTATAGGATATCTTATTATGGGCATTATTGCCTTTTCAATGGGCCTTCAGAATGCAACAGCAATGGGTAAACTCGATTGGTCTAAGCCGCAAGTATTATCAGTAATGAAGGTTATCCAGGCGGTTTCTTCTGTCCTCATTTTTTTTCTGCCCTCTTATATATTCGGATTGATCGTTTATAGTGGCAAAACCACCAATTTCCTGGGATTTAAGCCAGCATCCATCAAACCAATGTATGTGCTGGCAATTATTCTGATACTCGTTTCGTTCCCATTTGTATTCTGGCTGGGTGAGATCAACCAGCTGGTTTCACTTCCAAAATGGATGGGCGACATGGAGCAGGAAGCTACAAAGCAGATGCAGCAGTTCCTTAAAGCTGGCAACATGGGTGAAGTAATTCTGAATGTAGTTATCATTGCATTGCTCCCTGCTATCTGTGAAGAAGTGTGTTTTCGTGGAGCATTGCAAAGGATCATGATCCATATAACTAAAAATGCATGGACCGGAATAATAATTACCTCAATCCTTTTTTCTGCTTTGCATCTGCAGTTCCAGGGATTTCTGCCAAGAATGTTCCTCGGAATAATATTAGGTGCCATTTACTGGTACAGTGGTAGTTTATGGACCAGCATACTTGCGCATTTTGTAAATAATGCATTGCAGGTAATTGTAGTTTCGTACGCGCCGGCATATATCGAAAAAAATCCACCGGTTCCTGTGTTCCTGGCGCTATTAAGCGGCTTGCTGATTGTTGGTCTTTTATGGATTTTTAAAAGCTACTCCAGGGTTACCTATCAAAAGGTATATGAAGAGGATGAGCTGAACCGAAACAACGAATTTTTCGCTTAATTCATTCTGATGGCGCTCAACAGAAGTACTTTTAAAACCAGGTCGCTTACTGCAGGAGTATTTATTATTGTGATGCTCGCAGGTTTACTGATCAATCACTGGACTGTTTTCATGCTCTTCTCCGTTATTCATTACGGGTGCTGGATAGAATACCAGAAACTGGTAGGGCTGACCGATAAGGATTACCGCTCGATATCTGAATTTCACCGCTATGGCATCATGATCGCCGGATGGTGCATCATGCTTTATTTCACAAACGATGATTTTCACTTCGGCGACTTTTTGCTGCATCCCGTCGGATGGTGGCTTGCTTTATTGTTCGCTTTTTTGTTACCGATAACCGAGCTTCTTTTTTCTCATACTATCTCCCTGAAAAATATTGGTTATTCGGCGCTGGGCTTCATTTATATTTCATTAAGCTGCGGACTGATGACAGACCTCCTCATTTTTCCCACTATTCCGTATAAGTCTACTCCATTCATGCCACTTATCATTATTGCATGCATGTGGATCAACGACACAATGGCTTATATCGTTGGATCGCTTGTTGGCACAACACCACTTACTTCCATCTCTCCGAAAAAAACAAGGGAAGGAACGATTGGCGGCATCGTGCTATGCATAACAGTGGTTACTATTGCATGCAGCTATATACCTACATTACGAGATTTATACTTTGTACACTGGCTAATGATTTCACTGATCGCTTCGGTTACCGGAACATTCGGAGATATTCTGGAGAGCAAACTTAAACGCATGGCAGGTGTTAAAGACAGCGGCCATATTATGCCGGGTCATGGAGGATTTTTAGACCGGTTTGATTCACTTCTTGTTGCCACACCATTTGTTTGGATGTATGTTGAGATATTTTTACGGTAATGCAATAGAAGGTTTGTTTAATTTTGAATTTTAATCATTGAATTCATGACGATACACAGAGAAGGTATAAAAACGATTATGATCACGGCGATCTTATTCGGTGCCATCAACCTGGCGTCGTTTTACTTTCTCAGTTATAATTATCCCTGGTTAAGCTGGTCGATATTTCTTTTATCGATAATTGTGTGGTTGTTCATCATATCTTTCTTCCGTGTGCCATCACGTGAGCTGGTAACTAATGAAGAATTTATTATAGCTCCTGCAGATGGAAAAGTTGTTGTGATTGAAGAAGCTTACGACGAAGAATATTTTAAAGATAAAAGATTGCAGATCTCTATTTTCATGAGTCCCGCAAATGTTCATCAAAACCGTAACCCGGTAAGCGGTGAGGTGGTGTACAGCCGGTATCACAAAGGGAAATATCTTGTTGCATGGCATCCCAAATCTTCTACAGAAAATGAAAGGCACTCTGTTGTGATCATGAACAAAAATGGCGAGGTGCTCGTAAAACAGATTGCAGGAGCAGTGGCGAGACGAATAGTAAATTACCTGAAAGTGGGACAGAAAGCCGACCAGGCGGCGGAAATGGGATTTATAAAATTCGGGAGCAGAGTTGATTTGTTGTTGCCACTTGGTTCAAAAGTAGAAGTTAAGCTGAACCAGGTAGTAACAGGTGGTATGACTGTTTTGGCAAAATTGTAATCAGAAAATTTCCTGAAGCTCTTTGAGAGAAGTAACAGTGTAAGTAGGTTGAATATTGCACATCTCACCCAGGTGATTAACATACACCTGGTCAATTCCGGCGTTAATTGCTCCTTTTATATCCACTTCAATATTGTCTCCGATCATTATGCTTTGATGCTGCAAAGCCTTAGCCTTATTTAAAGCATATTCAAATATCTCTTTTTTGGGTTTCATACTGTTGCTGCCTTCTGAAGTGATCACTTCAACAAAAAAACCGGATATTCCACAATTGCGGAGCTTGCTGTGCTGTGTTTCTTCAAAACCATTGGTGATCAGGTGAAGCTGATATCCTTTGCCATTAAGATATTGCAGAGTTTCAACAGCATCTGCAAATAATATTTTTCTTGTTGGAAGCAGTTCCAGGAAACGGGCGCCAAGTTGTCTTGCAAGGTTTTCATCAGCTATACCAAAATCAAGGAGTGTATTCCACATCCTTTTCCATCTTAATTCTTCTGCCTTCATCATACCGCTCCTGTATTTTTCCCACAGCTGCTCATTATGCTCAAGGTATACTTTAAGAAAAGGTTCGAAATTGGTTACGCCGGCTTTTTCGAGATGCAGTTGGTGATATAATTCCTGTAAAGTGAGACGGGCATTCTCATTAAAATCCCACAGTGTATGATCGAGATCGAAGAAAAGGTGCCGGTATTTCATTCACCAAAAATAACCTATATTGGGCACCCTGCATGTTATGAACATTGTAATTACCGGAGCTTCGAAAGGTATAGGAAAAGCTATCGCAGAGAAATTTGCCGCGAACGGTTACTCTCTTTTCCTGTGTGCGCGCAACGAACAGGATCTTGCTGAAACATCCCGAAAAATTGCTGACTCTTTTCCAAATATTAAAGTTGGATACAAAGCATGTGATGTATCAAAGAAAAATGAATTGAAAGCGTTTGCTGCATGGATCCATACGCAGGCAGCGGCCGTGGATGTACTGGTTAACAACGCAGGCAGCTTTGTTCCGGGTCATGTGCATGAAGAAGAAGATGGGGTAATTGAATTGCTGATGGAAACAAACCTTTACAGTGCTTATTATCTTACGAAATACCTTTTACAGCCGATGATGGACCAAAAAAGCGGTCACATATTTAATATTTGTTCCATTGCATCATTGAAAGCTTATAAGCATGGCGGCTCTTACAGCATAACAAAATATGCAATGTCAGGATTATCGGCCAACCTGAGAGATGAGATGAAACATTATGGCGTAAAAGTAACTTCGGTTTATCCAGGTGCTGCTTACACTGCATCATGGGATTCAAGTGGTGTGGATCCTGAGCGTATCATGAAACCTGATGATATTGCAGATATGATTTTTGCTGCAGCAAATCTTTCACCCCAGGCGTGTGTAGAAGAAATTGTGATACGTCCGCAATTGGGTGATTTATGAAATACCTGTTTCTGATATTTATTGTTTCGCTGAATAGTTTCTTCACATATTCACAGGAAGGAAAAAGTACGGGAGTAGTGGAAGACAATTCTGAATTGTCTCCTGGTGAAAGTGTGGATGAGAAGATCAAAAAGAACTTCTTTCTTAAAGCCGATGTAAGCAAAACAGAATGCTACGTAGGAGAGCCGTTGATGGCGGTATTCAAAGCATATTCGAGGCTCGATGCAAACTCGCAGGTACTTAAACGGCCGTCATTAAGTGGTTTTAGTGTAATAGAAATGGTTGATGCGTATAATACGCACCCTGAAATTGAGCGGCTAAATGGTGTTAATTATTTTGTCCACCTGATTAGAAAAGTGCAGCTTTTCCCATTGCAACCAGGCTCTTTTACAATTGAACCGGCAGAAGTTGAAAGCATTATTCATTTAAGAAAAAGCAGGTCGAAGTCTATCTCTAACATCCGTGATATTTTCAGACGCGGTAATAATGTTACAATTGAAAAGCAGATAGTGTTTCAGACCCCACAGGTCAATATCAAAGTAATTCCTCTTCCTGAAAAGGACCAGCCAGATGATTACGAAGGCGCAGTGGGTGACTTTATGGTGCATTTACAAATGGCGGAAACTTCGGTTGCAGCACGTGAACCGGCCATTGTTAAATTGATCATCAGCGGTACGGGAAACATTCCTTTGGTTACAGAACCTCATGTGAGCTGGCCAGCCTCTGCAGAAATAAGCGGACCCGGAGTAACAGAGCAGGTCAATAAATATGTATACCCACTTTCAGGTGTTAAAACTTATCAGTTTACGATCGAACACCGTGATACCGGTAAGTTTGTTATTCCCCCGGTCAGACTTTCTTTTTTCCATCCGACTTCAAAAACTTATAAGATTGCAGAATCTAAGGAATTAAGCTATACTGTATCAGGTGTCAGAGGGACGCAAAAGAAAGATGTTCAGATGGTATTCAAAAATGAAAAGCAAGCTCCTCTTCATTATTATTATTTTGCGGGAATAGCATTGGTCATCATCTCTCTGATCATTTATTTTATGCTCAAACCTTTAAAAGACAAAATTTGATTATTCGGTGTATTTATAACCTACACCTCTTACTGAATGAAAGTAATGGGGATTGCGGCTGTCTTCTTCAAAATATTTCCTGAAATTGAGAATGAAGTTGTCGATCGTTCTTGTAGTGGGGTAAACGTTATAGCCCCATACCGACTGAAGGATCTTTTCCCTGGGCACCACTTCATTTTTATTTTCAATCAGCAACTTGAGCAGCATGGCTTCTTTTTTACTGATCTGAATGCGTTCTCCTTTTCTTGTAAGGATCTCCTGCGCTCCGAAGTCTACAGTATTTTTTCCAAAACTGTACGTGTCTCCCACAGAATCTTTCTCCTGCATTTTCTTATTTTTTTCAATCAGCTTTTGTACACGCAACAGAAGTTCTTCAAGATTGAAAGGTTTGGTAAGATAATCATCGGCGCCTTTTTTTAATCCGGCAACGCGGTCTGCACTTGTATTTTTAGCGCTGAGAATTAATATAGGCACCTGATTATTTTGCAGCCTGATATTTTCTGTTACACTGATGCCATCAATGCCTGGCAGCATTACATCCATAATAATCAAATCAAAATATTCCGCTTCTATTTTCTTTAAAGCTTCATGTCCGTCATACGCTGAAGTGATCTCGTAACCTTCCAGTTCAAGGTTCAACCGGAGTGCATCATGCAGATTTTCTTCATCTTCCACTAAGAGAACTGATAGTTTTGGAGGAGCCATATTATAACCTTTCTGCTTTTGCTTTCATGAATTTTACAAGGAATTTCGCGCCTTGGGGTATATTCTGTTCAACTTTAATTGAAGCGTTGTGGTCAACGGCAATTTTTTTGCAAAGATATAATCCCAAACCCGTGCCTTTTGCCGAGCGTGTTTCTTCATTGCCTATGCGATAAAACTTCTGAAAAATTTTTTTACGTTCTTCAACTGGTATGCCGGCACCTTCATCGGCAATGCAGAGAATAACGTGTGTGTCATCTTCAGTCAAACTGCATTTAACCGGTGATTGCCTGGGAGAATATTTTACTGCATTTTCCAAAAGGTTATTAACGAGAATCTGTAACAGCAATGCATCGCCCATTAATTCTGATTCTTCAGAGAGAAGAACTTCCCACTTTTTTTCGGGAAACCTTCCTTGAAAATCGTTTGCGCAGCTTTTAACCAGATCAGAGAAATTTAGTTCTTCCTTATTGAATGTTTTGCCACCTTCAAGCTGCGCGGATACCAGAATGTTACTGGCAAGTGAATTCAGCCTGTTGGTTTCCTGCAATGTCATTTCAATCAGACGTTGTTTCTTTTGCTCTTCGAGATTGTGTTTCTGCAGCGTCTCAAGATTAAGCATGGCAACTGCGATTGGAGTTTTTAATTCATGGGTAATCGCCATCATGAGGTTTTCCTGCTGTCTCTGAATGGAAAATTGCCTGCGTACAGCTCTGTACATAAATGCTGCTCCCAGAATGATCAGTGCCAGAAAAGTTGCTCCTTCAGAAATGTATTGTGTGGTTTTACGCTGCTGATCGTTTAGGATTTCATTCTTCTTTTTTACGAAAGCCGGGTCAGATATAATTAATTCGCTCAGTTTGTAATTGCTCATCTGCCCGTTCTGATTATTGAGAGCGATAAACCACCATACAAGGGCGGCTATTATATAGATAAGTAATACCCAGTACGCGATGGTAATTAGTATCAGGCGTTTTTTTAACAGCATCAGAAGTCAAATTAATCTGTCATCCTTTAACTTTTTCCACGCGTATGCCCACATTCATCACATAACGCAGAGGGTCCTCGCGCATGATCTGCTCAAGTCGGAACCGGTAAACTCCGGCTTTTGAAAGTTTTTGAGGTTCGCTGGTAATACGGATACGGTGTTCAAAAATGTCGTCCATACCACTACCGAGCCAACCTTTGTCGTCAGTGGCCAGCAATAGATCCAGACGTTGTTTCAGGAGTGTGTCACCAGGCACCTGTGTGTAAATGTTCATCCAGACATTTTTATACCGGTATGCATCGGTATGCCGCAACACTATATAAATATTATATAATGAAGTAGTATCACTGATCTCAAAAGAAATTTCGGGTTTATATGTACTGCTCCATTCATGATTGGGGATGTTCATATTTTTTTCAAATACGTCTATCGTTCCGCATGCTGATATGAATAATATGAATACCAGCAGGGTGCACAGCATTTTTATATTTGGTAACAGCATTACTATAATACATTTAAAACCTGCTCTTTTGCTTTCTCGAGCTCGTCCTTCATCATCACAACACATTTCTGAATATTGGAATCATATGCTTTGGCGCCTGTAGTATTGATCTCCCTTCCGATTTCCTGCAGGATGAAAGAAAGCTTTTTGCCTTTTCCTTCATCAGCTTCAGATATGATCGTCATAAAATATTCACAGTGATTTCGAAGCCGCACCTGTTCTTCACTTAGATCGATCTTCTCTATATAGTATATGATTTCCTGTTCCAGCCTGTTTGAATCATAATTTTCCTTGCCGAGATTCTCTTCAAGGATTTTTACCAATCCGTCTTTAATTCTTGTTTTCCTGGAAGGTTCAAGCTTGATGATTTCCTCCTGCTGCTTCAGTATATTGGATATCCTCAGCACAAGATCAATCTGCAGGCTTTTACCTTCTTCCTGCCTGTGATTATTAAGATCTTCCATGGCAGCATGCAACGCCTTTTGAAAGAATATCCATTCATCGTCCGTCAATGTTTCACCGGTTGGGGTGATCACTTCCGGTAGTTTGAGCAGTGTACTTAATATATGCGCTGAATCCAGATTTAATTCCCTGGATAATTCTGATATCGGTTGAAAGTATGCTTTTGCGAGATGGGCGTTAATGCTTACAGGTTTTGCCGAGCCTGTTTCTTTTAAACTTATTGTACAATCTATGGTGCCCCTTGTAAGATTTTTTGACAATATATTTCTGATCTCAAATTCAAATGGTTTTAAAAAAGCGGGCATCTTAAGATTTAATTCGAATTGTTTGCCGTTGAGAGATTTTATATCGATAAGAAAAGTTTTATCTCCTACCGCCTGTTCAACCCTTCCAAAGCCAGTCATGGATTTCAGCATATACCTTGTTTAATGGGCAAGATAATTAAATACACATAATCATCCGGGATATATCCTGTCTATGGCTGCGGCATTTTTTTCCATCACGATTTTTCTTTTCAGGCTTAACTTCGGCGTCATTTCCCCACTTTCAATGCTCCATTCTGCTGCCACCAATTCAAAGCGCTTCACCTGCTCTACATGATTGAAGTATTTGTTGAAACCCTCAAGAAGGTCCTTAAAAAGTTCTTTTACTTTCGGATTTTTGATCAGTCCTTCATTCGTCCGGTCTTCAATTCCATTTTGTTTTGCCCAGTCTTTCAGATTAGGGAACGAAGGAACGATCAGTGCGCCTACATATTTTTTATCCGCACCGAGCACCATCACCTGTTCTATGTACATCGACTCCTTCAGTTTGTTCTCAATGGGCAGTGGTGCAACATATTTTCCACCGCTTGTTTTGAACATTTCTTTTTTTCTGTCGGTAATTTTCAGGAATCTGTTATCTACAATTGTACCGATGTCACCTGTATGAAACCAGTTATCGGTAATTACTTCTTGTGTAAGTTCAGGTTGCCGGTAATATCCCATCATTATATTTGGTCCTTTGCAAAGTATTTCACCATCTTCAGCGATTTTTACTTCCACATTATCCAGTACAGGGCCTACAGTGCCAAATTTTCTGCCGGTTTCCTGAAAGCGGTTAACACTTATTACCGGTGAAGTTTCAGTTAATCCATAACCTTCCATGATTGGAATTTTAGCAGCGGTAAAAATCCTGATAAGCCGCACCTGGCAAGCGGCACCACCGGATACAATACAAATAATATTATTTCCGAGTGCCTCACGCCATTTACTAAAAATCAATTTATTTGCAATCGCCAGCTGCATATTGTACCACATGCCCTGATTTTGATTGATTTCAAATTTAGACGCCAGGTCATGCGCCCAGAAAAACATTCTCTTTTTTATACCTGTGAGATCAGAACCTTTTTTCATAATCTTGTCGTACACTTTTTCCAGCAATCGCGGTACGGTGGTAAACATGTTAGGACTAACTTCTTTCAGATTGTCCCCGATAGCTTCCATACTTTCAGCGTAATAGATAGAAGCACCTTTGTACATATAGAAATAAGAGATGAGGCGCTCGAATATGTGATTCAGCGGTAAAAAACTTAATACACGTAAATCGCTTACCGGTAAGCATGGTACACAGGCAAGCACATTGCTTAATATATTATTGTGCGATAACATCACGCCTTTTGGTTTGCCTGTTGTGCCAGAAGTGTAGATGATGGTAGCAAGGTCTGCGCTCTTTATTGTTTCGGATAATTCCTGTATTTTATTTTTTACCGTTTCGGAAACTGGCCTGAATAATTCTTTCCAATGACGGGCGCCTTCAACTTTTTCAAAAGTAAATATTTCGAGCAGCGAAGGGATCCTGGCTTTAATAGATGATACTTTCTCATATTCATTTTCATCATTAACAAATATGAATTTCACCTGTGCATCGTTCAGCACATATTCAAGCTCGTTGATATGCAATGTGGGATAAAAAGGAGTAAGTACTGCACCCGCTTTTTGCACTGCAAGATCAAGCATCAGCCATTGCGGTTGGTTTTTACTTAAGATGGCTATCTTATCGCGGCCTTCCGTAGTGCCATCGTTATAACTTACACCTGCTTCCAGTAAGCCAGCTACAAGCTGCTCAACAATGGCTATTACATCGGCCGTGCTGTATTTTATCCATTGGCCGTTTTCTTTTGCGGCGAGCATATCCGGTTTTCCGCCATTCTGTATTTGGAATTCCAGGCAGTCGAACAATCGTTTCGGCTCGGTCATATCAGTAAATTAGAAAAAAAAGGGGACAAGACAAATGCTCACTTGTTATACCATTGCCCTTCAGGCACCTTATACACCCTGCTCTTCTGAAACGTAGTGAATTTATTATATTCTTCACTATGGGTAGTGGTCCATTGCTGAAATGCAGATAAATTGCTGGCAGCACCAAATATCCATTGATTATACGCATCGAATAAGCCGGCTTTTGCAAGCTGTTTATGATAATCAAACAACCTGAATGGATATTCAGTCGACTGTTTTTCATACCATGCAAGAATAAAACGTGTGCGCAGGGCTGATAATGCATCGGGAGTAATACCCCTGTCAATGACCTGCGAATTCGATTTAATGATGTCTAGATAAGCCTTTATAAATTCGTTTTTGTTATCCTGATTCTTATTGATGTCGGTTTCACTGAACATCTTTTTGTAACCTTCCACGAGCATGACTTTTATTTCTGGTGTGCGTCTGCTGTAGCTTTCGAGGTTAAGAAAAATTTCTCCGTATAACAATCCCCATACTTTGTCTTCTGTCATGTAATAATACCTTGCAGCATTATAATAATTACCGGGAAAGTTCTGGTCTGTTTGAATACCCTTCAGCCATAATTTTGAAGCTGCCACAAAATCTTTCCTGTTCCATAAAAGCTCTCCATAATCATTATACAAGACGCCGCTTTCCGGAAATTTTCTGAGCGCTGACTTATACATTCTTTCAGCCTCTTTAGTCTGATCCACTGATTTGTAAACCATGCCAAGGATCTGGTAGCTTTGAACATCTGCATCCCTGCTGTCAACAACAGGCCTGATAGCATCTATTGATTTCTGAAATTCCCGCTGCATATAATAAGCAAATGCGAGATCTTTTTTCAATTCTATATTTTCATTATCACTGGCAATAGCTCGGTTCAATACCAGGATCGCATTATTATAATCACCCTGCCTGATAAAGGCTTTCGCGATTTTTCCGGGACTATCCTGTGCCATTAAATGTGTACCCAAAACCAAGATAAAGGTGAGCAGCTGAAGAATTTTTTTCATGGGATATTTTTATAGCTATTCACTTGTAAGATGTGTAAGCAGTCCATCTCGCAGTTTAGGCTCGAACCATGTACTTTTTGGAGGCATCACATCACCACTGTCAGATATATCAAATAATTGTTCAATACTGACAGGATATAAGCTGAATGCAACTGCCATCTCTCCGCTGTTCACTCTTTTTTCCAGTTCAGTTAATCCGCGGATTCCTCCGATGAAGTCAATACGTTTGTCCGTACGCTGATCAGTAATGCCCAGCAATTTATCAAGAATATTATTAGAAAGTATTGTTACATCCAATACACCTATGGGGTCATCATCATACGACCCTGGTTTAGCAACCAGTTTGTACCATTTGTTTTTTAAATACATCCCCAACTCATGCAGCTTAGAAGGAGCAACGGCTTCCGATGATTCTGTTACATAAAATTCATTATTAAGCTTTTCAATAAGCTGTAAAGCATTCATGCCATTAAGGTCTTTGACTACCCTGTTGTAATCGAGTATTTTTAATTCCTTTGCCGGAAATAGTGTTGTGAGAAAGTAATTTTCTTCCACCTGCAGACGCACTTTGGCAGCTGATGCCGCACGGTGGTGACCATCGGCAATGTAAGTGGCAGGAACTTTTTCTTTAAAAAGTTTATTAATGGTGTTATTTACCTGGTCTGAATTAATCACCCATATTGCATGACTTACCCCATCCTCAGCAATAAAATCATAAACAGGGTCATGTGTAGATTTCCATTTATTGATCACTTCATCAATTTCTTCAACATTCCTGTATGCAAGAAATACATTTCCCGTTTGAGCCCTGGTTGTTTTAATATGGTTGATCCTGTCCTGCTCTTTCTCTGGACGTGTAAATTCATGTTTCTTAATAACATCTTTTTCATAATCATCAATCGCACTTACTCCCACCAGGCCGGTCTGGCTCCTTCCGTCCATGATAAGCTGATAAATATAAAAGCAGGATTTGTCTTCACGGAATAATACTCCGCGCTGGATAAAAGCATTGAGATTTTGTTTGGCCCTATCATAAACTTCCTGTGAGTGAACATCTGTTTTGTCGGGCAGGTCTATTTCCGATTTAGTAATGTGTAAAAATGAATGAGGATTTCCACGTGCTTCAATTTTTGCTTCCAGGCTACTCAACACATCGTAAGGTCGTGATGCAACTTTAGGTGCAAATTGTGGTTGAGGCCGTAAAGCTTTAAAAGGATTAACAATCGCCATCTGTGTTTTTCGTTATTTTAAGATTTTCTATGTGCAAATTCTTTCATCAGATCTGTGATGGCTTCTACGCTTTCGTAGGGAAGTGCGTTATAAAGCGAGATACGGAATCCACCAACACTGCGATGACCCTTCACTCCAATCATTCCTTCTTTCTGGCACAGTTCCAGGAATTCTTTTTCAAGTTGCTCGTTCTTTGCCACGAAGCAAACATTCATTTTACTTCGGTCATCAACTGCTACTGTTCCCTTGAAGATATCCAAAGAATCTATAGTATGATAGAGAAGTGCAGCTTTTCTGTTATTCATCTGCTCGATGTCTGATACGCCTCCTGAATTCTTTAGCCAGCGTAATGTTAGCATGCATACATATACAGCAAAGACCGGCGGTGTATTGAACATGGACCCGTTCGCAATATGGTTCCTGTAATCGAGCATTGAAGGGATGTTCCTCTGCACTTTTCCCATCATATTCTTGTTGACAATAACAAGCGTTACCCCTGCAGCGCCCGCATTTTTTTGGGCGCCTGCGTAAATGACGCCGAACTTGTTGAAATCAATCTTCCTGCTCATGATATCACTACTCATATCCGCCACTACAGGAACGCCCGCATTATAAAACACGTTAAGGTCGTGCCACTGTGTACCATAAATGGTGTTGTTAGTTGTTATGTGTAGGTATGAAGCAGTTTTCGGCACAGTAAACTGCTTTGGCAGAAAACGGTAACCCTCGTTTCTTGAACTGCACACCACTTCGACATGCCCGAACAATTTCGCTTCCTTAATTGCCTTTGAAGCCCATACGCCTGTATCTGTATATGCTGCCAGATCGTTTTCATTCAACAAATTCATGGGCACCTGCAGGAATTGCGTAGACGCGCCTCCATGCAGAAACATTACTTCATGATCATCATCCAGCTCCATAAGTTCTTTTACCAACGCAATAGTTTCATCCATTACAGCCTGAAAAGTCCTGGTTCTGTGACCAAGCTCTAGAATTGAAAGTCCTGTATTATTGAAGTTCATGATCGCCCTGCTGGCTTCTTCAAAGACTTCCACTGGCAATATGCTGGGTCCTGCGTTGAAATTATGAATCACATTTGTCACGTCCTGAAATTTGCGGTTGAATAATTATTTGGGGTTTCAAAGATAAGGAATACCAAACCAGCGGTTTGGCAAACTCATTCACATGACCTGCCTTTAACTTTTTCCTTCTTCCATTTCATCTCGATCAGGTTCAATTCTACCTGATCATCTTCAGATAATTCTTTCCTGCTCAAGTCCTTGAGGTTAGGCTGTCCGGCATTTACCCAGGCAGTATACCAGAATGAGGCTACTGCAAAAACAGATTGCCGTAATCTCCTTTCCACCATTCCGTTGAGTATTTTGTTGTATGCCGATGAATAGTCGGCAGAGTATTGTTTTATGATCACACCATTTCTTTTTTCGTATGCATATTTTTTATCTGAAGTAAAAGTTGCATTCAACCGTTTTTCAAACTGCAATACAGAGTCACTTGCCAGTGCGCTTTCTTCAACCCTTTTCCATGTGAACTCCAGAGGATTTTTGATATACATTGCCCTGCCTGCAAAAAGATCCCATTCGGTTTCAGCATATATTTCCGGTAGCCGTGATTCCCAGAAACCATGTATTCCCTGCTGCCCCGTCAACTGACCATTGTGATTCGCCGACGTATGTAACGGTACATGCGCATCCCCAAGGTAATGACCTGTTTCTGCAGATAACTTAAGTATGGCAGTTACATTTTTTTCTTTGAACGCTTTTGTAAGCCTTGCCAGCATAACCTGTACCCACCAGGGAACTATACCGTGCAGCATCAGGCTATCCTCAGAAAATTTTTCAACAGCCTTCGTCCATGACCGGGGTATCGATATTCCGCAATAAATGTCCATATCAATGTAATGTCTCGGACCTTCCTCTAATACAGCATATCTTCTTTTATCCGGGTCAACAGCATGCGAACTGATGTATTGTATATGCGGTTTATAGAAAAATATCATTTCGGGAGGCAGAACAAATACAGCCTGGTAATTAATGAGCCTGTGTCCATAAAATCCCCAGCAAAAGCCTTTAAGGGTTAAGATTATTAAAACAGAAACCAAGAAAATTCTTTTCATTCATACTTTTTATACATGATTATTCATCTATTTGTGTTACGCCTCCTGAGATGGCAAACTTCATGGCATCTGCAGAACTGATATCTGTCAATACTTTTACTCGTTCCTTTTTAAGAAAAAACAATTCACCCGTAAATGCATATGCCTTCGGTACATATACTGCAACATATTCCTGCAGTCCGAATTGAAGCAGCTCTTCCTGGGTAATGAAACCAATCTGCCATACGTGCCGGTCCTGTACACTCACCAGCACCGCTTTATCAAATTTTCGCTTGTTGCCGGCAAAAGCTTCAAAAAAATCTTTAACGGTGCTATAAATAATTTTAATTCCTGGTGTTCTTTCAAGAATAGTATCAAAAAGATCTACTAGCCGTCCAACAAAGAATGAAGACGATATGTATCCTACAAATACAACCGTTAGAATCAGCACAATAAAACCCATCCCTGGTATTTTAACCGGATTTCCGTGCGCGTCTATCCCCCACAGTGGAAGTATTTTTCCAAATGCTGCCGGCAAAATGTTATCAATGAAATTAAAGAGCGCTGTTACGGCATATATGGTAATAATAATAGGTGCCAGAATAATCAAGCCCTGCAGAAAATACTGGAACAGCTTCTTTAATGTTTGCCTTTTTTTCATATCCTTTGAAATTTCATCAAAAATAGGCTGCCCGTTCCGTAACAAATAGGTTGAAAAAACGGTCAATTGAAAAGAATTTTACGGAAACTTTGGCAACACAAAAAGTTTCCATAGTTTTGCGCTCTTTTTATTGTGAATTATGGAAATAAAAGAAAGGATACAGCAAAAAGCCAACGATCTGTTTCGCCGGTATGGAGTTAAGTCTATTACTATGGATGAGATAGCGACACAGGTTGGCGCTTCAAAAAAAACAATCTATCAGTATTTCTCCGACAAGGATGAGCTTGTTGAAGCGGTAGTAAAACATACCATCGACTTCGCCCAGAAAACCTGCGACGACAACAGAGACAGGTCGAAAGACGCCGTTGATGAACTTTTTCAGGCCATGGATTTTATCCAGCAGATTTTTTCTGACATGAATCCTGCCATGATGTATGATCTTGAAAGATTTCATCCGCAATCATACAAGGTATTTCTTGACCATAAGAACAAATACCTGTTCGATGCGATTAAAACCAACCTCAAAAGAGGCATTGACGAAGAACTTTACAGGTCGGAGATCAATATAGACATTATTGCAAAATTCAGGCTGGAGGGAATGATGATAGCATTTAACCAGGATGTTTATCCGGCTTCGAAATTTAACCTCGGCGAACTCCAGACCTCTTTAATCGAACATTTCCTTTTCGGTGTAGCATCACTGAAAGGATATAAACTGATTTTGAAATATCAACAGGAAAGAATAAAAGTTAACAGATGAATCATTTTGACATGACAATTTTTATGAACAGGAAATTATACATGAGATCAATACCAGTTCTTTTGCTGGCAACTTTGGCAATAACAGCTTCTGCACAGGACACCACTTATGCTATGTCGGTTAAGCAGGCAGTAGAGTATGCTACAGAAAACAGTTACCCGGTAAAAAATGCAATGATCGGAATAGATCTTCAGCGTCAGCAGAACAGGGAGATCACCGCAGCAGCTTATCCACAGCTGAATGGAAGTGCTAATACATCATACTTCCCTAATGTTGCAGTGCAGAGCTTTCCGAACTTCATTGCTGCTGCTGCATATGGAGTGCTGGTACAGGAAGGTGTTAAAACAGGTGCAGGCAATCCGATAGTGGCCCCATCTGATTTTGGGTTCGTAGAAGCGCAGTTCGGAACAAAGTATACTGCATCAGGCGGCGTCGATTTATCACAATTGCTTTTCGACGGTCAGGTTTTTGTAGGCTTGCAGGCACGAAAAACAGCCATTCAGTTTGCCTCCAAAACAGCGGATGTTACTAAAGAACAGATAAAGGCAAACGTTTACAAAATATACTATCAGCTGCAGGCAGGTAAACAGCAGATCGGTACAATCGATGCCAACATTACCAGATTTGAAAAATTACTGAACGATACAAAGGAAATATTCAAAAACGGATTCGCTGAAAAACTGGATGTGAGCAAGGCGGAAGTAAGCTTAACCAACCTGCGTACAGAAAAACTTAAAATCCAAAACCGCCTGGAAACAGGATATCTCGGATTAAAAATGCTGATGGGTATGCCCCTACAGGCGCAGCTTACGTTAACCGATTCTTTGCCTGAAAACATTTTCAGCCAGGAGATACTTGATACGAAATTTCAATATTCCGAAAGGGTAGAGCATGAACAACTTGATCTGAACAGGAAACTTAATGAATACAATATCAGAAGATTTAAGCTTAGTTACCTGCCAACTGTTTCTTTAAGCACTTCTTATTATAAGCTTGCACAGCGAAATGAGTTTAATTTTTTTAAAACAGGCGAACCATGGTTTCCGTCATCATCAATCGCATTAAGAATCAACGTTCCAATTTTTGATGGTTTTGCAAAAGCTGCACGTGTGCGTACTGCCCAACTGCAGCTTGAACAAACAAACAACAATCTGAAGAACCTTGAGCTTAGCATTGACCGGGAGATCTCGGAAACGCGGATTAATCTAAGATCTGCAGTAGCTGCAATGGTATTCCAGAAAAAGAATATGGCCCTTGCAGAAGACGTATATAATCAGACAAAATTAAAATACGAACAGGGACTCGGATCTAATCTTGAAATCACCAATTCACAGGCAGAGCTCACAACGGCGCAGAATAATTATTATTCTGCTCTTTATGATGCGATCGTTTCAAGAGTTGATTACCTGCGGGCAACCGGCAAGCTTTAAAAGATAAAATTGATTTTCAAATACTTCAAAATAAATAGCATGTTTAAATTAACACCTGTATTGCTCACCATGATCCTCATAATGTCGTGCGGCAGCAGTTCAAAGGAGAGAAAAGGCGAAACAACAGATAAGAAATCTGAGCTGAAACAGCTGAAAAATGAGCAGGCAAAATTGAATGAAAAGATACGCAGCATAGAAAATGATCTGGCGAAGTCCGATACTTCGGTTGCAGCAAATGCAAAGCTTGTTGAAATAAAAAGTATGGCGTCAGATAAGTTTACACATTTTATTGATCTGCAGGGAAAGGTTGATGCGGAGAATATTGCATTTGTTGCTCCGCGCGGAATGGGCGGCCAGGTGAAATCAGTGTATGTAGCACAAGGCCAGGAAGTGAAAAAAGGCCAGCTTCTCATAAGGCTCGATGATGTTGTTGCCCGTCAGCAGGTTGAACAGCTTAAGGTGCAGCTCAACCTTGTGAATACACTTTACGAAAGAAGAAAAAATCTTTGGGACAAACAGATAGGAACGGAAGTGGAATTGCTTCAGGCAAAAACAAATGTAGAAAACTTGCAGAAACAGCTGACAATGCTGAACGAACAGGTCAGCATGTTGAATGTACATGCTGAAATGAATGGTGTGGCAGATATGGTGAACATCAAAGTAGGTGAATATTTTTCTCCGGCAACAGCGAGTGTAAAAGGCATAAGGATCGTGAATACGAATAATTTAAAAGTAACAGTTGAAGTGCCTGAAAGCTACCTGCATAAAGTTGATAAAGGATCTGTAATAGAGATCACTTTACCCGACATTAACAAAACGGTTACTTCTAAAGTGAGTGTAAAGGGAAGTATGATAGATCCTGCATCCCGTTCCTTTTATATTGAAGCTAAGATCCCTTCTTCAAAGGAATTTCATCCCAATCAGATTGCAATGGTAAGAATACAAGATTACCAGGCAAAAGATGCCATCACCATTCCGATGAACACTTTGCAGAATGACGAGAAAGGTAAATATGTGATGGTAGCCGTTAATGAGAATGGTAAATTATTAGCCAGAAAAAGGCAGGTAGAGGTTGGCGAGCTATATGGAAATAATCTTGAAGTAAAGACAGGGCTTAAACCAAATGATTCACTTATCACACAAGGTTTTCAGGGATTATATGATGGTCAGCTAGTGGTTACAGGTGATAATAAATCTTAAGAAAGGAATAGACAGCCAACACTACAAAAAATCATTATGAGTTCATTAAATATTAAGGAGAGAATAAAACAGTTTAAGCCTACCACCTGGAGTATTAAAAACAGAACGTCGATTTATCTGTTGATGTTTTTCATTTCGCTTATCGGTATTACCCAGTTCTTCACTCTTCCCAAGGAACAATTTCCCGACCTGGTAATCCCTAAAATTTATATTCAGACTATTTATGTAGGTAACTCTCCAAAAGACATGGAGAACCTGGTTACCCAGCCGATAGAAAAGCAGCTTAAATCAATATCAGGTATAAAGATCGATAAGATTACGAGTACCTCCATTCAGGATTTTTCAGCCATCATCATTGATTTTGATGCATCGGAAAAAGTGGATGTGGCTTTGCAGAAAGTGAAGGATGCAGTGGATAAGGCAAAACCTGATTTGCCAACTGACCTTACTGAAGAACCTTCAGTTAGGGATATTAATCTTTCTGACCTTCCCATCATGGCGATCAACCTGAGCGGTGATTATGATCCTATGCGTTTGAAAGAATTAGCGGATGATATGCAGGATAAGCTTGAAGAGCTTCCGCAGATCAACAGGGTAGATATAGTTGGTGCTGTAGAAAGAGAATTCCAGATTAATGTAGATCAGTACAGGATGCAAAGCTCGAACATAACGTTCGATGATATTGCAAATGCCGTTGCCCGCGAAAATCTTGATGTGTCGGGCGGTCTTCTTGAAGTGGGCAATATGAAAAGAAGCATGCAGCTGAAAGGACAATTCAAAACAGCTGCAGACATAGAAAAGATTATTGTGCGTAACACCAGTGGCAACCCGATCTACCTGAAAGATATTGCTACTATAAAAGACACCAC
This sequence comes from Flavitalea sp., assembly GCA_035525775.1. Lineage (GTDB taxonomy): Bacteria > Bacteroidota > Bacteroidia > Chitinophagales > Chitinophagaceae > Flavitalea. The sequence goes on from DATLDR010000243.1 coordinate 33,829, forward strand.
CAAAGAGAAAGAAAGCTACGCACGTCTCGAAGGAAAGAATGTGATCACTTTGAATGTCATTAAGAGAAGTGGTGAAAATCTTATAGAAACAGCCGAACAGATAAAAAATTCTGTGGCTGAAATGAAGAAAACAGTTCTGCCACCTGATCTGAAGGTAGTGCTCACCGGCGACCTGAGTAAGAACGCAAGTCACTCATTCAATGATCTTGTGAATACTATAGTGATCGGATTTATACTGGTACTCATCATCCTGATGTTTTTCATGGGTGTTACCAATGCATTTTTCGTGGCACTCAGTGTGCCGCTCAGCATGTTCGTTGCTTTCATGTTTCTTCCGGCGGCAGATATGATGGTAGGAGCGAATGTTACACTGAACTTTATTGTACTGTTTGCGTTATTGTTCGGTCTTGGGATTATAGTGGATGACGCCATTGTGGTAATTGAAAATACACACAGGATCTTTATTGAAGGAAGAGGAAGGATAAGTGCAGAACGTTCTGCAATGATGGCTGCGGGAGAAATTTTTATACCGGTACTGGCCGGAACACTCACAACACTGGCACCTTTCTTCCCGCTTCTGTTCTGGCCGGGACTCATTGGTAAGTTCATGATCTACCTGCCGGTGATGCTGATCTTTACTTTAACGGCTTCATTGATTGTGGCGTTTATCATGAACCCGGTATTCGCGGTTGATTTTATGAATCATCCTGAAGGTGGCACCCACAAGAAAACCGATATATTCAGGAAGAAAGGATTCTGGATTGGATTGATATTGGGAATTATTCTTGATGTAGTAGGATTTCCTTTTCTCGGTAACATTCTCCTGCTGATTATAATATTAGTTGTACTGAACAAATTTGTGATTGAAGGTGTTATCCGCGGATTCCAGAATCGTGTGTTACCGGCAATCATGGCCAGGTATGAGAAGATGCTATACTGGGCACTGAAAGGATGGCGGCCTGTATGGCTGCTGTTAGGAACCATCGGCTTGTTCCTGGTAAGCTTAATGATTTTTATTGGGGCAGTCGGTTCAAAACGGGTAGGAGTAGTATTCTTCCCGTCTGCAGATCCGAACTATGTGTATGTATACCTGAAGCTGCCTGTAGGAACTGATGTTGACTACACTGATTCAGTAACCAGGGTAATGGAAAAGCGTGTGTATAGCGCACTCGGAATGGAGAATGGCAAAAAAAATCCTCTAGTTGAAAGTGTTATATCGAACGTGGCAGTTGGTGCAAGTGACCCGAGCAGCGGCGATCAGAGTACACGTCCCGAACTGGGCCGTATACAGGTTTCATTTATTGAATTCAAAAACAGACACGGAGTTTCTACTAAAAAGGTTCTTGACACTATCAGGCAATCGGTGAAAGGAATTCCCGGCGCAGAAATTTCAGTGAACCAGGAAGCATCAGGCCCGCCCGTAGACCCTCCGGTAAATATTGAAATCGCAAGCGAGGATTTTGATAATCTTATTAAAACAGCAGTGGCTTTAAAAAACTACCTGGATTCTATCCAGGTGCCTGGCGTTGAAGAACTCAAAATGAATATAGATTTAACTAATCCTGAAGTTTCGCTTACTGTTGACCGTGAAAGGGCCATGATACAGGGTGTTTCATCTGCTCAGATTGGAATGCAGATAAGAACAGCGTTATTTGGCCGTGAGGTGTCACAAATTAAAGATGGAGAAGATGAATATAAGATCCAGCTCCGCAATGAAGAATTGCAAAGAAAGAGTTTGCCTGATCTGTTGAACATGAATATCACTTTTCGTGATATGGCTTCAGGGCTTGTAAAACATGTACCGATCAGTTCACTCGTTAAAGTTGATTACACCACCACTCTTGGAAGTGTAAAAAGAAAGGATAACAAACGGTCAATCATTTTACGTTCAAATGTGCTGGAATCGGAAGGATACAATGCCAACGGCGTGAATGCAGAATTAAAATCTCATATCAACAATTTTACCGGCATTCAGGAAGGAGTAACGATCAGGCAGACAGGCGAAAGTGAGCAGCAGGCTGAAACAGGCGCATTTCTTGCGAAAGCACTTGTATATGCTTTAATGATCATTCTTTTCATACTCGTTATTCAGTTCAATTCAATAAGCAAATCTGTAATCATACTTACTGAGATCGTATTCAGCATAATTGGAGTTTTTCTTGGCTTTGCATTAACAGGCATGGATGTATCCGTAGCAATGACTGGCCTGGGTGTGGTTGGCCTTGCAGGCATAGTGGTGAAGAATGGCATCCTTGTGATTGAATTTGCAGATGAGCTGCGGGCACGTGGAATGAAAACACGTGAGGCGGTAATTAAAGCCGGCAAAACCCGTATTATACCAGTATTGCTTACTGCTCTTGCTGCGATCTTTGGTCTGATACCACTTGGCATTGGCTTCAATATCAATTTCGTAACCATGTTTGAAAAACTGGATCCGCAGATCTGGTTTGGAGGAGACAGTGCGTCATTCTGGAAACCCCTGGCATGGACGATCATCTTCGGTCTTATTTCAGCATTCTTTATGACGCTTGTAATCGTTCCATCAATGTACCTTATTGCAGAAAGATTACGACGACCAATGAGAAGAATGTTCGGTGGTAAATGGGTATCCATGATGGGTATTCCTCCGTTAATTATTATTTTTATGTTTATGATGATGGCATCTTCATTGTATCATTCGTGGGTAGAAGTTCCAAGGCGAAGAAGAAAACTGGCTGGAGCTAACGTTGACGAAAAATTCATTAAGAGCTGGTTTTGATTAACCGGAAAAAACTACTTGTATGATAACAAATCATGAAATAGACTACCGGATCCATGGCGAAGAAATGCAGTATGTGGACGTTGAACTGGATCCTTCAGAAACTGCAATCGCTGAAAGTGGTGCATTTATGATGATGCAGGATGGTATTGAAATGCAAACAATTTTTGGTGACGGATCAAAGCCACAGCAGGGAATTTTAGGCAAGTTGATGTCAGCCGGCAAGCGTGTGCTTACCGGCGAAAGCCTGTTTATGACAGCATTCACTAATACCAGCCAGGGTAAAAGGAAAGTTAGCTTTGCCTCACCATATCCCGGCAAGATCATTCCATTGGATCTGATGAGAATGGGTGGTAAAGTAGTTTGCCAGAAAGATTCTTTTCTGTGTGCAGCAAAAGGGGTGTCGATAGGAATTGAATTTCAGCGTAAGCTTGGAACAGGATTATTTGGTGGCGAAGGATTCATTATGCAAAAACTCGAAGGTGATGGAATGGCATTTGTTCATGCAGGTGGTCATGTAACTGAAAGGGAACTTCAGCCAGGTGAGTTGCTTAATATCGATACCGGTTGCGTTGTAGCCTTTACACAAACTGTGAATTATGACATTCAGTTTGTTGGTGGAATTAAAAATAGTTTGTTCGGAGGTGAAGGATTATTCTTTGCAACACTTCGCGGTCCGGGTAAAGTATGGATACAAACTTTACCGATCAGCAGGCTTGCAGGACGAATACTGGCGTATGGCACATACAAGCGCAAAGAAGAAGGAAGTTTGCTTGGCGGAATAGGGAACGTTCTCGATGGAGATGGATGGTAACGGCCAAAAATTTTACTTTTTTTGTTGCGGTGGCCTTCGGTCAGGTTTCACATTCCGATCATTGCGATCATTCTTTTGAGGAGGTCTCGCATCTCTTCTCTGTTGTTGAGGGGGTGGGGTATTCGCCCTTTTTCTTTTTTCAGCTTTTTCCAAAGTCCTAAGACTAATTTGTCCTACTAAATCAACAAATTCCGGTTCAACCTCTTTAGGCTTGTTACTTGTTACTTCAACTGCTTCAAGATCCAGGGGAACTATATTTTTACTGTTTTCAAATTTTATTTTTTTGACCCTTTCTATAGTAAGTGGATATTGTTTTGAGCTGTCGGGAAGAACATACCACATGAGGTTCCTGAAAATATCCTTCTTGATAAGTATCGCAGTTCCTTTCGCTACCTGCAGGGTATCTGCATTATCAGGAAAAGACTGTAATGCATCGAGGTAAGTATCCAGTTCATAATTAAGGCAGCATTTTAATCTTCCGCATTGACCGCTGAGCTTACTCTGGTTGATAGAAAGATTCTGATACCGTGCTGCCGTGGTATTTACTGATTTAAAATCAGTGAGCCAGGTACTGCAGCAAAGTTCCCTGCCGCAACTTCCGATTCCTCCAATCTTGCCGGCTTCCTGCCTTGCACCGATCTGGCGCATTTCCACCTTGATCCTGAATTCTTTTGCGAAAATTTTAATAAGCTCCCGGAAGTCTACGCGGTCATCAGCAATATAATAGAAGGTTGCTTTTCTTCCATCTGCCTGAAATTCGACTTCACTAATTTTCATTTCGAGATTAAGCTGCTTCGCAATTGCTCTTGAACGGATAACCGCTTCCGCCTCCCTCGCTTTATTCAGCATCATCACATCAATATCCCTGTCTGTAGCTTTGCGCAAGATCTTGCGCATGTCAGGGTCCGACTCGTTAATACCTTTTTTCTTTAACTGAAGGCGCACTACTTCTCCTGTCAGATTAACCATACCCAAATCAAAACCACTCACACCCTCAACGGCAACCATGTCGCCCTTATCAAAAAAGTTTATGGTATTGTTCCTGTAATAATCTTTACGGCTACCGTTGTTGAAGCTCACTTCAATGATACGGCATGCGCTTTCAGGATCTCTAAATGGAAGATTAGCAAGCCAATCGTAAACATTCATACGGTTACAACTACCGCTGCTGCATCCACCGTTGCTTTTACATCCCGGCGCTTTATCACTACCCGTTCCACACGAACTACAACCCATTGGTATATTTTTTCTTTATGATCTTCGCCTAACGTGCAGTAATATAAATTGTTATACTGTTCGTCAGGTTGTCAAAATTAAGGATTTATCGGCAATGATATGGTAGAGCTTAATCGTGAGAGCATGGAAAAGCATTTTCGCATTAGCATTTCTTTCTATATAATAAGACGCTTTGTCAAGTTCTTCGATCATAGCCTGCTGTTGTTCAATACCTGCCATTTTGTTGAGCCTCAACGCAAAATCTTTCTCGTTTTCCGGTATTGGCAATTCAATTCCATTCATAACCTGGAGCTTTATCGCCTGTGAAAGCAAATGATTAAAATAACGCAAAAACTGTTTTTGCTTTTCCCGGCCGTGCTTGCTTATCTCTTCAATCCATTTAACCTGTGCAACCGGACCTGATTTCATTATTGCGTTCAACCAGTCACGCAACAGCGATTGCCAGTCTTCACCTGCATGTTGTATGATCTGAAGTGACTCACGAAAATTACCGCCGGATACCGAAGCAATCTGCCTGGCCTGCTCTTTGGTTATTTTTGATTTAAGCACCAGTTGCTCTTCAATTGCGTCAACAGAAATTGGCGGAACCCTCACGAGTTGTGTCCTTGATATGATAGTGGATAACACCATCGACTCATTTTCCGCCACCAGTATAAAGATTGTATTGGCAGGAGGCTCTTCAATCAACTTCAATAACTTATTGCCTTCTTTTTCCAGGTATTCCGGCATCCACATCACGAGTATCTTAAAGTTGCTCTCAAAACTTTTAAGACTCAGCTTATGAATGATCTCATTGCATTCCATAGCAGTAATATTACCCTGCTTATTTTCTGCACCGATAAATTGCAGCCAGTCATACACATTCCCGTAAGGAAACTGAGCAATAAATTCCCGCCATTCTGGAATATAGTCTGTACTTACAGGCTTATCACCAGGCTTTTTTGCAATTACCGGATAAGAAAAATGTATGTCAGGGTGAACGAGATGTGAAGCTTTTTTACAGGCATTGCAAACACCACAAGATTCATTGGATAAAGGTGATTCGCAAATAATGTATTGTGCAAACGCAATAGCTAGTGGTAACGCCCCGCTTCCTTCTTTTCCTGTAAATAAAAGGGCGTGACTCAGCCTGTTGAGGCTAACCATTTCCGCAAGATGCTTTTTTAAATCCTGCTGGCCAATAACGTCACGGAACTGCATTAATTCTTAGCTATTGCCGATAAGATCTCATCACTCATTGGCAGAACCTTATTATGAAAAACTTTTACAAGCTTTCCGTTTTCATCAATCAGGAATTTTGTAAAATTCCATTTTATAGGATCTTTTTCTCCTAACTTCTCTGCTTCAGCTAAGAGATATTTGAATAATGGATGAATGTCTTCTCCTTTAACTGAAACCTTTTCAGCCATCGGAAATGTTACACCATAATTTTTCTGACAAAAAGTTTTTATCTCGTTATTTGAACCTGGTTCCTGCCCTCCGAAATTATTTGCTGGAAATCCAACGATTACGAGGTTGTCGCCATGTGATTTATACAATTCTTCGAGTGCTGCGTATTGGGGTGTATTACCACACTGAGAAGCCGTATTGACAATAAGAATTTTTTTGCCTTTGAATTTAGAAAAGTCGATTGTTCCGCCGTCAAGAGAAGTTACCTTAAAATCATATATAGATGATACTACCAACATCATCAATCCGGATAAAATTAAAAGCTTGAGCATATGTATGTTTATTTAGAATATAGACACAAAGATCGCACTAAAAGGTTGTTTCATAAGCGCCAATATCAGGAATATTTACCCTGTTATCTCCATTAAGATCCGTTGAAATACCCGCATTAAGGCCGGCATTTATGGCTGTAGAACCTTCTTTTAGTGTAAAATCATAATTGTTTTCCCTCGTGTCCGTTCTTTGAAATGACGGATCCTGGTTTTCAACCATACCCGACATTGAAACACCCGCTGGCTGGTCTTTTACCTTCCACAAACAATTTTTAAAATCAACTTCGAAAACTCCCTGCCCTTCACGTACTGTAACTACTTCGTTTTCCACCGTTCCGTTTGCTCCCCAGAAAATACAATTTATAAAGGATGCTTTAGTATCTGCCACTGTAATTACATTGCCATTCTTTAAGAAATCTGTTACAACGAGAACCGGCTGACGATGTGAGATGAATGAATTGGATATCGCTACATCTGTGCATTGTTTAAAATCATATGTTCCCCCTTGCACAAGCAGGATGTTTTTTCCGCAATTGCTGACGAGGCAATTTACGGCAGTGATACTGCTGTTCACACCCAATATTCCTGCATCGAAGCAATTGTCAATAATACACTCTTCGAGTGTAACCTTAAATCCGGGAATAGAAGAAGGCTTTTCACTGATCAGTCCCTGGTATGCATTCTTGACTACAACATGTTTCAAAAAGTTATCTGTGCTTGTTTCCCTGAAATAAATACCTGGCCACGAAGCAGGCAGGTCCCGGTAATAGTCATCTATTCTGTCACCCCGTAGAACGATCTTAGTACTGTCATATTTATCACCGGTTGCATCCAGGGTGCCATCTACTATAAAAGGCGCGTCTGCATGAAAATAAAGTTTTGTTCCCTCCTGAATGGTCAACTTTGCACCATAAGCGATGAGTAAACCACCGAGTATTACAAACGGTTTATCGTTTGCCCAGGTTGTGTCGGCTGTGATAACTTTTGAATTCATGAAGTTTGCATTTTGTCCCCATGCCTGCAGTTGCACCCACTTTCTTACTCCGTTATAAGTTATACCGATGCTGTCCTGTACAATGAATGGAAGATTATCTGTGCCGGGGTCAACCCTTACTGTTACAAAAACATATAAGCTGTCATTTGGTTCAATCTCAAGGCCGGTTACAGATGGGCCTTCAGCTCCATCAGTATTTATTTTAAAGAATGAATTGCTTCCACCACTTAAAGTAATGTCAGCAATTCTCAGCTTGCGGTCATTCTCATTAAATACTTTGAAGAAATGTGTAACTGAACCAGTACTGGTGAAAAGAGTATCAAAATGTATGGTGTCGGCCGAAATATTTACAACCGCATTGCTATCACTGATAAAAGAATCTTTTCTGCAGCAAACGATTAAGCATGCAATAATAATGATCAGTACGGTAATCGGCTTCATAGTGATGTATATGCAAATGCTGCAATGCTCAGACGCAATCCCGCGGTTTTTAAAAGTTCGGCGCCACATGCTTCAAGCGTTGCCCCGGTGGTGATCACATCGTCTACCAGCAACACATGTTTATCGGTAAGTGCAGCCGCATTTTTTAACTCGAACTTACTATTTATGTTGTTCCAGCGTTCCATTCTTGTTTTGTGCGTCTGGCTCTCAGTGTTCTTTCGGCGAACGATTACATTGTTTAAAACAGGCACATTCATTTCATTGCTTATTCCTTTACAGATCAACTCAGCCTGATTATATCCCCTCATTTTTTGTTTCCTGAAATGTAATGGTAACGGGATCAGCGCATAAAGATCGGTGTTCCATTCACACGTTTTTAATGTCTTACCTATCATACTGCCCATGGCCATGCCCGATTCTTTATTTCCTCCATACTTAAGACCATGAAGCAGATGCTGAACCACTGAATCCTTTGTAAAGTACGTATGTGCAGACGCAGTGACTACGGGCAACCTGCCGTGGAATATTTTTTCAACCGGATTACTTAGGTGCATATAAAAATCTGTAAGGGGCATATCATTGGTGCATTCCTGGCATATCAGATTTCCCGGCGATAACAGATCGCTACCGCATCCTGCACATATCTCAGGATATAGCAGGTGTACGATATTTTTAAAAAAGGTACTGGTATAACTCATCCACCCTTGACATTTCAATCACCTCTATTCGAAATTGTTTAGTATTCAGTTTTGATTCTCCTTTCCTTCCACCACCAAGATTATATTTCGATACAATGATCTTTTCGAATCCAAGCTTTTCGGCTTCGGCTATACGCTGCTCAATCCTGTTCACCGCACGGATCTCTCCGCTTAAACCTACTTCCCCTGCAAAACAGATGTGATGTGGTACCGCTACATCTTCAAAAGAACTGAGCAATGCGGACAAAACGGCAAGATCTGTTGAAGGATCTTCAACTTTCAATCCGCCTGCAATATTCAGAAACACATCCTTTACACCAAAATGAAATCCGCCACGCTTTTCCAGTACAGCAAGCAACAACTGCAAACGCCTGAGATCAAACCCTGATACGGTTCTTTGTGGTGTGCCATACACTGATTGTGTCACCAGTGCCTGCACTTCAATCAATAACGGTCGCATGCCTTCCATGGTAGCGGCGATAGCAATGCCACTCAGCTGATCTTCTTTTTGTGTGATGAGCAATTCACTGGGATTGGTTACACCACGCATCCCGTCACCTGTCATTTCATATATACCCAATTCGGATGAACTGCCGAATCGGTTCTTAATTGTTCTTAATATCCTGTATGTATAATGCCTGTCGCCTTCAAATTGTAAAACAGTATCAACCATGTGCTCGAGGATCTTTGGTCCTGCTACTGTTCCATCTTTCGTGATGTGACCTATTACGAAGACAGGAATATTTGATTCTTTAGCAAAACGCTGAAGTTCAGCAGCACACTCTCTGATCTGGGAAATGCTTCCTGGTGACGAATCAATATAGTTTGACTGAAGTGTCTGGATAGAATCTATGATGACAACGCCTGGCTTAACTTTTTTTATTTCTTTAAAGATTACCTGCGTTGATGTTTCCGTGAGCAGAAAAAAATCAGAATGCCTGATGTTTAATCTGTCTGCCCTCATCTTGATCTGCTGTTCGCTTTCTTCACCACTTACATAAAGAACACGAACACCTTTTAAAAGCAATCCGGTCTGTAAAAATAAAGTTGATTTGCCGATGCCTGGTTCACCTGCTACAAGAACAATGCTTCCGGGAACTATGCCTCCACCAAGCACACGGTTAAGTTCGGCATCACTTGTTAGCATTCTTTCCTGCTCAAGATTATTTATCTGGTCGAGTGCAATTATTTTACTTTCACGTTTTACGTCGCCGGGATCTTTCCATCCGTTCTCTTTAGTTGATTCTTTATGAATCACTTCTTCAATAAAGCTGTTCCATGTTCCGCATGATGGACACTTGCCGGTCCATTTTGCACTTTCAAATCCACAGTTAGAACAAAAAAAAGCTGTTTTAACTTTACTCATGGCGTGAAGTTAACGGATGAATGATTTGAATGCAGCAGTAAAAAAACGGTAGGAAAAAAGAAGAATGACTAAAAAGTAAAAGGGTCAACATTGCTGCTGACCCCTTACTTACTAACCCATTAAATTCTTGCACTAAATTACAAATAAGCGCCACATAACAAAATAAATTTTTGATGCTGTGAATAATTTAAAATCCCTGCACCACTAAAACCATATAATATTATTTAGCTTATAATATGTTAAAAATCAATTAAATACAGTAATACCTCTTAAATATCAATCATTGTGATAAATTGTCAGCCTTTGTTTTTCATCATGTTATCAAATGACAAAAAGGCTAATAATTAAACTGTTTTTTTATCTTTTTGTCGGTTGGAAAAAATGGATTTTTATTTGATGATAGTGCTATAACTAAAAAGAAAATTGTAATGACACCATCTGTAATGTTGATCTCTTTATTGTTTTTAGGCATCAGTCTGCTGGTTTCGGGTATCCTTAAAAGCAAGTTTAGAAATTACGGCAAAATTGCTGCCTCATCCGGGCTTACTGGCGCCGAAATTGCCGCTAAAATGTTGCGCGACAACATGATATACGATGTAAAAATAACGTCTGTGAATGGGTTCATGTCCGACCACTATAATCCTGCAAATAAAACTATTAACTTAAGTCCTGAAGTTTATAACAGCAACTCGATCGCTGCAGCCGCAGTGGCGGCTCATGAAACTGGTCATGCTGTTCAACATGCCACTGCTTATCAATGGCTTATGTTAAGGAGCAAATTGGTTCCGGCGGTACAGTTCAGTGCGGGAATTGTTCAATGGATCCTTCTTGGGGGTATTTTAATGATAAATAGTTTCCCTCAGCTTCTGCTGGGCGGTATCATACTTTTTGCCATCACTACCTTGTTTTCTTTGATCACGCTTCCTGTGGAAATAGACGCCAGCCGAAGGGCGCTCGCATGGCTAGATACTTCCAGAGTAGCTTCCGCAGCTGAATATCCCAAAGCTAAAGATGCATTGAAATGGGCAGCGATGACTTATGTAGTGGCAGCGCTGGCTTCAGTGGCAACGCTTGTTCAATATATAATGATATTTATGGGGGGCTCGAGGAGAAATTAAAGCTTGATCTCGTCATCATGCTTGTCAAAAAACTGGTATTGGGTAAGATGGTAAGCGGTATTTTCCTTGATCCTTATCTTCTGCCCATATTTCCATTTCCATTTCCACACCTTGGACCGGAACATTCCACCTTTAGTAAAATATGAAAATAAAATAGGATGAACCACGAGGGTAAGATCTTTGTGCTGGTGTGTAACGAGGTAACTTAAGTTTTTCTCTATTTCATCTTCAAGGAGCAGAGTAGAAGATATTTTTCCGGTGCCGTTGCAGGTTGGACATACTTCCTGCGTGTTGATATTCATTTCGGGCTTCATGCGCTGCCGGGTGATCTGCATGAGTCCGAATTTTGAAATGGGCAGCACAGCATGTTTTGCCCGGTCGGGACGCATATATTCTTCCATTGCTTCCATCAGCCTGCGCTTATTGTCAGGAAGTTTCATGTCGATGAAATCAACAACAATAATTCCTCCCAGATCTCTCAAACGGAGCTGTCTGGATATTTCGGCAGCCGCTTCAAGATTTGTTTCAAGCGCATTCTGCTCCTGGTTATTACTAACACTTTTGTAGCCGCTGTTCACATCGATCACATGTAACGCCTCAGTGTGCTCAATGATAAGATAGGCGCCACTTGGCAGGTTCACTGTTTTTCCAAAAGCAGCTTTCACCTGCTTGGTAATACCAAACTGGTCGAAAATTGGAAGGCCGTTATGATAATAAGAAATGATATCAGCTTTCTCCGGAGCTATTTTTTGAATGTAAGTTCGCGTGTCGGTGAACAGATTTTTATCATTTACAACGATCTTGTTGAAATCTTCATTAAGAAGATCGCGAAGCATGCTGGTTGTTTTCGTTTGTTCACTTAGTACTTTAGCGGGAGGCACAGCACCCCTGAGATTTTTCTGAATGATCTTCCATGTTTCTTCAAGGGCACAAAGGTCTTCGTGCAGTTCGGCCGTGTTTTTTCCCTCGGCAGCTGTTCTCACGATCACACCAAAATTTTTCGGCTTGATTGATTCAACAATTTTCTGAAGTCTTTTTCTTTCTTCTGCAGAATGGATCTTACGTGAAACGGCAACGATATCATTGAAGGGAGTAATCACAACAAAGCGGCCCGGCAATGAAATTTCACAGCTCAGGCGAGGTCCCTTTGCTGCTATTGGTTCTTTAAGAATCTGGACCAGGATATTCGGTTTGCCACTTAATACTTCATTGATCTTACCGGTTTTGATGATCTCAGGTTCCACATCAAATGATGCGAAATCATAACCACCAGGGCTATTATCGATTACTGCAAGCTGTGTGAATTTAAGGAGCGATCGTGCGTAAGGGCTCAGGTCTGTATAATGGAGAAATGCATCTTTTTCAAACCCTACATCTACAAAAGCGGCATTCAGACCGGGGATAAGTTTTTTTACTTTTCCCAGATACAGGTCGCCTACGGCGAAGCTTGCATCGGTTTTTTCGTGATGCAGTTCTACCAGCTTTTTATCCTCTAACAGGGCGATCTCAACGCCCAGGGGAGCAGCATTTATGATTAATTCCTTATTCAAGCGTAATCACTTTTGCGTCTAACCATCATCACTAATGGGATATGCTGAAGAGGAATTATTTGCCAGGTATCGGTAAGTCAGTAAGCAATCGGTGATAGATGGCAAATAATATATTCAGCGACAAGAAGGATGGGCCCGGTTATGAGCCCTGTACATTGAGAAGATTAGCGGCTCTTCTTCTTATGACGGTTTTTTCTTAGTCTCTTTTTACGCTTGTGCGTCGCAATTTTATGACGCTTTCTTTTTTTACCACAAGGCATAATTCACCAATGATTTAGTTAAACAAATTTTTTTTAATTCCTTTATTAGTGTTGTATGGTTAATTTTTGAGTGTCTGAATCCGCTTGTCGAGTTCCTGTAAAATTTCAGGATTTCCTATATGCGACCTCACTGATTCGTACCATTTCACTGCATTCTGTTTATCACCTTTCCTTTCATATGCTTCTGCAAGCATCAGTTTCAGCTCCACATTATCTGGCTGTTTTGATGCAACGAGGGTGAGGCGGTCAATTGCACGATCAAGTTGTCCTGACATTAATCCTCCTACACCCAGCATAAACTGGGCATACATATTGGAAGGATCGCGTTCAGCGACTTCCCTGATCATCATGACACCTTGCATGGGATTGTCGGCGATGTTACCAAATATGTAACAGCTTCCAAGACCTACTTTAAGGGAATCATCGCCCGGATCAAGTACCAAAGCTTTTTCAAATAACTGTTTCGATTCGTTTGCCATCCATTTTTTGAGACCCTCATCGTCCTGTTTGCGGGCATTCTCTAAAAAGAAACGGGCTGCAAAGGTGAGACTTTTTTCAGAATTTTCCAACTTGGCTGCTTCTCCTGTATAATAGGCATAAGGAAGGAGCAGATGAGCCGAATCACGATAAAATGAGGCGATCTGCCTGAATACTTCTGCTTTCTGCTCTCTTACATTACCCCTTACCACACTGTTTTCAAGCTGAGCGAGACGTGAACGCTGGTCGCCCGAGAGTTGTGACCGTGAAGCCTCAAGAACTTTTTGAATATTGTAGGCGGAATCTGCCAGGCTTGTAGCTGCAGTTGTTTTTTTTGGTGGAGTAGTTTTTCCCAAAAAATAAATAGCGCAAAAAAGTAAGGCTGCGCCTGCAAGTAAAAAAAGCTGCTCTTTTTTCAATCCTCAGGTTTAAGGCGCAATTTACGCCTCATCATCGGGGTTTGGCTGATCTTCTTTTATTGATTGCAGTTTTTTAACTTCTGCAACAAATTCTTTTGCAGGTTTGAATGCAGGAATGTAGTGCTCAGGAATATGCACCGCTACGTTTTTTTTGATGTTCCTGCCAATCTTGGCTGCACGTTTTTTAGTAATGAAACTACCAAAGCCGCGGATGTAAATGTTTTCACCCTGGGCCAGAGTATCCTTTACCTCTTTGAACATGGTTTCCAGAGTAACCAGTACATCAACCTTTGGGATACCTGTTTTTTCAGATATTTGGTTAACGAGGTCTGCTTTTCTCATAATTTGAATTTTAACTGGGGGGTTACTTCTTTTAAAAGGCAAACTCCACAAAATCAACTCATTAATGAAATTAAATGATATTTTTTATAAAAGCAAGAAAAGTATAAAATATTGATAATGAATTTACTTAATTTTTTAAATGCAGCCTGATTTTACCCAAAAATTACTTGAATGGAACATTTCCACTAATAACAGGGCCATGCCCTGGAAAGGAGAACCCGATCCTTACAGGATATGGCTGAGTGAAATAATTTTACAGCAAACACGTGTAAAGCAGGGATGGGCTTACTATGAAAGATTCTTAAAAAACTTTCCTGATGTTAATAAATTGGCAAATGCTCCTGAATCAGAAGTTTTCAAATTATGGGAAGGACTTGGCTACTACACGAGATGCAGCAATCTTATCGCTTCTGCGAAAATTATTGCCGGGCAACATAATGGAATCTTTCCCTCTTCCTATGATGAAATAATAAAACTCAAAGGAGTTGGTCCATATACTGCAGCAGCTATTTCGTCTTTTGCTTTTAATGAGAAGAGAGCCGTTGTTGATGGAAATGTACAAAGAGTGCTTGCGAGGTATTTTGGTGTATCAACGCCTGTTGATTCTCCTGAAGGGAAAAAATTATTCAGTCATCTTGCACAGTCTTTGATCGATGAAAATTTTCCGGCAGCATATAACCAGGCGATAATGGATTTCGGGGCTACCATCTGTAAGCCTCGTAATCCGTTGTGTAAGCAGTGTGTTCAGTCGCCCGAATGTGAAGCGTTCAATAATAATTATGTGTATGATGTTCCTGTGAAACAGAAAATTCTCAAAATAAAAACGAGATGGCTGTATTATTTTATTATTGAAAGCGGCGATTGGATTTATATACGTAAACGAGAGACACGTGACATATGGCAGAATCTTCATGAGTTCGTATTGTTTGAAACTGAATCTGAGCAGGCAAACGCAGCCATTTCCTTCCTCGGTGAGCTGTTGCAACATCAATCGTATGAGGTTATTCATGAAAGTGAAATTTACAGGCAGCAGCTTACTCATCAGCGCATACATGGAAGGTTTCTGCGCATCAGGGTAAACGGAAAAATTCACCTGAATGGCAGTTATCGCCTAGTGAAGAAAATTAACATTCATGATTATGCGTTTCCCCGGTTCATCAATTCCTACCTCCAAAAGAGTTTTTAGTACATTTCTGCGAAAAAATCTAACTTTAAAAAGGCAAAAAACCGGAGATGATTATTAACCACCAAACTTCACATTATGCGAGGTGTAAACAGGGTAATGTTGATTGGCAATCTGGGCAGGGATCCCGATGTACAACATCTTGAAGGAAATATAGCCGTTGCGAAATTTCCGTTGGCAACAACGGAAACTTTTAAAGACAGGGCAGGTAAATTAATCTCTCAAACCGAGTGGCATACAGTAGTATTGTGGAGAGGGTTGGCAGAACTGGCGCAGAAGTATTTACACAAAGGAAGCCTCGTGTACATTGAAGGAAGGCTTCGCACAAGGAGTTGGGAAGATAAAGAAGGGAATAAAAAATTTGCCACAGAAGTAGTAGGTGACAACCTTATTATGTTGGATAAAAGAACAGATGCTCCTCATGGACATCCTGGCGGGCATGCGGGAAGTGAAGGTATTGAAGGCTTCAACCCTGAAATACCGCCTTTGGGAGATGCATCTGAAAATCTTCCTTTTTAGAAAACTCATCACTATTAAGCTTTATTGTGAACGGTATTAATTGAATTTCTGAATCCCGATCATTCTTATATTTTTGCAATGGTTTTTTAAAAGGGCAGGCCGATGACCTGCCTTTATGATTACGAAACAATTTGACTTGGAGAATCAGTTATTGTTAAGTGTTTTATTCGACTTGTTTTATCCTTTGTTCCTGGCGACCAATACCCAGGCAACAGTCATACTGGCATTAACGGTAATAGTTCTGCTGATCCTTTCTTTTTTTATATCGGGTGCAGAAGTAGCATTTTTCTCATTAACCTATCGCGATGTAAATCTCCTGAAAACAAAACAGGATACCGGCTGGAAAAGAATCGCCAACCTGCTTGAAGAGCCAAAAACTTTGCTGGCTTCCCTGATGATCGCCAATAGTCTCGTAAAAATCGCATTGATCATTCTCCTGAATGTACTCATCGATGAGATTCACATTATTAATGAAGTAATGTTTTGGGAACAGGTTGTTCTTCTCTCCATTAAAATAGTTTTTATCACGTCGCTTATCGTTCTTTTCGGTGAAATACTTCCCAAAGTCAGGGCTACCCAGAACAACCTTCGCTTCGCTTATGAAGCTTCTTACCTTGTAGAAATTCTCTATTACCTTTTTAACAGGATCGCTACACGGCTCATGAATATGTCTGACAGAATTGAAAGATTCATGGGGGGAAGAGTGTCGCGGGCATATTCCCAGCAGCAGCTGGAAGCAGCAATAAAGTCAACAGTGACAGAAGAAGATGAACAGCGTATCCTTACGGGCATTTATAAATTTGGCGACATCACAGTAAAACAGATCATGAGCACACGCCTGGATGTGAGCGGCATTGATCACAACCTTTCTTTCGGTGATGTGAAAAAAAGAGTTGAAGAACTTCATTATTCAAGGCTTCCAGTTTATAAAGGTAGTCTCGATGACATCATTGGTATCATCCATACCAAGGATCTGCTCCTGTATCTGAATGAGCCGGATACCTTTAACTGGCACTCTGTGCTGAGAACCCCATATTTTGTTCATGAGCAGAAATACATAGAAGATCTGCTGAAAGAGTTTCAGACTAAACGGATTCATTTTGCTGTAGTAGTGGATGAATTTGGCGGCACAAGCGGCATTGTTACGCTTGAAGACATCCTTGAAGAGATCATCGGAGAAATCAAAGATGAATTTGATGAAGAAGAATCATCATTTAAAAAGATTGATGAAAACACTTTTATTTTTGAAGGCGGTATCATGGTTAATGATGTGGCCAGCATTATGAGCCTTCCTTCCGACACCTTTGATTCAGTTAAAGGAGAAAGCGATTCCCTTGCTGGCCTGATTCTTGAAATTGCGGGGCAGATACCTATGGTAAATGATACGGTAAGAATTGGTGATTTTGAATTTGTAATCCTTGAAGTCGAAAGAAACCGTATCAAAAAAGTAAAAGTGACCGTGAACAGGCATGAAGACTAGATGCATAATATTTTTTCTTTTGCTCGTAGCCTGTTATGCCTGCAATAGCGATTATACAATAAGGCAGAGAGGGTATTTCAGAATAGATCTTCCTGAACACATGTATGTGAGCTTCGATAAACCCGGTTATCCCTACAGTTTCGAATATCCTTCCTATTCTACTATTGTAAAGGATTCAACATTTTTCGAAGACCACCCTGAGAATCCATATTGGATCAATATTGAATTTCCGTCTTTGAATGGCAGGATCTACATGAGCTATAAGGAAATCCGCAAAAATAATTTCAACAAGCTGGTTGATGATGCATTTAAACTTACCTACAAACACAGTACAAAAGCAACAGGCATAAAAGATTCACTTATGCGCACGCCAAATGGCATTACAGGAATATTTTTTAAAGTTGGTGGCAATGCTGCAACAGCCCGGCAGTTCTTTGTGACCGACTCTACAAATCATTTCCTTCGCGGAGCGCTGTATTTTGATTCCACGCCAAATGCAGATTCGTTAGGCATTGTCAATGATTTTCTGGAGACAGATATGAAACACCTGATCAACTCTCTAAGGTGGAAATGAATTGAGTACAATACAGCTCCTGAACTTCCTGACCATACCTTCCATGTTAAAAATTTGCGTCATTACAATATAGATTCCTGACGGTAAAAGTTTACCGTAATCATCATATCCATCCCAAATAAATCTGTTCGTTGTTCCAAGCAATTCATTTTTTAACAAATACCTGATCCGTCTTCCGGTAACGTCATATATAACAGCATTTGCAAGTGAGCCCCGTTCGTTTAGGTGAATGCTGATTGTTGCATAATCATCATACCCATCATTGTTGGGTGAAAACATTTTAGGGAGAACCGACATTACTGCTGTTCCTGTGTCATTCGGCCTGTATTGAGAATTAATGGATCCCGGCGTTCCATATCCTGAAGAGGAAGATGCGGAAGTCCAGTTGTTTTTATCCTGCGAAGCCAGTTCAAAATTTATTCTTTCCAGTGCAACGCCCTGAGCGTCATCTATCATTCTGAAATGCCAGTCTTCGCTGTACCTCACTTCATCTATAACAAGTGAATCGCTTTTTCTTAATAGCAGCACAACCCCCTCATCATCAGGAAATGAGGGCATTGATGTGAGCTGTACTATAATTACGGATGCAGGCACCCAATAATTTTGCCTCAGCCATTTTTCATTGGCTGTAAGAATGAACAAAGCACCCGGATCGAGTCTAAGCAAGTCTTTTGAAATAATTCTGACATTCGCTATTTCATCAGCACCATTCTTATTGGCGATGGCAAGTTCATTAAGATATACTGCACCGGTACTTCTGTTTATTCCTTCAACATAATCGAAACCGTCTTTAGAAGGATTAAAAAGAATTTCATTAATGATCACATCATTGGGCATTACCAGTTGCGCGCCTGCAGCAGTTACCGGCAACAGCAGCAGCATCAGGCATTTGATTAAAATATTCATGTGGTAAAAATCAATATCCGTGGGTTGTTGAGCAAGTGTAAATCACTCAGTTGCTGAAAGAAAAAAACATTATTTTTTGGTTTAATTAGTTTTAGCGGTTAATTTTGAATCTTCATGCGGATAATGAAAAATACAAAACGTACAAAGAAGCACTTTCTACCGGAAGGCTAAAAGTATTTTTGTATTCTTAAAAATATACGGCCTTCCTAAACAGGAAGGCTTTTTTATTATTAATCAAAACCACCTCTAAAGGGAGGACAAAAGGATCCATGAAAGTTGCAGTAGTAGGTGCCACAGGACTTGTAGGAACGAAAATGTTACAGGTGCTGTCGGAAAGAAATTTTCCAGTGACAGAATTAATTCCAGTTGCTTCTGAAAGATCTGTAGGCAAAGAAATACTTTTCAAGGGTAAACCCTATAAGATCATAAGCATGGACGATGCGATAAAAGCAAAGCCAGATGTTGCAATTTTCTCAGCAGGTGGAGGCACATCGCTCGAATGGGCACCAAAGTTTGCTGAAGCAGGAATAACTGTTATAGATAATTCATCTGCCTGGCGCATGGACCCTTCAAAAAAACTTGTTGTTCCGGAGATCAATGCAGATGCTATAACACGCAATGATAAAATAATTGCGAATCCAAATTGCTCAACTATCCAGATGGTAGTGGCGTTAAATCCTCTTCATAAAAAATATAAGATAAAACGTATTGTTGTTTCAACTTACCAGAGTGTTACCGGAACAGGGAAAAAGGCTGTTGACCAACTTATGGGAGAGAGAAACAAAGCCCTCAAAGGTACTAATGGAGAATACCCGATGGCTTATAAATACCCGATTGATCTTAATGTGATCCCGCAGATCGATGTGTTTCTGGACAATGGTTATACGAAGGAAGAAATGAAAATGGTGAAAGAAACAAACAAGATCATGCGCGACGACAGCATACGCATTACGTCTACAACAGTTCGTATTCCTGTAATGGGCGGGCACAGTGAAAGTGTAAATGTTGAATTTGAAAATGATTTTGATCTTGGTGATGTAAAGCAGTTGCTTAAAGATGCGCCCGGAGTAATAGTTGTGGACGATCCTGCTACACAGCAATATCCTATGCCGATGGATGCACATGACAAAGATGAAGTATTCGTTGGCCGCCTCAGAAGAGATGAAAGTCAGCCGAACACATTGAACATGTGGATCGTCAGCGACAATTTAAGAAAGGGTGCGGCAACTAATGCAATTCAGATAGCAGAATATTGTGCAGAAAAAGGATTGCTGAATTAATCAGATCCTTGCCCAATTTTCCCCGCTTTTAATGCGGTACATGGTCATTTCGCTTACGCCGAATTTTTCGGCGAGCTTTTTAATGGTCACTTTCCGCCTGGAGTCGTCCAGCATTTTTTTAATGCTGCGCACTTGCGTTGCATTCAGTTTCAGGCCTTCATTTCTGTTGGCCTGAACTTTTTTGTAAGCAATTTTTGCGGGGCTCTTCTGCTGATGTTCTATCATCTCAGGTAGCGATGCCCATCTGAGATTTTTAACTGAGTTGTCAAGCTTGTTGTGATTGTTGTGAATCACATACTTCGCTTTTGCAGATGGTTTAGGTAGGAACAGCCTTGCGATTTCCCGATGAATGTACAATGTTCCATTGTCGCCGGGTCTGTGCAGATTCAATGTTCTGTAACCTGTAGTCAGAGACCCCTGTAACAATTTTCCATCTGATTCAACATCTTCGGCAAAACTGGCAATCCGGCCTTGTGATGATAAAGCATATTTTTTCCTGAGGTGTTTCCACCCGTTGAATTGCAAAGGTTTCCAGATTTCACCTGTTACTTTTTTCATCTTTGCTTTTCTTTTGTATTAAAGTTAGTAAATACTAAAAACTTTACATTATTTATTGATAAGCTTAATAAATTCATCTTCGGAGATAATCCTAACTGAAGCTATCTTTTTTGCTTTCTCTAGTTTTGAACCTGCATCTTCACCTGCTACAAGGTAATTCAATTTACTGCTCACACTGCCAACAAGTTTGCCGCCGTTCTTTTCAACCATTTCTTCGGCTTCACTTCGTTTTAAACCTGGTAAGCTTCCCGTAAAAAGAAATGTTTTCCCTGAAAGATTGCCCGTTTCTCCATGCTGTTTCTTTTTATTCACCAGGGATAGACCAAGTTTCTCCAGGTTTTCAAGCATTGCCGTATTGTCCTTATTATTGAAGAACAGATATATACTGCCAGCTACCTTAGGTCCTATATCTTCCAATTCAAGAAAGTCATCTATGGTGAATTTTTTAAAGTCCATAATGTTAGACACTGCATTGGCCAGTACTTTCGCTGTTGTTTCTCCCACATAACGGATGCCTAGCGCATATATCAACCTGTGAAGCGGTTGCGACTTTGATTTTTCGATTGAAGCAGTGAGATTGTCAATGCTTTTTTGACCAAAACCCTCCAGTTCTTTTATTTTATCAAATGGCAAACGGTAGATGCCCGGCACATCACTGATATAACGGAGATCATAAAATTTTTTGATCAGCGCATCGCCAAAGCCACGGATATCCATAGCATCCTTACTGGCAAAATGAATGATCCGTTCAACCACCTGGGCCGGACAGTTGATGTTGATGCATCGCCAGGCGGCCTCCCCTTCAGGTTTTACAAGCGGATCACCGCATGCGGGACAATTAACCGGGAATTTTATTTTTTTCTCCTGCCCTGATCTTGCATCGGCAAGGGATTTTACTATATATGGTATAACATCTCCGGCTCTTTCCACCAGCACTGTATCGCCGATCATAAGATCTTTCTCGCGAATCACCTCTTCATTGAACAGGGAAATTGAACCAACGACCACGCCTCCAATAGGTACCGGTTCAATTTTAGCGACCGGCGTAATGGAGCCTGTTCTGCCCACCTGGAAATCCACATTCAACAATTTACTTGTGGCTTGTCTCGCCTTGAATTTAAATGCTATCGCCCATCGCGGATGATGCGTGGTCATTCCCAGTTTGTCCTGTAGGTCGAGGTCGTTAACTTTAATCACCATGCCATCGATTTCATAAGGCAGCTCATCTCTTTTAACTTCAAACTCCCGGCAGTAGCTGATAACTTTCTCAATTCCCTTCACAACTTTTTTCTCTTTCTCAGGACTTCTGAATCCAAGGTTCCATAAAAGTTTCAATGAATCGCCATGCGTAGCAAGCTGTTGTGGTATTTCCTTTTTATTATGCAGCACGTAGCTCACATGGTATAAGAAAGCTTCAAGATTACGCCGTTTAACCTCCATCGGATCTTTGATCCGTAATGAGCCGGCTGCTGCATTCCTTGGGTTTGCAAGGGGAGGAATGTTTTGTGAAGCCAGCCAGTCATTATATTTTTTAAAGTTTGCTTTTGTAAGCAACACTTCACCACGTATCTCAATCTGCTGAATTCCATATTTGGAAAATTGTGCTGAAAGTGGAACGGATCTTACCTGTTTTATATTGGTAGTGATCTCATCTCCTTCTATTCCATCACCACGTGTGATACCTCTTAATAAATGGTCATTTTCATAAACAAGTGAAATGCTTGCGCCATCGAATTTCGGCTCTACACAGTATTCTATATTATCCATCCCTGCCATTTCCCTTGCCTTCCTGTCCCAGTCACGCAGGTCTTCTTCGTTATATGAATTTTCGAGCGATAGCATGGGCACCAGGTGCGGAACAGTATAAAATTCTTTCGTGAGGGCAGTGGCTACCCGCTGTGTTGGTGAATCAGGCGTGATGAGAGAAGGATATTCTGATTCCAGCTTCTCAAGTGCTTTATACAGCAGGTCGTATTCACCATCGGATATCAGGGGATCGACCTCAATATAATATCGATACTCATGAAACCTGAGAACCTGTCTCAGCTCTTCAATCTGCGAGATCTTGAAACCTTTTTTTGCAGCAGATAAAAGTGTGCGCGTCCTGATTTCCAGGTCTGTTACTTCTTCTTTCAGATACATAAAATATTTTCTACCAGTTGCAAATTACTTTTATCCCTCTAATTTTACCTTATGGCCACTTCCCATCGGTTAAACATGCTTTCACCGTCTGCCCAGAATACACATTTTCTGAAGGCGATGGTTTCAGCTGATTGTGTGATCTTCGGATTCTCAGATAACGAACTTAAAGTTTTACTTATCAAATCAGATCTTGAAGTATATAAAGATAAATGGTCGCTGCTGGGCGACCTTTTGCGTCCCGATGAAGATCTTGAAAGCGCATCGTACCGGGTACTGAAGGAACGTACAGGTCTAAGCGATGTTTATCTGGAACAGGTTAGTACATTCAGCAGTATCGACCGGCATCCGGGTGGAAGGGTGATCACTACCGCATATTATTCACTCGTAAATATTAAAGACCACCAGTTAAAACTTTCTCATAATGAATTACACTGGCACCCTGTTAATGATGTAGCCAACCTAGCGTTCGATCATGATAAAATTTTGCAGACATGCCTTGAAAGACTAAGAGAACAGATACTGGAACAGCCGATCGTGTTCAACCTTCTGCCCGAAAAATTCTCACTCCGCGAATTGCAGGCACTTTATGAAGCTATATTAAATACAAAGATGGATAGAAGAAATTTCAGGAAGAAGTTCTTTCTTATGGATTGGCTTATAGACCTCGACGAGCTCGAGAGTGATGTTTCTCACCGGCCAGGTAAACTGTACAGGTTTAATACCGTTCATCTGAAAGACCTTAAAACAGCTGAAATATACAGTTCAGCAATAGAATAATATTATCGGCACAGTGCAGCATAGCATAACCTTAGTGTGTCTTTACTAAGACGTTAAATAAAAATTAATTTTCATAGTAATTGATTTTTTATCTAAAATTGTGTAATAGTTACACATTTGTGATCAGGGTGGCTTCTTGTTTTATTCATCATTAACGAACTGCAGTATGAGAAAAAAACTCTTTTCTTTTGCCTTATCAGGCATATTCATTTTGCTTTCTCTTTCTTTATTTGCACAAAACAAGCCTGTTTCCGGAACTGTTCTTGATAAGGATGGCAAGGCCGTTTCGGGTGCTTCGATTATCGTTAAAGGTTCATCACAGGGAACCAATACCAATGCAGAGGGTAAATTTAATTTATCAGTTCCTGCTTCGGCAGACAAGCTGGTGATTTCATTTGTAGGTTTATCTGAGCAGGAGGTGGCGATTAGTTCACAGCCTCTTACTATAGTCATGCAGGACGCTGCCAGTAACGATTTGAATGAGGTTGTGGTGGTAGGGTATGGTACTGCAAGAAGGAGAGATCTAACAGGGTCTGTCGCAACCATCAAAGAAAAGGACTTTAATAAAGGTGTTTTTACTTCACCTGATCAGCTTATTCAGGGTAAGGCGGCAGGTGTAATGGTATTAAATAATACTGGCCAGCCCGGGGGATCCACTACAGTAAGAATACGTGGGTCATCATCTATCAGATCAGGTAACCAGCCATTATTTGTAGTGGATGGCGTTCCTCTTTCTGGGGGTTCTGCAAGACCCGGCGGTTCCGGGGCTAACTTTGGCAATGATGCAGGTAATCCGCTGAACTTTATGAACCCGAATGATATCGCGAATATAGAAATATTAAAGGATGCTTCGGCTACCGCCATTTATGGTTCGAGGGGTGCAAATGGTGTTGTGCTGATCACTACAAAACGTGGTCAGTCAGGAGTGCCGCAAGCTGACCTGAATGCTTCTACAAGCGTTTCAAATGTTATGAAGAAACTGGAAGTTTTGAATGCCGATGAGTACCGGGCTGCTATTAAGGATTATGATCTTACTGGTGGTGATTTTGGTGCAAGTGAAGACGCATGGGATGCTATTACAAGAACAGGTATCACTCAAAATTATAATGTTGCAGTAGGAGGTGGCCAGGAAGGGGGCAAATATCGTATCTCTGCGGGCTTTCTCGATCAAAAAGGTGTAATTGAGACTTCAGAAATCAAAAAGTATACAGCCAATATTACTACAACTTTCAGATTCCTTGAAAGCAAGAAATTAGGATTGGATATAAATGTACTTACTACTCAAACCGATGAAAACATTGCACCGATTTCTGCCTTTGTAGGATTCGAGGGTAACCTCATTTCACAGGCATTGCAATGGAATCCAACACATAAATTAAGGCAACCGGATGGAACTGTTTGGATAGATCCTGCAGTAGGAAATACAACAATCAACCCGCTTGCACAATTGCTGTACTTCAACGATAAGGCAAAAGTTAACACTATCATTGCCAGTATTTCACCTTCTTATAAAATAACTAATGAACTTGAATACAGATTTTTATATAGTGCGAATCGGCAGACTGGTGTAAGAAGAGGACAGGTAAACAGGAATCTGAATGCACAGAGTATTGAGGGTAGAGGAGTGGCGTTTGTAGGAAACCAGGAACAAACTAACCAACAGCTGACAAATACTTTAAACTTTAATAAGCAGCTCACTTCTAAATTTAATCTGAATGCAGTCGTAGGCCATGAGTGGCTGATCTTCGATAGCAGAGGTAACTTTGGCATAGGCCAGGATTACACCAATGTAGGTTTGAACTATTATGATTACATGCAATATTCCACACAGAACTCAAGGGGCGTAAACTCATTTGCTTCTCCGAAAACTGAATTGCAGTCATATTTTGCACGTGCGATAATTAATTATAATGATAAGTATCTCATTACGGGAACGTACAGAGCAGATGGATCTACAAGATTTGGTGGTAATAATAAATATGGTTATTTCCCGTCACTAGGTTTTGCATGGAATGCCACTAACGAAGAATTTCTTTCTGGCAACAACTTCATGAATAATCTTAAAGTTCGTGTAAGCTGGGGTAAAACAGGTAATCAGGAATTCCCATCAGGAGCATCTTTGAATAGGTTTGGATTTGGGCAACAGTCCATTTCACAATCTAACTACGGAAACGCTGATTTGAAATGGGAAACTTCTACAACAACAAATGCAGGTATAGATTTCGCCATACTGAATAACAAAATATGGGGTTCTGTTGATTATTTCTACAAGAAAACAACGGATGTATTGTTCGAACAAAACATTGTTCAACCAGCGCCAGGTGGCAAGATATGGATAAACCTTCCGGGATATGTTTTAAACTCAGGCGTGGAACTTATGCTTGGTACCGGAATAATGAACAATGAGAATCTCCAGTGGAATTTCAATTTAAATGCTACGTTCCTTCACAACACTGTTGAAGGGCTGAGCGGCTTCTATGAAACCGGTGATTTGAGAGGACAGGGTTTTTCAGATGTAAGGGCGCAAAGACTGATCGCGGGCCAGCCTTTAAACGTTTGGTATCTGAGAAGGTTTGAAGGCATAGATAAAAGTACGGGTCAGAGTGTTTACACTGATGAAGGAAACACATTATTCTATTCAGGAAGCCCAAATCCAAAAATGCTCTTGGGGCTGTCAACGGACTTTACTTACAAGAAGTTTACGGCTATCATTAATATGAATGGAACATTCGGTCATTACTTGTTCAATAATACTGCAGCGTCAGTGCTTGGTATCGGTAACCTTGGAACAAGAAACGTAGCTAAAGACATCATAGGCTCAGATATTAAAGAAAGTATTTCAAACGCCCCAGCTCCTTCCTCCCGTAATCTTGAAAAAGGGAACTATCTGAAACTTGCTAATGCCAGCTTATTTTATCGGTTAGGAAACATCGGCAATATTTTCAGAAATGCAAGCATTTCTCTAACTGGCCAGAACTTGTTTGTTATCACTAAATATACAGGATTCGATCCCGAAGTGAATACAGACGCAGGCTTTGGCGGAATACCTTCCTTAGGAGTGGAATATATTCCGTATCCCTCTGCCAGAACAATCCTCCTAGGCGTAAATTTCTCCTTATAAAAAACAATATATTGTTTATGAAAGATGTTAAAATATATTTTGTTCTGCTGTTCGTGACGGTGTTTTCGTCCTGCACTAAACTGGATGAATCTTTCCGAAGTGAACTCGAAGAAAACAATTCGGGAACAATCACCGCAGACCAGTTATTAATCAGTGCTTACAATTCACTCAACGGACCTTTCCAGACCGGGGATTTGTGGCACACGCAACAACATTCAAGTGATGAAACTATGGCCCCAACACGAGGGCCAGACTGGGATGACAATGGACAATGGAGAGCCTTGCATGCACATACATGGAATGCTGACCAGGGACAAATCCGCGGCGCATTTAACGGCCTTTTAAGTGCTCAGTTTGCAGCATCGAATGTTCTTCAGTTCAACCCTTCCTCACAACAAGCTGCAGAAGCCAGATTCATAAGGGCACTTTCAATGTATTCAGTGCTTGACGGGTACGATCAGGTTCCATTTAGGGAAGATCTTACTGATTATAAAAAGTTGCCTGTTACAAAAAAAGGAGTAGAGGCAGCAGATTTTATTATCACCGAACTAAATGCTATAATGAGCGATCTTCCTTCTACAGGGCAGGCTTTTATAGCAAACCAGGATGCAGCTAAAGCGCTGCTGATGAAACTGTATCTGAACAAGGGAGTTTATGCTAACAGGGCAAATCCTACATTTGATGCAGCAGACATGAATCAAGTTATTACCCTCGCAGATGAGATTACTAATACGGGTAAATATTCTGTGACAGATAACGCTTACTTCGATCATTTCGCGCCAAATAATGATGTGCTTTCAAAAGAGAATATTTATACTTTATTCAACAATGAAAGCGACAACAAGGGAGGAAATGTACGTGGAGCCGCTTTCCAGGTATCACATTACAACATGAACCCCTCAGGATGGAACGGTTTTACTACTTTGTCTGATTTTTATAACAAATTTGAACCGGGAGATGAAAGATTAGGTAAGGATCAATATGATTATCCGGGTGCACTGCCAAATCCTGGTCACAGACAAAATGTTGGTTTTCTTATTGGTCAGCAGTATAATCTTACTACAGACGAAGCCCTGCAAGATCGTAAAGGCAATCCATTAATTTTCACACCGGAAGTCAGCTTGAGGGAAACAGGCGATAATCTGGAAATTACGGGTATCCGTGTTATAAAGTATCCGTATGATTACGCAAGTGCGGGTGATCAGAAGAACAATGACTGGGTTGTTTTCAGATATTCTGATGTATTATTGATGAAAGCCGAAGCTCAGATGAGAACAGGCACCGGCGATCCACTGGCAATTGTAAACCAGATACGGGCACAAAGAGGCGCTTCTGCATTAGGGACACTTACAGATCAGTCACTGCTTGATGAAAGAGGACGTGAATTATATTGGGAAGGTTTCAGAAGGCAGGATCTTATCCGTTTCGGAAAGTACCTGGAACCATGGCAGGAAAAGCCTTCCGATGATCCTAAAAACCTTTTATTCCCAATTCCAAGCGATCAGCTGGCAGTAAATCCAAACCTCACTCAAAACCCTGGTTATTAGGTGTCTCAAATAAATAATGGATGTCAGAATAATTCTTTAATTTATTATTTAATGCTGTTGTTATTAAAAAGGTCATTTTCCAATGACCTTTTCTCATTTAAAGGCCCATGAGAATGTTCGATTATAAAGTGTTTATACTGCTGTTGTTCGTTTGTTGTGCATGTGAGAATAAAGACAAGCACTTATTTAACCTGATGGAAAATACCGGGATCGATTTTACGAATACGGTTCGCAACAACAAACAATTCAACATATTTACTTACCGCAATTTTTATAATGGCGGCGGTGTTGCAATAGGTGATATCAACAATGATGGATTACCCGATGTTTTTTTTACTGCTAATATGAGCTCTAATAAACTGTATCTGAATCAAGGTCAGTTTCAATTTGAAGATATTACTGAAAAGGCGGGTATACTCAATAAAGGTAAATGGGCTACAGGAATCGTTTTTGTAGATATCAACCATGACAACTGGCTGGATATTTACGTGTGTTTTGCAGGCTATCAAAAAGGAATTAGCAACGCAAACGAACTGTATATAAACAATAAAAATTCAACTTTTACTGAAGCTGCTGCCCAATATAATCTAAATGACTCCGGTTACACCACGCATGCGGCCTTTTTCGATTACGACCTTGATGGCGACCTTGATTGTTATCTTTTAAAGAATAGCTTTATTCCCGTTAATACACTCAATTACGTGAATAAGCGGGAATTGAGAGCTGCAGACTGGCCGGTGGCTGATTTTCTGAAGGGAGGCGGCGATAAACTTTTGAGAAACGATGACGGGAAATACACAGATATAAGTGTGGAAGCTAACATTTACGGTAGCTTAATAGGCTTTGGACTGGGTGTTACCATTGGAGATATTAATGGCGATATGTACCCGGATATCTACATCAGCAATGATTTTTTTGAGAAAGATTATTTATATATAAATCAGAAAAATGGTTCTTTTAAAGAAGACCTGGAGAACTGGATGCAGCATATCAGTCAATCTTCCATGGGGGCGGATATTGCTGACGTGAATAACGATGGATATCCGGATGTTTTTACTACCGACATGTTGCCTGATGATGATTACCGTTTAAAAACAACCACATCCTTTGAAAATTATGATATTAATCAACTGAAATTACAAAATGGATTTTATCATCAGTTCATGCAAAATACTCTGCAGATAAATAGCAAAAATGGTAAATTTTATGAAACTGCTTTTTATAGTGGAGTTGCTGCATCAGATTGGAGCTGGGGTGGCCTTATTTTCGATGCTGACAATGATGGCTTGTCTGATCTGTTTATATGTAATGGCATTTATAATGATGTAACAGATCAGGATTTCATTGATTTTTTTGCAAATGACGTTATCCAGAAAATGGTACTTACTGGTGAAAAAAATGAAATGGATGATATTATCAACAAAATGCCGTCTCATCCTATTCCAAACAAAGCCTTCAGAAATATTGGTTCATTAAAATTTAGTAATAATACTGAAGAATGGGGTTTGAATGAACCCTCATTTTCTAATGGAGCTGCATATGGCGACCTTGATAATGATGGCGATCTTGACCTTATTGTAAATAATGTCAATCAAAAAGCTTTTGTTTATGAAAACAACAGCCGACAGGTATCAGGTAATAACTACATTGGTTTTTTGCTAAAAGGAAATGCTTCTAACACATTTGCAATAGGAAGTACTGTGAAAGTTTTTCAGGGAAGCCAGATAATAACCCGCGAAATAATTCCAACGCGTGGCTTTCAGTCTTCCGTTGATTACAAAATAATAATAGGTCTTGGAAAAGGTTATGCTGATTCAATGACCATCATCTGGCCCAACCTTTCCGTTAACACTTATCTGAGGCCAGAAATCAACAAGGTACACGTAATTACACAAAATAAAACTGACCGGTATAAGTACGATTCAGTTAAAGCAAGTAAATCAACTAAAATTTTAAAATCGATTAATGCTGATTTTGAAAAGCATAAAGAGGATGTATATGTAGACTTTTATTATGAACGTGGAGTTCCGATGATGATTTCGAAGGAAGGCCCCAAAGCGGCTTACGGTGACGTGGATAATAATGGGTTAACAGACGTATACATATGCGGCGCAGCAGGGCAGGCTGGGCAATTGTACATGCAAACATCTAATGGGTTTCACAAAAAGAAAGTTTTTGACTTCGAAAGAATGGCTGCGTATGAAGATGTTGATGCTTTGTTTTTTGATATGGATGGAGATAAAGACCTTGATCTTTTTGTAGGATCCGGAGGCAATAAATTTTTCCGAACGAGTCCTGAATTACAAAACCGGATATACAAGAATGATGGGAAGGGCAACTTCACAATCGATCCTAATCAATTGGAGAATATGGGAATGAACACCTGTTGCTCGGTAGCTGAGGACTTTGATCAGGATGGAGACATTGATCTTTTCATTGGCAGCAGAAGTGTACCGCAGAATTATGGTGCAACACCCCGTAGTTCACTTTATTTAAATGATGGAACGGGAAAATTTACAGATATATCAAAAACCTTGAACGGGGGGATAGCAAAAATTGGAATGGTAACCGCGGCAACAGCCGCGGATGTCAATGGCGATGGAAGGAAGGAATTGATCGTTGTAGGAGAATGGATGGCACCTAAAATATTCACTTTTACTAACGGAGGTTTTAAAGAAATACAAAGCAACCTAAACTCGTTGTACGGATGGTGGAGGTCTGTGAAATGTAGTGACGTGGATAAGGATGGTGATGAAGATTTAGTATTGGGAAATATAGGTGAGAACTTTTATTTGCATCCTAATAAAAACAACCCTGTAAAGATGTTTATAAACGATTTCGAGAGAAAGGGAATATCGGATAAGATCATAACGCGTACCGTGGATGGGAAAGATAAACCTATTTTTCTAAAAAAAGATCTTCTCGATCAGCTTACCACTCTTCGCAAGCAGAACCTGAAATACTTTGAGTACGCTGATAAGTCCGTGCAGGAATTGATCAAAGAAGATGATTTAAGAAAGTCTGCCGTTAAAATATTTGATTACAGTTCATCATGCATTGCTTTGAATGAAGGGGATGGCAGGTTCACCATCAAGAAACTTCCTTTGAATGTGCAGTTGTCATCGGTTAATGCTATTCATGTTTGTGATTTAAATAATGATAATTTGCCGGACTTGATACTTGGCGGAAATGAATTTAATTTTCTACCTCAGTTCTGCCGTTTAGATGCGAGCTATGGCCATGTTCTGATAAATAAGGGCAACGGTGAGTTTGAGTGGTTGCCTTCTGACCGGTCCGGATTGGAATTGAGAGGGCAGATACGTGATATAGTGGAACTTAAAGGTAGAAACAAAAGATACCTTCTTATACTTCAAAACAATGAAGCTCCTGTATTGTATTCACTGGATGAACGCGTAACAGATGAATAAATCGAATTCAACTAATATACCGGGTAACATATTTTAGTGACCCACTTCGAAGTATCGTGCTCATTTAACCTGTCGGTGATCAATGTTTGATAAGGTATAGCTGGTGATCTTCGCCTGTAATCATAAAGATAACGTTCAAATTCCTCCAGTGCATTTTTTATTGAGCACGGGCCGCCTTTCACGTCGGCTACAAGTATATTTCCCAACACCATTCTTTTTATTGCGAAGTGGGTACCTTTAACATCCAGGTCTTTATTCACAGGTATCCCAACTCTCGTTAAAAATTTTCCACTCGTTGTATCTACATTCAACATCGGGTAATTCAATTCTTTAGCATGTTTCTTGCCGATATGCTTCTTGAGGCTCTTCACAATCGCGTATATTTCGCTCGTAGAAGGATATTGCCTGCTTGTTTTTTCAGAAACGACAATCACTGAATCTTTAACCTTGGTTTCGCGGATATTAACTCCATATAAATTTTCAGTTTTATTCATGAATGATTTCAGACATGATAAGATGGCCTGGGTATTTTTTTGAACTGTGCGGCTCTTCTTATAAACATCTATTTTAGAAAATGGTTCATAGCCACTTGTAATATTTGTTTTCCATTCCATCACAATCGTGTTATTTCTCATGGTAGCCAGGATAAGTTCACTTGGGTAAATCTTTCCGCCTTCCATGATATCAATCGCAAATGCCCGATACCTTAATTTGCGTAGATGATACAATGATCCCTTAAAGTATAAAGTGTCCTTCTTTGCATTTGTTTGTTTTTCCGGCCACCATTTTTCCCAATTGTTGAAGTTCACCAATGACCGATAAACAGCTTCATCGCTCACTTTTGATATCGCTGTAGCAGATACTGTAATTGTTCGTGGGAGAAACCAGTAAATGGATATGAGAAGAGTAATCATCAAAACCGGAAAAAAAACAATCCATTTTTTCATACATGGAGCTACGATGAATAAAATTACCAATCTACGAAAAATCAAAGTATTTCAAAGAAGAAGTTCAGGTTATGTAAATTTGATGTTCCAATTCATTGCGTTCCGATTATATGCATTATAAAGTTTGGAAAACCTACTTGCTGATTAGTATAACTGGGTATGTTTTATTACTTTTTTCATGCTCCCGAGAGAAGGATAATTCGTATGCATTTGATGTATTGAATAGCGACAGAACAGGACTTGATTTTGCAAATGTTCTTACTTCAACAGATTCATTCAATCTTTTCAAGTACATGTACTTTTATAATGGGGCCGGCGTAGGGGTGGGTGACTTCAACAATGATGGATTGCAGGATATATTTTTCTCCTCGAACCAGGGAGATAATTCATTATACCTGAACAAGGGTAACATGCAATTCAGAAATGTAACTAAAGAAGCAGGCTTAATTGCTGATAATGCATGGAGCACGGGTGTATCAGTTGTTGATATTAATAATGATGGTCTATTGGAT
Organism: Flavitalea sp.; assembly: GCA_035525775.1. Classification (GTDB taxonomy): domain Bacteria; phylum Bacteroidota; class Bacteroidia; order Chitinophagales; family Chitinophagaceae; genus Flavitalea. The sequence goes on from DATLDR010000243.1 coordinate 66,997, forward strand.
ATATATGTATCACGTGTTGGCAAATTCAGGATCCTAAACAGCCAGAACCAGTTTCTGATATGTCAGGGGATAAATAAAGATGGTGTTCCGCAATATGCTGACAAGGCTAATGACTATGGTCTTGATTTCTCAGGATTTGGGACGCAAGCTGCTTTCTTTGATTATGATATGGATGGTGATCTGGATGCATTTTTACTGAACCACTCTATTCATGAAGCGGGAAATTTCAGGGCCAGGAAAGAGTTTACAGGTACACACAATGCATTGTCAGGAGGCAGATTATTCAGAAACGATAGCCTGAAATTTACAGATGTGAGTGCTGAAAGCGGCATTACGAACACAGCAATTGGTTACGGACTCGGTATAGTAGTAAGCGACATCAATTCAGATGGTTATCCTGATGTATACATTGGCAACGACTTTCATGAGAATGATTATCTGTACATCAACCAGCATAACGGAACGTTCAGGGATCTTGCAGATTCGTGCCTGATGCATACAAGCCGGTATACGATGGGTGTGGATGCCGCGGATATCAATAATGATGGTCTCCCCGAGATCATGTCTGTGGACATGTTACCATCAGATCCTTATATACTCAAACGTTCTCCTGGTGAAGACAGCTATGATGTATTTAATTTAAAGATCAGGTATGGGTACAATTATCAGTACACAAGAAATGCTTTACAGTATAACAGGGGTAATGGCCATTTCAGCGAAACAGGTCTATATAGTGGTGTTGCTGCCACCGATTGGTCATGGTCGCCATTGATTGTAGATTTTGATAACGACGGGCTCAAGGATTTATTTATATCCAATGGGATACCAAAACGGTTAAACGACATTGATTACATTAACTATATTTCTGACCAGTCTATTCAGCAAAAGATAAAGGATAATAAAATTGATGAAAAGGACAGAACACTCATTGATAAATTTCCACAGATCAAAATCCCTAATAAGTTTTACATGAATACAGGGAATCTTAAATTTCAGGATATAAATGATATGGTTGAAGATGCTTCTACCTATTCTAACGGTGCCGCGTATGCGGATTTTGACAATGACGGGGATATGGATGTAGTGGTTAATAACATCGATGAGAACGCCCTCATTTACAGGAACACCTCAAATGATAGAAAGAATAAAAATTATGTAGATGTAGAACTGCATGGTCCATCGCATAATATAAACGCCCTGGGTGCAAAAGTTTTCCTGTATTCAGGTAACAAAAAAGAACGTTATGAAAAATTTCCGGTACGTGGGTTTCTTTCAAGCATGGAAGAGCCTTTGCACATAGGTACAGGAGGAGCTGCAATTGATTCTGTAATACTCATATGGCCGGATAACACTTTTCAAAAATTGCAATTCCGGCAAGACAGCTCTCGCATAACGGCATATTACAAATCTGGTTTGCCTGTATATAATTACACCCAACCGGTAACCAGCCATTCAGTGCCGCTGTACACTGCAAAGGATATTACAGGTGAAACGGGCATCAGGTTCTTACATAAAGAGAACTCATTTGCTGAATTTGACCGCGAACCTTTGATGCCACACATGATCTCCACTGAAGGGCCGGCTTTAGCAGTTGCAGATGCAGATCACAATGGATTAGACGACGTTTTTATTGGTGGTGCAAAAGGTGGTAGAAGAAGTTTATTTCTTCAGCAGCGTGGAGGAAAGTTCATCGAGCTGGATCAGCCAGCTATGCATGCCGATAGTAATTATGAGGATGTGGACGCGCAATGGCATGATGTGAATAACGACAATAATGTTGATCTGATCATTGCGAGTGGCGGCAATGAGTACTTTGGAAATGATGCTCATCTGCTGCCAAGAATATATCTGAATGATGGAAAAGGAAATCTTACACGAAAAGAAGATGCGATAACAGGCATTTTTGAAACACTGGGTTGTGTAGCAGTGAACGACATCAACGCAGACGGCTATATTGACCTGTTTATTGGCGGCCGAGGAATTCCATGGCAATTCGGTGCAAACACATCATCCTATGTGCTGATAAATGATGGTACAGGAAAATTTATTGATCAGACGGACAAGTATTCATCTGACTTAAAAAATGCAGGATTTGTTACGGGTGCAATATGGGCCGACATGAACAACGACAACACAAAAGACCTTGTACTTTGTTCGGAGTGGGGAACAATCGATGCTTATATCAACTTACATGGTAGGCTGCAAAAGAAAACAATCTGCAACAGGAAAGGGTGGTGGAATTTTATTGTTCCTGTTGATGTGGATGGGGATGGAAAAATGGATATCGTTGCAGGGAATGTTGGATTGAACAGCCGCCTTACTGCAACTGTAAACCATCCGGTAAAATTATATTACAATGATTTTGATGAAAACGGAAAAAAAGAACAGGTACTTACTTATTATATAAATGGAAAAGAAATTCCATTTGCAAGCAAAGCAGAAATGGAAAGACAACTGCCAGGATTAAGAAAACGCTTCAATTACGCCAGAGATTTTGCAATAGCCAGTCTGGAGGATATAGTGAGCGGGAGAAAGCTTTCTGAGGCATCCCATTATTCAGCTGACTATTTCAGCAATTGCGTGTTGACGAATAAAGGAAACATGATATTTCAGTTATCTGAACTGCCCTGGGAAGCACAGCTCACATCATTTCGTAATGCAATAGTGGTGAATGCTAATGATGATAAATATCCCGATGTGTTGCTTGTTGGCAATTACTATGAGAATAATATCGAGATGGGAAGATATGATGCAGATTATGGATCAGTGCTGTTGAATAACGGCAAAGGAGGATTTGATTACAGCATGCTGAATGGAGTTGCGGTGAAAGGACAATCAAGGCGTGTACAAAAAATAAAAATAGGTGACAGCGAAGCATTTGTGATTGCCCGTAATAACGACAGTACTGTTGTTATCCGTTTCGAAAAAAGCATCAATAAACAGGGCCATCAATTTTAATAACCCATTTTGAAATATCTGGTCCTTTCAATCTGTGAGTAACAAGATATTCAAACAGGGACGGCACAGGGGTAAATTTCTTTGCAAAATTTTTATTGATTTTCAATTGATTATGAAAGTGCAATTAAAAATACTCGTGTGAATTAGGTGTATTATAGTTTCATGCCCCTACCTTTGCGCTCCATTTTAAATAATATTTTTCCCGGGTTGGCGGAGAGATATCAAAAAAAGTACAATGAGCAAATTACATTTCACTACAAAACATGCTAACGCGGCTACCGTGAAGCACAACTGGTACGTTGTGGACGGTACCAATCAAACCGTTGGACGCATGTGTGCCAAAATAGCTGCCGTTCTTAAAGGTAAGAACAAGGCCTATTATACGCCACATGTTGATTGCGGAGACTTTATTGTTGTTATAAATGCGAACAAGGTAAAATTCACAGGAAACAAACTCGAAGACAAGGAATACCTGACATTCTCAGGATATCCCGGTGGTCAGAAAGCTGAAACTGCCAAGAATCTTCTTGCACGCCGTCCTGAGGCCGTTATCGAAAGAGCGGTGAAAGGCATGTTACCAAAGAACAGGCTTGGACGTAAAATGTTCAAAAAGCTGTTCGTGTATGCCGATGCAGAACATCAGCACACTGCACAGAAACCACAACCTTTAACTTTCTAATCGAGTATACATGGAAAAGCAAAAAAATGCCGTAGGTCGCCGTAAGGAAGCCGTTACCAGGATCTTCCTTCAAAAAGGAAACGGGAACATTACGGTGAACGATAAAAATTACAAGGAATATTTTTCATTGCAATACCTCCAGAACCAGGTGGAGCTGCCTCTTAAAACCATTCAGTCACTCGATAAATTTGATGTGAAGATCAATGCTGCAGGTGGTGGCATGAAGGGTCAGGCAGAAGCTGCTAAGCTGGGCATCGCCAGGGCGCTCGTTGAGCTGAATCCTGAGTTTCGTCCGGCATTAAAAGCTGTTGGTGTATTAAAACGTGATCCGAGATCTGTTGAGCGTAAAAAATTCGGACACAAGAAAGCCCGTAAGAGCTTCCAGTTCAGCAAGCGTTAATCACAACTTTCAAATTTCAACTCATAATAAATGGAAAACAACACTTCATTGCAACAGCAATTACTTGAGGCAGGCGTACATTTTGGTCACCTGCGCAAGAAGTGGAACCCTAAAATGCTGCCTTTCATTTTCGCAGAGAAAAAAGGTATTCATATCATCGATCTTAATAAAACAACTGAAAGCCTTCAGGAAGTTGCCGGTGTACTTAAGCAAATAGCACGCAGCGGAAAAAAGATCATGTTCGTTGGTACGAAGAAGCAGGCTAAAGAAATCGTAACAGAATGTGCACGCCGAATCAATATGCCATTTGCTACTGAGCGCTGGTTAGGTGGGATGCTTACCAACTTCAATACCGTACGCAAAAGTGTAAAAAAGATGCAGAGCATTGACAAGATGCTTGGTGATGGCAGTGCGGAAAGTCTGACAAAGAAAGAACGTCTTCAGCTTCAGCGCGACCGCGATAAGATGGATAAAGTGCTGGGTGGTATCTCTCAACTCGGAAGGGTGCCTGCAGCATTGTTCATTATAGACATCGGGCATGAGCACATAGCCCTTGCAGAAGCAAAGCGCTTAGGCATTACAACATTCGGTATAGTAGATACCAACTGCGATCCGAATAAAGTGGATTTTGCTATTCCCGGTAACGACGATGCTACAAAATCCATTGCAATCATTACTCAGTATGTTACAGCTGCTATTGCTGAAGGTCTTGCTGAACGACAGGCTGCAAAAGATGAAGATGTAGATGATGCTTCAGGCGATGATAATGAAAAGAAGGCCGACCGCTTACAGGCAGAGGCTGAATCCGAAGCGGGACGCGGACGCGGAGAAAACAGGGGCCGCAGCGGACCAGGCGGCGGTGGTGGTGGACAAAGACGCCGTACACCTAGCGGAGGCGGTGGCGGACGCAGACCAGGCGGACCGAGATAACAGATGAGAAACGACTCATTAGAGTCAAGGAAAAACAATTCTCATTTATCTATTATCGTTTTCCGAAAACCAATTTCAATCTATTAAAAATTACTCAATGTCAACAGCAACAATAACCGCGGCTGACATCAATAAGCTTCGCCAGGCAACCGGCGCAGGCATGATGGACTGCCGTAAAGCATTAACAGAAACGAACGGAGACTTTGAAGCAGCTATAGACTGGCTTAGAAAAAAAGGTGCAAAAGTTGCTGCTCTTCGTGGTGACCGCGAAGCAAAAGAGGGTGTAGTGATTGCTAAAACAACAGCAGACAATAAAACAGGCATTGCCTTCTGTGTAAGCTGTGAAACGGACTTCGTAAGCAAGAATGCAGACTTTGTTGCCTTTGCACAAAGTATCGGCGATGCAGCTATTGCCGGTAATGTGAAGAGCGTGGACGAACTCAATAATTCTTCTATCAACGGTGCAAAAATCGCTGACCTTGTTAACGACAAGCTGGCAAGCATCGGAGAAAATATAGGCATCACAAAATTCGAGCGTGTAAATGCTGAATATGTGGCTTCATATATTCATGGTGCAAACCGTATAGGTGTTCTCGTAGGTTTTAACAAGCCTGCAGTCGATGCTGGTAAAGATGTTGCCATGCAGATCGCCGCCATGAATCCGGTAGCAGTTGATGCGGAAAGTGTTCCTGCAACTACTATTGAAAGAGAAAGAGCTATAGTTACTGAACAGATCAAAGCCGATCCTAAGATGGCAGGTAAACCTGCCGAGATGATTTCCAAGATCGCTGATGGCAAACTGAATGCATTCTTCAAAGAACAAACATTGCTCGCACAGATCTTCGTGAAAGACGGAACAAAAAGTGTTGCAGATCATCTTAAAGGCGTAGATTCAGGTATAAAAGTGACAGAGTTCAAAAGAGTTGCACTGGGATAATTTTTCCCTTTAAAATCTTACAGATCTAAATGCTTCCGAAATACAAACGTATTCTGCTGAAATTATCCGGTGAATCATTGATGGGCGATAAAAGTTTCGGCATGGATCCCACCATGATCGAACAGTATGCCCGGGACATTAAAGGTATTACTGAGCTTGGCGTACAGGTGGCCGTAGTGATCGGAGGTGGCAACATCTACCGGGGCATGAACGAAAAGGAAACCGGCATCGAAAGAGCCCATGGCGATTACATGGGCATGCTTGCGACGGTTATCAACGGCATGGCGATGCAGGCGATGCTTGAAAAAGTGGGCGTGTATACGCGTTTGCAGAGCGCGATCAAGATGGAGCAGATCGCCGAACCCTATATAAGGCGGCGGGCCATCAGGCACCTGGAAAAAGGCAGGGTTGTTATTTTCGGTGCAGGCACAGGCAACCCATATTTCACCACTGATACAGCAGCCTCTCTTCGCGCCATTGAGATAGAGGCAAATGTTATTCTGAAGGGCACTCGCGTGGATGGAATTTATT
>DATLDR010000244.1:0-9174 GCA_035525775.1 Flavitalea sp.
TCTTGGAGTACTCATTGTGTGCGCATTTGCGCTCGCGCATTTTACAACATCTGAAAAAGAAGTTGAATTCAGCGCCGATGTTAAGCCCATCATTAATAAAAAATGCATCATCTGCCATGGCGGCGTTCGTGCAAAAGCAGGGTTTAGTCTTCTATTCCGCGATCTGGCTCTTGCAAAAACCGAATCAGGTAAACCAGCAATTATTCCCGGCGATCCCAATGCAAGTGAGCTTATGCGTCGTATTTCTTCTGATGATCCTGAAGTAAGGATGCCTTATAAACATGAACCGCTTTCCAAAGAAGAGATCAGCATCTTCAGAAAATGGATAAAGCAGGGAGCTAAATGGGGCGATCACTGGGCCTATATTCCTGTAAAAGACCAACCCGTTCCTGATATCAAAAACGAATGGATAAAAAATGATGTTGACCGCTACATTTACCAGAAGCTTGATCAACATAAAATAACTCCGTCGGCCCCGGCAGACAAACCAACTTTGTTAAGAAGGGTAAGTCTGGATCTTATAGGCATGTACCCTTCTAAATCCGTTGCAACAAAATTTCTTAACAGCAATAGTGATAATGCATACGAAGAGCTGGTTGATTCTTTGCTGGCTTCAAAACATTATGGTGAGCGGTGGGCATCCATGTGGCTGGATCTTGCGCGTTATGCAGACACAAAAGGATATGAGGCCGATCACCAAAGAGATATCTGGAAATACAGGGACTGGGTAATCGATGCATTCAACGAAGACAAGCCATACGATATTTTTTTAAAAGAACAAATTGCCGGCGACCTGTTACCAGAGCCTACCGATGCACAATACATTGCAACCGCATTCAGCAGGAATTCAATGACCAATGATGAAGGCGGAACGGACAATGAAGAGTTCAGATTAGCCGCAGTACTAGACCGTGTGAACACAACCTGGGAAGCGGTAATGGGCACTACTTTTTCTTGCGTGCAATGTCATAGTCATCCTTATGATCCGTTCAGACACGACGACTATTACAGTTTCGTTGCTTATTTCAATAATACCCGCGACGAGGACCAGCCACCTGAATTTCCTCTCCTTAAAACGTACAATGATACGCTTAAGCAGCAGATTGATAAACTCACTGAATGGGTTAAACAGAATTCAACTGAAGAAGACGCGAAAGCAATTAAATTATTTCTTCGTACTGCCCAACCCGCAGTATATGGATCTGCAACTGACAGTATCAAAAACGGATTCATAGAAGGAAATAATTCAGCGCTTGTTCTGCATAATCATGGCTCATTCAGAATGAAAAAGATGGAGCTCAATGGTGACCAGGTAACTTTTAAATTTTATGCAGAAAAATCCGGGGGCACTATTACAGCACACGTTGATGCGCCTGATGGACCTGTTATAGGAAAATCAGCACTTGCATACACGAAGAAGCCGGATATTGGAACTTTTTCCATCACTGCCGATAATAAGGTTCACGATGTTTACTTGAGCTACGATAACACTTCATCCGGCGCTCATGAGAAGAATGACAAGTTATATTTCGATTGGATCTCGATAACAAAAGATCTGCCCGGAAAAGGTACGCCTGCTTATGAAGCCAATAAGAAAATCTATTGGCAATTGCTTACTAAGCCACAGGAAACTATTCCTGTGATGGTAGAAAACCCTGCTTCCTTTCACAGGAAAACTTTTGTGTTTGAAAAGGGAAACAGGTTTACTCCTGGTAAAGAGGTTCAGCCACGTGTTCCTGCTTCTCTTGCAGCGGCTATGCCGAAAGATGCACCAGCAGACAGGCGTGGATTGGTAATGTGGCTAACCGATAAAAGACATCCGCTGGTGTCGCGCACTATTGTTAACCGGTTCTGGGAACAGCTGTTTGGAACCGGTATTGTTGAAACGCTTGAAGACTTTGGCACTCAGGGTATACCGCCCACCCATCAGGAACTGCTGGATCATTACGCCTGGAAGATGATGAATGATTACAAATGGAGCATGAAAAAATTATTGAAAGAACTTGTGATGAGTGCAACCTATCAGCAGGATTCGAAAATGCGTGAGGATCTGAAAGAAAAAGACCCGGGAAACCGGTATTTCGCAAGAGCATCACGTATCCGCCTGCAGGCTGAACAGTTGCGCGACCAGGCGCTTAGCGTCAGCGGAACTATGAGCAGTAAAATGTATGGTCCGGGTGTTATGCCCTGGCAACCTGAAGGCATCTGGAGCAATCCATATAATTCAGAAAGCTGGAAGACAAGTAAAGGCGAAGATCAATACAGAAGATCGGTGTATACTTTCTGGAAGCGTACCGCCGGGTACCCGTCAATGATTGCATTTGACGGATCTCAACGCATTGTATGTTCTGCACGCCGTATCCGCACGAACACACCATTACAGGCACTTGTTACACTAAATGATTCGGTGTACGTTGATCTTGCCGGACAATTTTCATCGAGAATGGCAAAGGAAGGTGGCCCTGATATCAGGAGCAGGATAGCTAAAGGATATGAATTGATGACGTATAAAAAGATACCACAACAGACGCTCGAGGTGTTTATAAAATTATACGGACAGGCACTAGAAGAGTATAAAAAAGATGACAGTGCTGCGATCTCTTTTGCCCGGAGCACGATGAAAAATGAAAAGAATGCTGAGCAGGCTGCAATGAAACTTGTTGCCAACGCGATGCTGAATATCGATGAGGTGATCACAAAAAACTGATGCATGACACAAAAGGAACTTCACATACAGCGGCTACTTAAAGAAGCAGGCGAAAGATCCATGCAGGCGCATACACGCAGGCATTTTCTTAAAGAATCCGCTATGGGACTTGGTGCACTGGCGATGGGTGCTTTGCTGGGTAGCTGCGGCAGCAGTTCTGCATCATCGTATGCTCCGGTTGTGTTTGATCCTGCAAAACCATTATTACCGAGGCCGCCTCATTTTCCGGGTAAGGCAAAAAGTGTGATCTTTCTTCACATGGCAGGTGCTCCTTCGCAGCTTGAACTGTTCGATTATAAGCCGCAATTGATCAAGATGGATGGAATGGATTGTCCTCAATCTTTTCTTGAAGGAAAACAATTTGCATTTATTAGGGGTGTTCCAAAAATGTTGGGTCCTCAGGCCACGTTCGCGCAGCGCGGTCAAAGTGGTGCGTGGATAAGCGATCACCTGCCACATTTTTCTACCATAGCTGATGAAGTTTCATTTCTGAAGGCGATGACAACCGATCAGTTCAATCATGCGCCTGCGCAGTTACTGGTACATACGGGGGCACCACGGCTTGGAAGGCCAAGCATCGGCAGCTGGGTAACATATGGATTGGGAACAGAGAATCAGAATCTGCCCGGATTTGTGGTGCTTACCAGCGGAGGTAATAATCCTGATGCAGGAAAAAGCGTGTGGGGAAGCGGATTTCTTCCATCAGTATACCAGGGTGTTCAGTGCCGCAGTCACGGAGACCCAGTGCTTTTCATCAAAGATCCTGAAGGTGTAAACCGTGATCTCAGAAAAGCTTCGATAGAAGCCATCAACAATGTAAACAAACAGGAGTTTGAAGAATATAAGGACCCTGAAATATTATCAAGGATCTCACAATACGAGATGGCATACAGGATGCAGATCACCGCGCCTGATGTAATGAATATTAATAATGAACCGGAATATATACATGAAATGTATGGAACGAAGCCCGGTAAAACATGTTTCGCAAACAATGTGCTGCTGGCAAGAAAGCTTGTTGAGAAGGGCGTTCGTTTTGTTCAGCTGTTCGACTGGGGATGGGATGCACACGGTGATGGCGCATACAATGCGCTGAACCTTGGAATCATCAATAAATACAGATCGATCGATAAGGCTATGACCGCATTGATTCTCGATCTTAAGCAAAGAGGTTTACTTGAAGAAACACTAATAGTATGGGCAGGTGAATTCGGTCGCACACCGATGCAGGAAAGAAGAAACGGAGCGGTGAACCCATTCAAGGGAAGAGATCATCATACCGAAGCATTTACCATCTGGATGGCAGGCGGTGGAATCAGAAAAGGTTACTCACACGGGGAAACCGATGAGATCGGGTATACAACAGTGAGTGGTAAAACGGATTACTATGATGTGCAGGCAACCATTTTGAACCAACTTGGTTTTGATCATGAAAATTTTACTTATCCATACCAGGGAAGACCATTCAGACTTACAGACGTTGCCGGTAAAGTAATTCATGATATCATAGCATAATTAACCCTATCAAATTCATTCTGCACTGACCTAAATGCAATTATTCGTATTATTTGATTTTGCGGGCAGATTACATCCTGCGATCGTACACCTGCCTATAGGTATTTTGTTGCTCGCCTGCCTGTTCGAACTATTTATCCGTTCCAACAATTATATCAGTTTCCGTCCGGCTATACAAACCATGATCTTCTGGGGAATGGTAACTGCTGTTGCTGCTGTTGTTTCCGGATTAATGCTGGAAGGAAGCGGCGAATACGAAGAAGAGTTTGTTGAACCACATCAATGGGTGGGGATTTCTGCTGCCGTGTTATGCATTCTACTGTATATTCTTTACCGGAAAAAGGTAAAGAGAAACATCATAAAAATTTTTTCCGCTGTTGTTCTGCTCATGATCTCTATAACCGGCCATCTTGGTGGTAATATTACAAGGGGACCAGAATTTTTAACTGAGCCTTTCAATCAAACGCATAAAACAGTTACGATAAAGCCAATTCCAAACATTCAGCAAGCAGTGGCATTTAATGATGTTGTTCAACCGATACTTAAAGAAGGATGTTACAATTGCCATGGACCAAACAAACATAAAGGCAAACTTAGATTTGACGAAAAAGAGGCCATCATAAAAGGTGGTAAAACTGGTAAAACAATAGTAGCAGGTAAGCCGGAAGAAAGTGAGCTGATCAAAAGATTGTTGTTGCCGTTGGATCATGAAGATCATATGCCACCAAAAAGCAAGGCGCAGCTTACGCGCGAACAGATATCAGTTTTACAATGGTGGGTGAATGCAGGAGCTGATTTCAATAAAAAAGTAAGTGACCTGAAACAAAGCGAAAATATCAAGCCGGTTTTGCTTGCACTTGAAACCGGTATTGCTGCACCCGATAATGAAATAACTGAAATACCTGATGAGCCTGTGGAGGCAGGCGACTCTGCTGTTATTCATAAACTTGTTATAGATGGAGTGATGTTAATGCCTCTGGCAAGAAACAGCAACTATTTGTCCGCAAGTTTCGTGACCGTGGCGGGAAAAGCAGATTCATTGCTCAAATCAATGGTGCCTTTGAAAAGGCAGATCATAACACTAAAACTGGATCACGCGAATATTACAGATTCAACACTTACAACAGTTGCTGAGCTGGATAAAATACGCAGGCTGCAGCTGAGCAATACCAATATTACAGACAAGGGCCTGATGAAGCTGAAAAAATTAAAAGACCTGGGGTCGCTGAATCTTGTAGGTACCAAGGTTACCGCAAAGGGCCTGATTGAAATGAGGAACCTGAAAAAACTAAAATATGTGTACCTCTATAAAACATCTATAACAGCTGAAGAGCGTGCCGAACTGAAAAAAAGCTTTCCTGATACAATTCTCGATTTTGGAAATTATTCACTTCCCATGCTGGTCACAGATACTACTGAGATAAACATCAACCAATAAAAAATCCTGCTAAATTCGAGCATGGCCGAAGCGGGAGCAATAGCAAGGAAGACGTTGATAGTTGTTGACATTATTTCTGAAACACCCGATACAAAATCATTTGTTTTAGAATGCGTGCAAGGGAAGATCGACTATAAGGCAGGTCAGTTTCTTACATTAATATTTAAAAGAAGTAACGGTGTTGAGGCAAGAAGAAGTTATTCAATTTCTTCTTCACCAGAACTTGATGAACCATTGACCATCACAGTTAAGAGGATTGTAAATGGTGAATATTCCAGGTACCTTAATGACAAGATAAAAAAGGGCGACCTGCTGGAAACGATCGGCGCATCCGGTTTTTTTGTTATACCTGAAACAGTCGAAAAATACAAGCGCATAATTTTCATGGCAGCAGGAAGCGGTATTACTCCGGTCTATGCGCTTATCAAAACTATCCTTATCGTTCATCCCGGTATACATGTTTTGCTCTTATTCAGTAATACAGGTACGCAGAATGCCATATTCGTTAAACCTCTTGAAGAACTTAAGAGTAAATATTCAGATAACCTTTCTATTCAGTTCTTATTCAGCAGATCTCATGATGCATTCAGTTCGCGACTAACACCTGAATCCCTTGAAATGTTTCTTCATTTGAACAAGGTCAGTTATAATGAAGAATCGCTTTTCTATGTTTGTGGCCCTGCCGGGTATATGCGGATGATCACCTACCGGCTCACTACGCTTGGCGTTGACCAGGCCAGGATAAAGAAAGAAATCTTTCACGTGCAGCATCCGAAAATAAGGCCGGAACCACCTGATACGAAAGCTCATACGGTCATGCTTATGCGAAACGGTGGTCATGTGAGTTTCAATGTGCAGTATCCCGTCACTATTCTACAGGCGGCTAAATTGCTGGATATTCATATACCTTACAGTTGTGAAAGCGGGCAATGCGGAACCTGTGTGGCTAAATGTTTGCAGGGAACAGTATGGATGGCGCAGAATGAAGTTTTGCTGGAAGAAGAAATAAAAAATGGCATTATACTTACATGTACAGGTTATCCGGTTTACGGTGATGTTACCATCAAATTATAATCAATTAAAATATTCAGATGAAAAGCAGGGCACAAATTAACGGACATCCTTTGCATCCTATACTCGTTTGCTTTCCTATTGCCTTTTATACAGGCACCTTATTATTCGATGTGCTTGCAAAAACATACAGCCCTGAATATTTATTCACTGCGTACAATCTGGAGATCGCGGCATTAGCAGGTGCGGCACTTGCGGCTATTCCGGGCATCATAGATTTTATCTATACTATACCTCCGGATTCCACAGCAAAGAAAAGAGGTGGAAAACATGGACTCACCAACATTGCAGTGATGTTATTGTATGTTACCGCATTGATCTATCGTGCAAATAATGAAGTGCCCGATATCAATATTCTTATTGCCCTGGAGGGTGCCGGTTGGATACTCTTACTGTTTGCAGGATGGATGGGCGGAACACTTGTTTATAGAAACCAGATTGGTGTTGATCCGCGTTATGCAGAAGCGGGGAAATGGAAAGAAGAATATTATGAATCATGTGAAGGCGAAATTAAAGTAGGCAAAGCAAATGACCTAAAGATCAATCAGATGAAACTGGTGCATATTGGAAATAAAAGAATAGTTTTGGCAAACAGTGAAAGCGGATATGTTGCATTTGATGACCGTTGTACTCATAGTGGCGGATCACTGGCAGCAGGAGCTATGATGTGTGGAACAGTCCAGTGCCCATGGCACGGTTCACAATTTAGCGTAACCGATGGAACCGTTAAAGCCGGGCCAGCTAAAGTGCCAATTGTTACGTATAACCTGCGCCAGGAAAATGGAATATTATTTTTAACGCTCTGAAAAAATAAATAATTTCAATGCCTAAATCCTACGTAAAACCATGGATAAAACCGGCCCTATCATAATCATAGATGACGATATCGATGACCAGGATCTGCTTCGCGAACTGTTTGCCGAATTGAATTTAGAAAATGAAATACGTATTTTTCCTGAAGGAGAATCAGCACTTGACTATTTAAGTAACCCGGCTGTGCATCCCTTCATTATCATTTCAGACATCAAGATGCCAAAAATGGATGGCTTCGAACTGAAGAAGAAGCTGACAGAGAGATCGCAAAACTCAAAAACAACTCCATTCCTTTTCTTTACAACGGGAAGCACTGCACAGGCGCTTAACGACGCTTACATTCACTCAGTGCAGGGGATTTTTCAGAAGCCGGTGAAATATCAGGAATGGAAAGAAACACTTAAAAATATTGTTCAGTACTGGACTACCTGTATGGCCCCTTATAATTAAGAAACGGATACCTGAATCACAATTGCTATTGCCGCAATCAATTGAAACCCACATTTACCGAACTCTTATAATATGCAAGGTCGCCGGCAAACACCGGAGCATCACAACAAAATATCCGGAAAAATTATATAAATCTTTAGATTAAAATAAGAGTACATGAAGAGTACAAAAAGATAAAAAGGGTGAGATAATACGTCTCACCCTTCCCTGCATACTTCTGCAAACTTATGATACAGCTGGCTGAAATCTTTGTGATTCACCGGCTTTGTTATGAAGCCCTGTGCTCCCAGCATCAGGCTTAATTCATTATCTCTAAGTGAACGCGACGTAGTAAACATAATCACCGGAATACGCTTATACTTCTCTTCAACCTTTAAAGCTTTCAGCGTTCTGATACCATCCCATATAGGCATGTTAATGTCGAGCACTATACAACATGGCAAATTTCCTTTCGATACAACATTATTGAGATATTGAAGCAGCTCCAGCCCGTTATCCACCAGCACTACTTTAATTTCAGAATTTATTTCCGCCACCATCTGCTTAAAAAATTCCTGATCATCCGGATCATCATCGGCATACAGGAAATAAGTACCTACGGGTGCTTCAGTAATCTGTACCATACATTCATCTCCTCAAAAGATATTTTAAAAAAATCGGGCCAGCCTGCATGCGGAATTTCATTTGATATATCTATAAATTATCACGTAAAGTAATCTGATTTTGAACTTAAAAAAATTCCATTTATTCGCCGACCCCAAAGTTTTACCAGAAATTGAAATCTGATAGGGTCAATTTACAAATACCTCATCCACAAACAACATGGCTTTCTGACCTTTTTGCTGATGCCATTGAGGCATTGCCCTTACCGGTTTTACGATGATCCTGAGAAAACGAACAGTTACAGGCGGATAAATGCAGGTAACAGGAACGTTCGTTCTGGTGCGCATATCAAGAGGTTGGACAGGTTTCATCGATCCCAGCAATTTCATATTGGCAGGAGATGCACCACCGTATATTTCCACTTTTTCAGGTAAAAAAATCCTGGTGCTAAGATCCTCGAGCACACTGAGTGTTATATTATTTGTTGTTACCGGATGGTCAAATCTCATCACAGCAACCATATCATTTTTTTCAAAGCCCAGCCATTTGCCGCTGGCAAAGTTAACATCGCTCATGT
>DATLDR010000245.1:0-4109 GCA_035525775.1 Flavitalea sp.
GGGTATTCGCGAATTCAATGATGCCAAGACCAACGTGAGAAAAGAAATTGAAGAAGGCATGAACGATCCCAAGGATACTGTGAAAGAAAAAAGCTCATCTTCCACTTCCACTACAGTTCAGCCATAATAAGTATAGTCCGCAGCCGATTTGATAATTTACAGCCGGGCCTTGTTCACATTCGATTCAATAGATACATACCATTCACAACTACGTGATGGCTCCACTTCCTGTGTTGAGGCTGTTGAGCATTACCTGGAAAAAATCGTCCGTCATCATCAGCTGAACGCTTATGTTCGTATTTACAGTGAAGAAGCTCTTATGGCTGCAAGGCGCCTTGATGAAAGCCGCGCACAAGGGCGGCCAATGGGTAAGCTTCACGGCGTAGTAATAGCTATCAAAGATGTTATCTGTTATAAAGACCATCCTGTAAGCGCAGCTTCAAATATTCTTAAAGACTTTATTTCCATTTACAATGCTACAGCAGTGGATAGGCTGCTCAGGGAAGAAGCTATCATAATAGGCCATACCAATTGCGATGAATTTGCAATGGGCTCCACTAATGAAAATTCCGCTTATGGTCCTGCGCTGAATGCACTGGATGTAACACGCGTTCCAGGCGGCTCATCTGGTGGCTCAGCTGTCGCCGTCCAGGCTGAATTGTGCATGGTTAGCCTGGGTAGCGATACAGGTGGATCCGTAAGGCAACCGGCAGACTTTTGTGGAATTGTCGGATTTAAACCCTCATATGGTTCAATTTCCCGTTACGGACTCATTGCATATGCTTCTTCTTTCGACCAGATAGGCATATTTGGGAGAAATATTCCGGACGTGGGATCAATATTGAAAGTAATATCTGGTCCAGATAAATTTGATTCCACAGCTCATCAAAAACCACTTAAAACGGGAAAAAAAGCTGAAAAAACGTTAAAAATCGCATATTTCCCTGAGGCTCTTGACAGTACGGCACTTGATCCAGCAATTAGGGAGGGATTGATGAATTTTATAAAGAAACTTAAATCTGAAGGCCATACAATTGAGCCCGTACACTTTGAGTATCTTGACTTTATAGTTCCAACTTATTACATTCTTACCACAGCAGAAGCATCTTCTAACCTATCAAGATTCGATGGAGTTAAATATGGCTATCGACATTCGAACAAAAGTCCTGAATTGGCAGAAATGTACAGTAAAACGCGATCTGAAGCGTTCGGAAAAGAGGTTAAGCGGAGAATAATGCTTGGCACATTCGTGCTCAGTGCCGGATATTATGATGCTTATTTTACGAAAGCCCAGCAAGTAAGAACACTACTGGTAGAACAAACCAACCTGATCTTCAAAGAATTTGACTTTCTATTATTTCCCACGTCTCCTTCAACTGCATTCAAACTAGGAGAAAAGTTAAAAGACCCCGTGGAAATGTACGTAGCTGACATTTTTACAGTTTTTTCGAATTTAACGGGTGTTCCATCGATTTCATTACCGCTTTTCTGGCACAATAATGGTTTACCATACGGTGTCCAGATGATGAGCGACAGGTTCAGCGAATTATCTTTACTGAACTTATCAGACAAATGGATGCAGCAGTATAAAAGTTCCGGTAATGAAAAAACCTAAACCTTCGACACCGATACCCTACTGAAGCATTTTAATAAATCCTGTTTAATCATCATCTGACTGTTTAAATCCGTCCTAACGTCGACATTGTTTAACTAAACAAATGATGATGAAACGTATTTTTTTAGTTTTCTGCACAGTGTCTCTTTGTATCCTTGGAACGGCCAGTGCTTCCGACAGTACTAAAACACCAAGCCCTGCACAGGTTTTTACAATACCTGTTAATGTTGAAGAAGAAGTTGAAGCAGTGTTCGATAACAAGGCAATCACTTCAAGCACCATCCGCCTTAATCCACGGGCTAAGAGATTTGTTGACGATTATACAACTAAGAACCGTAAAAGTGTTATAGGTATCAAAGACAAGGGTCTTGTTTACCTGAATATGATCGATAATATTTTTACCCTGCACGGTTTACCCACAGAACTTAAATATCTCGCAATTATTGAATCAAGGCTTAACTCACGTGCGGTATCGCATGTAGGGGCTGTTGGACCCTGGCAGTTTATGCCCGGTACGGCGAGGGATTACGGACTGGTTGTAACTACCAGGCGTGATGAACGTAAGGATTATGTGAAAAGCACCCATGCAGCGGCACGATACCTCAAATATCTTTATAATGAATTTGGCGATTGGCTGCTAGTGCTGGCAGCTTATAATGGCGGGCCGGGTTATGTTTATAACGCTATGAAGAAAAGTAAAAGCCGAAACTTCTGGGATCTTCAGTATTTTCTTCCTGAGGAATCAAGAAACCATGTAAAAAGATTTATCAGCACCCATTATATTCTGGAAGGCCAGGGTAGCATCACAACACTCACCAAGGCTGAGGCTACTGAACAGATCGGGTCACTTGCAGGTTACCTGTTAAACAGGTCACTTACAGCTAAAGAACTTAATGACGCAAGAACCACTACTATTTCAGGTAAATACAGAGCAGTTCTTGTAGCAAAATACGTAAACATGGATGACAATGAATTCAACAGGTACAATCCAAAGTTTGACAAAATGATGGATGCTGAAAATATATACGAAATGAAGCTGCCTGCTGAGAGTATGGATAAATTTGTCGCTAACAAATACCAGATTTTGAATGAATCGGTTCAATTATTGCTGAATGAATCAAATAACTTTACAGCCATAGAATTAAACAAGAAAAATCAGACTACAGCCATCAAATAAATTTTGCTCTGTTTGTGTTCTCTAATAAAAGGTATTGGTTTTCGCCAATGCCTTTTTTATTGCTGCAGCTTTAAGCAGGCATTCTTCATATTCAGTTTCAGGATTGCTGCTGAATGTTATTGCGGATCCCGTATGAAATGAAAGATATTTATCCGAAGCATTATATAATACACTTCGGATCACCACATTAAAATCAAAATCGCCGTTTGGTGAAACATAGCCTAAAGATCCTGAAAAAAGCCCCCGGCGTGATGTTTCATATTTTTCAATCAGCTCCATCACTTTTTTCTTAGGTGCTCCCGTCATTGATCCCATCGGGAACGTTGCGCTAACCGCTTCAGTAAGTTCAATATTTTTTTTTAATTCTCCGCTAATTGTGGATACCATCTGATGTACCTGCGGAAATGTGTAAATTTCACAAAGCTCGTCTACATGCACAGTTCCTTCTACGCAGATCTTTGAAAGATCGTTCCTTACAAGATCCACCACCATTATGTTCTCTGATCTTTCTTTCGCACTATTCCGCAGATGATTGATATTATTGAGGTCAAGCGACGTATCCTCTATATTTCTTTTTGATGTGCCTTTGATCGGCTGTGATAAAATCCTGTTGCCTTCCTTTTTCAGAAAACGCTCAGGACTCATACAGGCGAGATAGCGATCGCCACATTTATAGTATGCAGAAAAAGGATTTGGAGATTCATCACTAAGTGTGACATATAAATTGAGAGGATCAATGACGATGTCTTCAGCAAAAAATTCCTGGCAAAAATTAATTTCATAGCAGTCGCCACGAAGTATATGCTCTCTTAGTTTCTCAACAGTGTCAACATATTCTTTTTTTGAAAACCGGTTTTTGATGCGCGCAGACGTAATTGTAAAATTATTATGAACCTGCCCGATCTGAATGATGTCATTAAATATTTGGTGGTGATCATCTTTCAATGAACCAATTGTAAGTGTTGATTCGTTTAGCTTAAGAACATATTCAGGAATAAAAAAGAAAAGATCGGGAAATTGAATTCCATCAGGATTTGATGATGTGAGTGTTTCGGTTTCGTTTTTGAGATCGTACGCAAAGTGGCCAAACATCCAGTCCTTATGTTGCAGAGAAAATTCAGACAACTGCTGAAAGGCATTACCGGCGTGCGTTTTCAATTGCGCTACTGAACCTGCAGCAAGGATGCATTCTATAGTGTTATATGCAAGATGATAATTATGGTTGTCCAGAAAACAACAAATGTTGAACGGATTACACCAATTCAACATTTGCAATTTCGTTTGCTGAAGATCAGCTATCGGAAATGAAATAAACCT
>DATLDR010000257.1:0-10346 GCA_035525775.1 Flavitalea sp.
CTATGCAGATCAAAATTTCCTTCAGAAATATCTTTGATCGTATTATAGCCTTTGCTGACGATCTTATATCCCTTATACATGTCGTTAAGGATCTTTTTTAATTGTGTCAGTTTTTCGACGTTCAATAGTAATTGTTGCGCCTCGTCAGATTGTGAAAATGAGGGTTGATAACCCATCATTGCAAACAATAGAAAAGCATAGATTTTTGTTCTCATTTTAATCCATTTAATTTTTTTTCAATTTGAATATCATACCGGTCATTCCTCCTTTGTACAGAAAGCTTTTTTGCTGAATTACTGAAGGACTGAACAAAAACCTGTTTCTCCTGCATATCTATATATAACTTATCAATTTGCTTTATTCTTTCATCATCTTTCATTTGCTGTTCGCCGTCAGTGATAAGAGCAATGAGATTATTTAAATTTTTAGCACATTCATCCAAAACATTATTAAAGACCTTCTGCAAATAGTCTAATTCCGTATTCGTTAATTGTTTTGTCTTCCTGCAATCCCTTATTGTATTATGGACATGCTTTGCAATAGAAATTTGCATTGCAATGATGGCTGCAATTTTTGAATACTTTTTTACCTGGGGATTAACTGTATTCAGAGATTTAAAGAAGTTATCATGCAGGTTAAAATCACCATTCTTAATATCCTTAATGGTGTTTAGTCCTTTATTAGCTATAGAATAGCCCTGCTGGACATTTCCGATATAAGTTTTAAATGCAAGTATTTGCTCAATTAAATACTTTTTCTGTGTCTCTTTCTGTCGGACCCATTCGTCATAGGTTTGTGCCCTGGTTAGTTTACCTGCAACTAAAAGAGAAAGTATAATTATTATATTTTTCATTCTTCACGATTTTCGTTATGTCATACTGAGCCTGGCGAAGCATCTATTCAATTCCATATAGCTTCTTCACCGCATTAATATCATTTATGTCCTTTGCCCGTTGCAAACTGATCTTAATATTTTCCTGGTTGAATTGCCGCAGATCAGAAATATTCTGATCGATATTTTCAGATGCTGTATTAATTATTTCCAGCCGTTTCGCATCGGTCATCTGTGTAATAAATGCATTAATGACAAGCTGCATCTGTTCAATATTTTTTACACTTTCATCCAGTATCCCGCTATATACCTCGTGCATATAGCTTATTTCCTTCTCTGTAAAATGCTTATCCTGTTTAAACAGGGATATCGCCCGTGAATACTCGTTAACAAGCTGCACCTGTTTTTTAATGACGTCTCTTACTCTCTGGTAAGTGGTAATGGTATTTTTTATTTTCCATAGCTCATCAAAATAATCGGCATAGAGTGTCTTTTGTTTATCCACCCAGTCACTGATCTCTGTGAGCTTTAACTCCGCCATTTTATTCTCCAGTACTTTCTGAGCATTCTGCAGCCAGATCGTTTTGTTCTGCAACCTTTGAATCTTCAGATCAACAGCCTTGATCACTTTTATAATTCCCGCCTTAATAATTTCGAGGATACTGCCCTGTGCCTGTAAACTATTCAGAGGGGCAAAACTTACCAGTAGTACAACACTTATCAATACTATTTTTTTCATAACTCACTTTTTTCATTTTCACTTATTAAGTATATAGATCCTGTTCCCAAAAATCAATGATTGTCTGTCACGGTTCCATGTAAATGTTCTTCCTGTTTTTATTTCAGTAAATACATTTTTATTTAAGCTTAGCTTCCATAGTTCAATTAATAATTTCTCTTTGCCTGTTGCCTTTATGAACACTCCTGAATGCCTGTTAATTCTATAGGTTCCATCTATTCTTCTAAGGCATAAAGTATCGCTGGTAATGGCAAATTCATGTTCATATTTACAAGTATAGCAGCCTTCCGCGCTATAATTTGTCGTATTACAGGAAACCAGTAACAGGTATATGATAAATAATTTTTTCATGCGCCTATAACTTGCCTGGCTAATGATGCAATCCCTTTTTCAATATCTCCACCAAATCTTTCAGCCGCCTGCTGCACTTTCATCTTTTCTTTTTCCTCAGTGGTATAAGCCAGGTATTCTTCCGGTGATACTTCTGTTCTGTACACTTTTGAAAGCATACCACCAAGACTGATGAAAACTTCTTTATATTTTCTTAAAGGATCATTTGCTTTATTGATAGATAAAACCAAAGCCTTTTCTTTTTCTGTCAAACCCAACAGTTCCTGTATCTGGTCGAACTTATTCTGATACTTACTTTGGTCAAGCAATATCTTACAATCACTATTATTGATGATAGCCTGCTTAACAACCGGAGAAGAAATAATGTCTTCCACTTCCTGTGTCACTACGATAGCCTCACCAAAGAATTTCCTTACTGTCTTAAATAGATACTTAATGTATTCGGCCATACCTTCTTTGGCAATTGCCTTCCACGCTTCTTCGATCAATATCATTTTGCGAATGCCTTTCAGCTTTCTCATTTTGGAAATAAAAACTTCCATTATGATGATCGTTACCACCGGGAATAAAATGGGATGATCTTTTATATTATCCAGTTCAAATACAATAAACCTTTGCTGCAGCAGATCAAGATTCTCTTTAGCATTTAACAAATAATCGAATTCACCACCTTTGTAGTAGGGACGCAATACATACAAAAAATTAGAAACGTCAAAGTCTTTGTCTTTTACCTGGTCCTGCTTAAGCACTTCGACAAACTCATCCCGTAAAAACTCGTAAAATGAATCGAAACAGGGAAAAATGTTGTCTTTTAAAAAATACAACTGTAACGCATTGGATAATGCAACGTACTCAGACCGGCTAAACGAATCGCTATCTTTTTTCCATAGCGCTAACAACAATGTTTTTATACTTTCTTTTTTCTCGGTATCCAGTACATCGCCATCACCAATATAAAAAGGATTAAATTTTATAGGCTTTGTTTCACTGTAAGTAAAATAGTAGCCTTTCACCAGCTCACACAGCCCGCGATAGGAATGGCCTACATCCACAAGCACGATATGCGTTCCCTGCTCATAATAACTGCGGACCATGTGATTAGTGAAAAAAGATTTACCGCTCCCCGAAGGCCCGAGGATAAACTTATTTCGGTTGGTGCAGATGCCTTTTTCCAGTGGCTCATCTGAAATATCAACGTGCACCGGGTGTCCGGTCAAACGGTCACCCATCCGTATACCCACGGGACTAATGGAAGAGCGGTAATTTGTTTCAAGGTTTAGAAAGCAGCAAGCCTGCGGTGAGAAAGTATCAAATGTATCATTCATAGGGAAGTCCGCTTCATTGCCCGGCATGCCTGCCCAGAATATTTGGGCTGCACCTTCGGTTTCCATTTTAGGAGAAGCATCCATCTGCGTTAAAGCAGAAGAACAAAGGTTTCTTAATTCCTTTAATTTGTCCTTATCATCTGTCCATACGAGTAAATTAAAATGTGCCTTAACAGGTAATCTTTGCTCACCTATTGCCTCATTTAAAAAATTATCAGTTGCTTCCTTGGCGATTGTATTTTCACGACTATAGGCTGATAAAGACTGAAGCCTTAACTTTTTGCTTTCTAACCTTTGCAATGTCTTTTGAACATCCTCAATAAAAATATACTGGTTATATATATGGTTACATGGCAGTAACTGTCCTATTGGAGAAGCAAAGCCAACACTGAATTTGGTCCTATCAGTTGAATATTTATCATAGTTAATCCTTGAACCGCACATAGCCGGGACATTTTCTGCATCGGCCATTGTATATAATTGCAGGTTATATTCACCTATCTGTAATTTATCAAACTCAATATCCCGTAAAACAAAATCTTCGTTTGCAGTTTGCAGATTTAGATAATTTTCAATGATTGAAATGAGTTCATCATTCTTCAATCTTTTTAATTGCATGAAGCCGCTATCCGATAATATTCTTTCAAACTGGCCCACATGATTTAAAAAGTCATGAAAATGTTTTGGCAACAGAACATCTTCAGGTACTATCGTCCTTTTAAGAAGATTCGAAAAAAGGGAAGAACTTACCTTCCTGTTCCCAGGCTTTTTTGTAAGCATTATATAACAATGATGATCGAGGTAAGGACGTTCATTAAAAAAGCGCTCACTGCTCCTCGATAAAAAACTTTGATCATCACTCTTAAAATTGGCAGCATATTTATTTTCGGTAAACCAATCCTGTTTATGCATTACAGAATGCTTTGGCAATACTTTAATGGCTTTTATCCAGGCATGGTGAAATGCTTCGTATTCCTGGTCGCTGAGCGTAAATATTTCGGGGAGGTCAATTTTGAAAGCAATGGTAATATCTCCCTGCTTGGACAAAATCGCATCATGCTCCACGCCATAAAGGGGTAATATGTCTGTTAACAGCTTAACCACGATGTAATAGTTTTTTAAATTCGTGACGTGAATAATTTTTTATGCACTTCGGAACTGCTTTCTTTGCTATCTTTTTCATCAATCCATATTCGCCGTAGGTCCCGCTCAGTTTATATACATACATGAACAGACCTGAACCAAGGGTAAGAATAACTCCAAGGCAAACAAACACATTAACCCCTGCGATATAAATGATGGCAAATAATATCAACAAGGCAACAAGCCCTCCACCTAAGTACCAGATGTACTGTGCCTTCAGCCCCTTAAATTCAATCGGCTTATTAATTCCTTTGTTGATATTATATACACTTGCCATTATTATTTGATTATGTTTTAAACTCTCATACTTTTTTGTTTTCGTTCAATCCTCTCTTTCTTTGGCAATAAAATTTTTCCCGGCTTTATATCTTTTGCATCCATTTTTATTATTGGGGTTTCTTTCAGTTCTGCTGCTTCATGTTGTTTCATTTGATTCGCCTGGATCTTAACCGAAATTTCCCTTTCCAGTTTTGAAACATCTTTTTTCAATTGCGACAGATCAGTTTCTTTATCAAATGGTTTTGAGATCAAATGTTGTAACATGGGAATGTTTTGCTCAAGCTCATGCAGGTTCTTTTGATATTTTTCTTTTAATGCTTCTACCCGGTCAATGGCATTCAGAAAATATCTGGTAGCAATCTTCGGATTATCAATATTTATATAGCCATTGTTCCATGAATATTTTATTCCACTTTCGCTTTCAGCATAATAAATATTCTGGTAACGGTATTCAAATAATCCTTTGTCTTCGTAGGTTTCCTTTTGGCTGCGGATATACAGATCAAAGCCATACAAATTCCCAATTTTCATTGCATTGTCTTCATCCGGTTTGGGTTTCCATGATGCTGAAAGTTTAATAAGGTATAACCCGATTTCTTCAGGATCGGCAGCAACACAACCATTGAGTTGTATCGGATTTAGTTTTGTTCCGTCTTTATCAAATTGCAACTGCTCTTTATAGCTGGATTCATCATTTGTGAGTTTGTCAAGGGTTTGGAGAACACTTACTTTATCTCTTTCAAGATTCTCTAGCTGGAACCTTGACCTGATTATTTCTTTATGATGTGCATTCCTTAAGCTTTCCAATACGGCAATTTTCTTTTCCATTTTCGATTTTTCCAGCAATGTGGTATCGCCGGAAAGAATGGCTATATATTCAGAAAAGTTCATCCCACTGTTCTCATCGATTGCACCTTCATCAATTGTTCTGACGTTCAGCTCACAGTTTTTCATCTGGCTGATGAAAGTTTGCTTATTCTTGAGCAGGTTGAATTTATAATTGTCCAGGCTTTGCTCAACAGCATAGATGTAATTCTTTACTTTATTATCATATGCTTCCTTGGCTAATACATTTCCCTGCCTTGCGCCACGTCCGTTTCTTTGTTCCAGTTCAGAAGGCTTCCAGGGAATATCAAGATGATGCATTCCGACAACATTTCTCTGAACATTTAAACCGGTGCCTGCTTTTTCCGTGCTTCCCAAAAGAATTCTAATCTCGCCATTATTCATTTTACGAAATAGCTCAGGCTTTTGCCTGTCTGTCCAGTCATGAATGAAAGTGATGTGATTGGCAGGTATTGAAAAGTCACTGACTAACTTATCTTTCAATGCATCATAAATATTAAATGCATCCACCTTCGGGGTACCAATATCACTGAAGATAATCTGTGTTCCTTTTTCCGCATTACTTAATTGATATAATTCAGCAACTTTCCTGGCACAAACATTTACTTTGTTATGGGGATGATCTTCATAAATAAAAGGATTAATGAGACGAATATCTGCCGCCATTTTTTTAGCATAGTTAGTAGCAATCAGCATCCTGCCTTTATCTTCTTCTCTTGTTAAGGGAGGTCTTCCTATCAATTCTCCTTTTCCTGTTTTGGCAAACGCCATGAGGTTTTGTATGAATTGCTGCTGATCAGGTGTAGGAGGGATATTTACCAATTGCTCATCTAAATCAGGTTTATCAAGATTGATGTGCTTAGCTGTTTTATAATCTGTGATCTCATTATAAAATAATGCCAGCTCAGGCACTTTAATAAAATGGCGGAAGCGTTCTTTGGCTATAATTTCATTGGTAACAGAAAATTCAAAGTCAACAGTTTTTCTTGCAAATACTGCTGCCCATGCATCGAAGTTCTCAATGCGCTGCCTTCTCATTTCATTAGGCCGGAGATATTTAAACAGCAAATACATTTCTGTAAGGCTGTTGGATATCGGGGTGCCGGATAAAAAGGTTACGCACAGGTCAGAATCAAACTTTTGCTGTAACGTACGCACAGCAAAGAGCATATTCAGGGATTTCTGACTACCCTGTATATTGCCAAGCCCTGCAACTCTATCATGTCTGGTAGTGAATGTCAGGTTTTTAAATTTATGTGATTCATCAACAAATAAATGATCAATACCTAAGTCTTTGAAATTGATACCGGCATCTTTCTTTTCCGCTATGTTTTGAAGGACAACGCTAAGTTTTATTTGCAAATTATTCTTACGGATCTCCAGGCCTTTCAACATCCTTCTTGAAATTTCCCCACCCATATTTTTGAGTGTGTGCAAATCTTTCTCGACATTATCCAGCTCTGTTTGAAATATTTCCCTTTGTATTTCCGGGCTCTGCGGTATTTTAGCAAACTGATCATGCGTTAAAATGATACAGTCCCAATTGTTGTTTTTTATTTCATGTGACAGCCTTATTCTTTTGGCAGGCGTAAAATCATTTTCACCAGGTGCCAGGATCTTTGCGTTAGGATATGCTTTACGATAGGTTTCTCTTATCTGGTTTACATTGGCCTTTAATGCAAGGATCATTGGCTTGTTTACAATGCCAAGCCGTTTCATTTCATGTGCGGCTACGACCATTGTGAGTGTTTTACCGAGGCCGACTTCATGATCGATTAATGCACCCCTGTTTTGTATGATACGCCAGACAGAATTTTTTTGTGAAGAATACAGATCTTCAATACCTAATCTTTTTTTATCGAGGCCTGGAAACTGTAAATGAGTGCCATCATATTCCCTGAGTACATAGCAGTTAAACGTATTATTATAGAGTAGTTCTAAATCATTTTTGTCTTCTATTGGTAATCCCTTTAACCAATCTGTAAAATGATTCCTGATAGAATCAATTTTTTGATGCGCCAATTGTATGGCTTCATTATCAGGAACACGAATTGTTTTATCGCCAAGGTCAACCTCATATGTATAAAATGGCGTGGTATTTTCTAAAGCATGCTCCAATAAAGTATTACCATAGGATGTTTTTCCATTTTTTGTGGTAACTGCAAACTCCTGGTTGATCTTTGCATTCCTGCCTTCAGGAATAACTTTAAAAGTATCAACTGCAGGAAAATAATTAACAGTAGTATCAAGTTCAAAAAGATGGGTTGCAAAACGATTATAATAATCCTGCGGTATCCATCTTTCACCCAAATTAAAATCCAACAATTCAAAAGGTATTTTTTCCGGCTGAATTTTTTCCAGTGCTTCCAGGCTTCTCTTTAATTGTACATCACCGGGCGCTTTCCCTGCGGCTTCTTTTGCAATATTCAGTTTTACTATGACGTTTCCACTTAAAAACTGGTCGGAAGATTCCCAATCATTATTTACAGGATTCAGGTAAATATGATTTCCTAATGCCTGTATGGCTTCCTCCTGGCTGTTTCCTGTGGCTGTTGCAATAAAATCAATATCTACAAAGCCTTTATCATTTAAACTTTTTGCTAAAGCTTCCGCAGGATTGTCTGTGTGAAATGCTTCCTGCTTTTGAATTAAAGCCTGCGTAAGTATATCTGCTTTAAAATACTGGTCACCTTCTTTTCTTTCAAGCGATGCAAGTACGATAAAGCCAAACGCCTCATCCTTTAATATCCGTTGATGGTTACTGTTTGAATTTAAAATGCCAAATCCTTTTACCAGGGCATCATAGGATTCATTTAACTGTTTTCTTAGCTCAGGATATTCAATATTGTTTTCTACTTCTTTATCAGCAAGTAACAGGTATGTATCCCTGATGGTTGTGTATTGTTCATAAAAGCCAATATCCTTTTTGTCATAAAGACTGGGAAGAAAAACAGGCTTCTCATTTTCTGCAGTATCATAAGAAACAAAGCCAACCCGTCCATTGTGAACGATCAATGTCCCATCTTTGTGATAAGGATTAAGATCATTTAATTCTTCTAACTGCTCATCTTTATTAAATGGTATATGAAATGCTGACTCACCTTCATTATAAAACTTATGATTATATCCCTGTAATATATTTGACAGGCTGCTCAGCTCATGATGAACTGCCGAAGCCGTCATCCAGTTTACCGGGAATTTAATTTCTTCTGCATTTGAATATAATTTGTAGGCATACTGCTTGAATCCTAATGATTTTGCAGCAATCAAAACAATCGCTTCATGATCGGGTCTGTCAGCTGTTTTAATAATGTTGACTATCCTTGCGCTTTGCTTTTGAACAACAGTTGCATCCATCTTATTGATATAAGCTATTGCACGGTTCATATTTGCGGCAGGAGCAATATCAAATAAACCCAATTGCACAGAACTATTATCCGGTTTGCTTTCGGGCATTGGCAAATAAGTAAGCTGTTTACCTTTTGCAATATCAAGATCAAATCTTACTTTATCAAAACGCTTACTGATACCTTCATTAATGGTTGCAGCAAGATTTTCTTTAATGGCGTTTATATCTTTTACTGAAATACTTTGGGATGCCTTACCATATTGATTAGTGCCTGGCTTTATTTCTCCGATAATTACTTCGGGATGCTGACTTATGAATTCATTGAGATTGAATTTGCCAAATTCATTTTCCAGCTCTATAGTATTCACCAATAATTGCTCATCTTCCGTAAGCTTTAGTTTGCCGTTACTCTTTTGAACAATCAATAAATGGCTTGGGGCTTCTGTATTGCCCGTATCCTTCATCAGGTTATCAGGCATTACATTTAAAGAAATCAAATCAGCGTGATCGAATAAATATTTTCTTGCAGCTTCATTGGAAGGGTTGTTCAAAAATCCATCGGTAGTGATGTATGCCAGTAAACCGCCCTCTTTAATTTTATCAAGCCCCTTTGCAAAAAAGTAATTGTGAATTTTGCCGGACAAATTTTCATCACTAAATTTTTTATCATATACCGGAAAATTCCCAAATGGAATATTGCTTACGATCAGGTCGTACTTCCCGTTTTCATCATTGGACGTATTTTCAAATCCTGTGATCTGTACAGAAACAGGGATGGGTATCGAGCTACCTAAAGCAGTCAATACCCTTCCCGACAGAATATCTTTTTCTACAGCAGTGATGTTTTGTAATTGGGGAAATGCCTTCGTAGCCTCGGTTACAAATACGCCTGCACCACTGCTGGGCTCATACATACTTTTTGGCTCAATTCCTTTTTCCTTTAAAACAGTGAATAAAGTTTGAGGTACAATTGCAGGCGTATAAAATGCAGTGAGAATGCTATTCTTAATAGAATCTATTACCTGTTTATATTCTTTCTCATCAAGATGTTGTTGCAGTAACTCATGTAAATTCTTTATCTGCGGATAGAGCCTCAGGTCTTCTTTTGAAGCATTTAATTTTATCCATTCTTCTTTAAGACCATTGGGAAACAATACAGCTTTTAATCCACCAAAACCGGAATACCTCTGTAATGCCTGCACTTCGATATTGGAAAGGGGATTACCTCTCCATTCCAATGCGATACGAATAGCGGAAATATTATCATGTAATTTTTGTTGACTGTTATAACTCATTGCTCACACTTTCACTTTCACTTTCACTTTCATTTGTTATTGTCTAAATACTCGCTAACCAGGCCTGTAATTGCATACTTTAAGTCCCGGTTTTCCTCATTTTCTTCTGTAAATCCAATGGCATCAAATACCGGCTGGCATTTGCTTATCAGGTTAATTATTTCAAATCGAAGAATGCCTGATTTAT
>DATLDR010000267.1:0-10326 GCA_035525775.1 Flavitalea sp.
GGCAACAATCAGTGTTCTTTCAAACTGGCCGGTATTTTCCGCGTTAATTCTGAAATAGGTGGATAGCTCCATCGGGCAGCGCACACCTTTAGGTATATATACAAATGAGCCGTCGCTGAATACGGCAGAATTAAGCGCGGCAAAATAATTATCAGTAATCGGTACTACTGAGTTAAGGTATTTTTTTACCAGGTCAGGATGTTCCCTCACTGCCTCGCTCATAGAACAGAATATCACCCCCAGCTCGGCAAGCTGGCTTTTGAACGTAGTTCCAATCGAAACACTGTCTATCACTGCATCAACTGCAACTCCCGTTAAACGCTTTTGTTCGTCGAGCGAAATTCCGAGCTTTTCAAAAGTTCTTCTCAGTTCCGGATCTATCTGGTCCAGGCTTTCTGGTTTAACCTTTTGTTTGGGAGCGGAATAATAAATAATGTTTTGGTAGTCGATGGGCTCATACGTTATGTTTGCCCAGCTTGGCTCATTCATATTGAGCCAGTGGCGGTATGCTTTTAGTCGCCATTCGAGCATCCATTCGGGTTCATCTTTTTTGGCTGAAATAAAGCGGATAGTGCTCTCATTCAAACCTTTAGGTGCTTCGTCTGCCTCAAGATCGCTGACAAATCCATATTTATAATCACTTTGAACCGTACGTTCAATAGTATCTAGCTCATCTTCCATCACCACTTTTTCCTGCTGAAAGTCTCCTGATTTCATAACTGCAAATTTACTACTATTTATACTTAAAAGTAGAAACAGAGTGGTTAATAAAAATGCTTAGTTTTTACCATCCCAAAGGTATCACGGGCACAGCACTATTTTTTGTGGCGAGAGAACTGCTTAATCGGTGATCTGCAATTTGTGAGCTTTAAATAACTAAATTCATCATAGAATAAATTTCTGCCATGCACACCCCTGCCGAAAAAGGTATTGAACCCCGTTCTCAACCGAATCAACCTATCGTCAATTCAGGTTATGTTACCACCATTTCACTAACCGCTGCTTTGGCCGGCTTTATTTTTGGCTTCGACACGGTCGTGATCTCAGGAGCAAATCTGCCCATTAAGGAAATATGGCATACCTCACCATGGTTTCATGGGTTTTTCATCATGTCTATGGCGCTTTGGGGAACGGTAATCGGCGCCATCTTCGGCGGAATGCCGACAGAAAAATATGGACGCAAAAAAGTACTCGTCTGGATTGGTATTCTTTTTAGCCTTTCTGCAGTAGGAACGGCCATAGCGCCGGGTCCTTATATTTTTTCCTTCTTCCGGTTCATAGGTGGAATTGGCATAGGAGTATCTTCTGTGGCGGCGCCTACTTACATTTCAGAAATTTCTACACCATCAAATCGGGGGAAGCTCGGCGCACTGTACCAGTTTAATATCGTATTTGGAATCCTGGTAGCGTTTCTGTCGAATTATTTTCTTGAAGGTGTTGGGGGCGATAATGACTGGCGCTGGATGCTCGGTGTATTAGGAATACCGGCTGTTATTTATTCCGTGCTCGTTTTCCGCGTTCCTGAAAGCCCTCGCTGGCTACTCACTCATAAAGGAGATGAAGGCACTTCCAGAAAAATATTGTCGAGACTGGGCATCGCTGATGTTGATGCAGAAGTATCAAATATCGTTAACAGCTACAAGCATGAAACTTCACATGGCAGCGCAGGGCTGTTCAGTAAAAAATACAGCACCATTTTATGGCTGGCTTTTATGGTCGCGTTCTTTAACCAGCTTTCCGGAATTAATTTCATTCTTTATTATGCACCGGAAATTCTGGAGCGTGCGGGACTCGCTTCAAAAGAATCATTGTTCAACTCCATCATGATCGGGGGCACTAATCTTATCTTCACTTTTGTTGGATTATATCTTATCGATAAGCTTGGAAGAAAAACCTTGCTCATTATCGGTTCAATCGGATACATTCTCAGTCTTTCCATGGTAGCATGGTCGTTCTATTCACACAGTGGCGCAGGTTTCATGATGATATTCCTTTTATTATTTATTGCAGCGCATGCGATCGGTCAGGGAGCGGTGATATGGGTATTCATTTCTGAAATATTTCCAAATAAAGTGAGAGCAATGGGCCAATCTTTCGGTGCCAGTACACATTGGGTGTTTGCAGCGCTCATCACTTTGCTAACGCCTGTTTTTCTGGATGCAGACAAAGGGATATTCAAAGATAATCCATGGCCCATCTTTGCATTCTTCGCGTTCATGATGGCGCTGCAGCTTGTGTGGGTGCTTACGAAAGTTCCGGAAACGAAAGGCGTGTCATTGGAAGACCTGGAGAAAAGGTTAGTGGAGTAGTGTTAATATAAGCACAATGAAACATCCCATCTGTTATTTCATTTTTCTTCACTTACTGATAAGCTGCGACCAACATGGTTCCATTCAATCAATCAAACAACCAGAACAACACCGCCCATTCTTTCATTTTACTCCGCAGGCACACTGGATGAACGATCCGAACGGAATGGTGTTCTACAATAACACCTGGCACCTGTTTTACCAGTATTATCCGGATAGTACAGTATGGGGACCCATGCACTGGGGGCATGCAACTTCAACGGATCTTATTCATTGGACACATCAACCCATTGCATTGTATCCTGATAGTATCGGTTACATTTTTTCCGGAAGCGCTGTAGCGGACGTAAATAACACTTCCGGATTTGGAGAAGATGGAAAGGTTCCACTTGTTGCCATTTTCACACATCATGATCCGCAGGGAGTAAAAGCAGGAAAGAATAATTATCAGACCCAAAGCATCGCATACAGTCTTGATGAAGGTAATACGTGGAAGAAGTATGATTCAAATCCCGTACTTAAAAATCCGGGAATAAAAGATTTCCGGGATCCTAAAGTAAGCTGGCATGAGCCAACAAAAAAATGGATCATGACCTTAGCCACCTTAGACCGCATCACATTTTATTCTTCACCCGATCTTAAACAGTGGACGAAAGAAAGTGAGTTCGGTGAAAAAGTTGGTGCGCATGGTGGAGTATGGGAATGTCCTGATCTTTTCACCCTTCAACATGAGGGCAAAGAAGTATGGGTGCTACTGGTAAGTATCAATCCGGGCGGACCTAATGGCGGATCAGCAACGCAATATTTTACAGGCACATTTGATGGACATACTTTCACTCCGATGCAAACAGATACCAGGTGGATTGATTATGGCCCTGATGATTATGCGGGAGTTACATGGTCGAATACCGGAGAAAGAAAAATATTTTTAGGATGGATGAGCAACTGGCAATATGCGAACAACGTGCCTACTGAAAAATGGAGAAGCGCAATGACCCTTCCGAGAGATCTTTCATTAAAGAAAATAAATGACAAATACTACATCAGCTCATTACCGTCCAAAGAAGTGATTACACTGGAAGAAGATAAGGTTAATATAACAGGCAATCATGCTAAAATTAACGGCGGAGCAATTCTGCGCATTACTACTGACAAACTTAACGACTTTGCCATTACTCTTTCAAATGATTCTTCACAAAAAACAATTATAGGCTATGAAAAAACTGCTGATCAATATTATATAGACAGAACTGCATCAGGTGAAACAGGATTTGAAAAAGGCTTTGCTTCAAGAACAACTGCTCCGCGGATAGCGGTAACTGATAGTGCAGACATCATGCTGGTATTTGATGTTGCTTCTGTTGAACTATTTGCAGATAACGGTGTAACTGTTATGACAGGAATATACTTTCCCGGTAAGGTATATACTAACCTTTCTATTAGTAAAAACAACCGTTTTAAAATGAAAACTGTTCAGCTTACAGGACTAAAAGCCATACATTAAAAAACATCTGAAAAATTAAATTTCGTTTTTAAAAAATAATATTAACTTACTAGTACAATTTTTCCAACCTCGTTTGCCATGGAAACAGTTAAGAAACTACTCCAGGTAAAGGGAAATGTAATCTATTCTATTAGCGCGGACAGCTCTGTTTACGAAGCTCTCGAAAAATTGGAAGAAAAGAATCTAGGCTCACTCGTCGTACTGGAAGACAACGGAAAACTGGATGGAATTTTTACTGAAAGAGATTATGCACGAAAAGTGATCCTGAAAGGCCGGTCATCACGTGAAACCCGCGTTAGAGACATCATGACTGAAGATCCGATTTTCGTTAAGCCCGAAACGAAAATCGAAGAATGCATGAAGATTATGTCGGATAAAAATATCCGTCATCTTCCTGTAATGGACAACGACCAACTGACAGGCCTTATTTCGATAGGCGATATTGTAAAATTCATCATGAACGACAAAGACTACATTATTCAGAACCTGGAACATTTTATCGTCAGTTAAAACGATTGAACAAACATTACGGTTATGCCCGGAGCTGGAATCTATTGCGTTCCCTTATGGCCATTATTATTGTATGCAACCATCGTTGTTGTATTGCTGGCTGTGATACTTACACTGTCTTATTTTCTTGGACAGCATCACAGCGACAGGGCAACAGGTAAACCTTATGAAGGGGGCATTGAACAATCCGGTTCTGCACGCCTGCGTTTTTCTGTACAATTCTATCTCGTGGCCATGTTATTCGTAATCTTCGATGTAGAGGCTGTGTTCATTATGCTATGGGCACTTGGCTTTTATGACCTTGGATGGCCAGGATACATAGGCGCGTCAATTTTCGTTGGTCAGCTTGTAGTGGTATTAATATACGAATGGGGTATCGGTGCATTGAATATTGGCCCCGACACCAAAAAGATCCTAAAAGAATATAAAAACCGGGTTTCCGGAACCATATGAAATGGTGGACAACAAAATCAGGTAATGCAACTGAAAACCTTTCAGGTACCGGCAGCTTTGAAGAAACTCTTAGCCGCAACATTATGCTTGCGAGCATGCAGGATCTTGTTGCCTGGGGAAGAAAAAATTCCATGTGGCCATTTCACTTTGGATTGAGTTGTTGTTTTGTTGAAATGGCAACGAGCATCACCAGTAAATATGATGTAGCAAGATTCGGTGCAGAAGTAATAAGAGGAACGCCGCGTGAAGCAGATGTAATGGTAATAGCAGGAACAGTATTTATTAAAATGGTACCGATCATAAAACGGCTGCATGAGCAAATGATGGAACCCCGTTGGGTAATTTCAATGGGTAGTTGTGCAAATAGTGGCGGCATGTATGACATCTACAGTGTTGTACAGGGCGTCGATAAATTTTTACCTGTAGACGTGTACGTGCCTGGCTGCCCACCGAGACCTGATGCATTTATGCAGGGACTTGTATTGATGGCGCAGTCGGTGGGAAAAGAACAGCGTCCGCTGAGCTGGGTGATCGGAGACCAGGGAGTGATAAAGCCAAACCTTGAACCAATGAAGAGTCAGAAAAGGGAACAACGGATGAACATGGTTCATTTCCGACCGGCGGATGAAGTTTGAAAAAAAGAATTTAGTCCCTGAATGCACGATAGCAAGTCCATATTATTGCATCTCCGTAATAATTTCGGTAGTGATGGTTTGTATGAACAGACCACCAAAGACGAGATACCAACTATCTGGGTATCGAAAAATAATATACTTGCCGTCATTACTTTCCTTCAGAAACATTACCCCTTACTATACGACCTATGCGGAGTTGATGAGAGAGACAGAGCCAGAAAAAATGGCCTGCCAACATCGGATTTCACTGTAGTGTATCACTTGTTTTCATTCAACCTGAATGATTTTATTCGCATTAAAGTGGGATTATTCGGTGAATACCCTTCAATTCCTTCCATTACTTCTATTTACAAAAATGCAAACTGGTACGAACGTGAAGCTTACGACATGTTCGGCATTACTTTCGACGGGCATCCTCATCTTACCAGGATATTGATGCCACTTACCTGGAAAGGTCATCCTTTACGAAAAGAACATCCTGCACGTGCCACTGAAATGGGGCCCTACCTGTTATGGGATGAGAAGCAGGATATTGAAATGGAAGCATTGCGCTTCAAACCGGAAGACTGGGGCCTCAAAGAACACAGTGATGATGCCGACTTCATGTTCCTAAACATCGGGCCACAACACCCGGGCACTCATGGTGTGTTGCGCATCATTCTGCAGCTCGACGGAGAAGACATCGTGGAAGCGATTCCTGAAATTGGTTTTCATCATCGTGGTGCAGAAAAAATGGGTGAACGCCAAAGCTGGCACACTTACATACCCTATACGGACAGGGTTGATTATCTGGGTGGCGTAATGAACAACCTCGCTTATCTCCTTGCAGTGGAGAAACTTGCCGGTATTGAAATACCCGATCGGGCAAAAGTGATCCGTGTTATGCTTTGCGAATTATTCCGCATTAACAGTCATCTTGTTTGGTTTGGAACATTCGCCCAGGATCTTGGTCAGCTTTCACCTGTTTTCTACATGTTCACTGACCGTGAAAAAATATTCGACATTATCGAGGCGATCTGTGGTGGAAGGATGCATCCAAACTGGTTCCGTATTGGTGGCGTTGCACAGGATCTTCCTGATGGATGGGAAAATCTGGTAAGGCATTTCGTAGAATATTTTCCTAAGCAGTTAAAGGAATACGATAAGATGGTGATGCGCAACAGTCTTTTCATTGCACGCACACGTGGGATAGGCATTTATACACTTGAAGAAGCAATTGAATGGGGCGTGACCGGTCCAGGCCTCAGAGCATGCGGATATGATTGGGATTTCAGAAAGAAACGTCCTTATTCAGGATACGAGCAATTTGATTTTGATATACCCGTAGCGCATAATGGTGACTGTTATGACCGTGCTGTTGTACGTGTTGAAGAAATGAGACAGAGCCTTCGCATTGTTGAACAATGCCTGAATAATATGCCAGCAGGCAATTACAAAGCAGACCATCCACTTACCACCCCACCAATAAAAAAACACACAATGCAGGATATTGAAACGCTCATCACTCATTTTTTGAATGTAAGCTGGGGTCCTGTAATTCCTCCGGGTGAAGCAATGAGCTGCATTGAAGCAACAAAAGGAGCAAACAGTTACTACCTTATCAGTGATGGCAACACTGCTTCTTACCGCACCCGCATCCGCACTCCATCATTTCCGCACATGCAGATGGTACCGTACATAGGAAAAGGATATACAGTAGCTGATCTTCTATCAATATTGGGAAGCGTTGATTATGTGCTCGCAGACATAGACCGTTAAATAATTTTAATGCTGTCGCAAACTGAAATACAGGAAATAGAACACGAGATAAAATTAGTTCCGTATAAAAAGGCGGCACTGATAGAATCATTGAAAATTGTTCAAAAACATCGCGGGTGGATCAGCAATGAAAGTGTAGAGGAGATTGCCGGTCATCTGGAAATCAGTCCCGCAGAAGTTGACAGTGTAGCAACTTTTTATAATCTGATTTTCCGCAAACCTGTTGGTCGGCATGTGATCCTTTTATGCGACAGCATATCATGTTATGTAATGGGACACCACAAAATATACAAAGCGCTGACTGAAAAGCTGCAGATAAAATATGGTGAAACAACCCGCGACCAACGTTTCACTTTATTGCCAAACGCTTGCCTTGGCTGCTGCGACCATGCTCCTGCATTAATGATTAATGAAGATCTGTACAGGGATATAACAATTGAACAACTTGATCATATCATCCAAAAATATGTTTGAATAATGGAACGGCCGCTTACAAAAGATATTAAACCCGATGGCACTGCCTTAAATATCAAGGAGTATGAAAAAACCGGGGGATATACTGCTGTAAGAAAGGCATTAAAAACGATGGCCCCTGCAGAAGTGCAGGACCTGGTAAAGGCAAGCAAGCTGAAAGGACGCGGTGGTGCAGGATTCAGCACTGGTTTGAAGTGGAGCTTTGTTCCAATGGATGCATCAGCATCAAAAACAAAATACCTCATCTGCAACGCAGATGAAATGGAACCCGGAACTTTTAAAGACAGGGTCTTACTTGAAGGAAATCCACACATGCTGATAGAAGGCATGATACTCGCCGCTTATGCCATACAGGCAAATCATTCATATGTTTTCTTAAGATGGGCCTATCGTGAAGCAGCAAGATCAATACAAAAAAGCATTGAAGAAGCTTATGCGGCCGGATTTCTTGGCGACAATATTCTTGGTACAGGTTACTCATTGCACATGTACCTGCATACAGGTGTTGGCCGTTACATGTGCGGTGAAGAAACCGCATTGCTGAATGCGCTCGAAGGAAAACGTGCTACTCCCCGTACGAAGCCACCATTTCCGCAGGTTAGCGGATTATATGGAAAGCCCACAATCGTTAATAATGTAGAAACACTTTGCTGTGTTCCCCACATTATTAATAATGGTGCTGCATGGTTTATTGGTCTTAGTAAAAGTGAAGACAGCGGAACTAAAATATACGGAGTAAGCGGAAAAGTGAACAGGCCCGGTGCCTGGGAACTTCCGATAGGTGTTACCATGGGAGAATTAATAGACGAATACGCAGGTGGAATGAGGAACGGCTATAAATTAAAAGGGGTGTTGCCCGGAGGAGCATCAACAGATTTTTTAACAGCCGATCACCTCGATGTGAAGATGGATTTTAATTCTGTTGCGGCTGCTGGAAGTCGTTTGGGAACAGGCACTATGGTAGTGCTTGATAATGCAACATGCCCTGTTGGATTCGTACATAACCTTCAGCATTTTTTTGCACAGGAGAGCTGCGGTTGGTGTACGCCATGCCGTGAAGGATTACCGTGGGTAGAAAGAATATTATTGTCGCTCGAAAATGGAGAAGGTAAAGATGATGATTTGAATTTGCTGGAAATGCATACAAAATTGCTGGGACCAGGAAATACTTTTTGTGCGCTTGCACCAGGCGCAATGGAGCCATTGCAGAGTGCGATAAAATATTTTAAGGACGATTTTGAAGAGCATGTGAGGAGGAAGGCGTGCCCTTATGAGTGAAGGGAGAAGGGAGAAGGAAGAAGGAAGAAGTGACACCGCCTTTGCGAAATCGCGCCTTAGCAAGAAACAAATCACAAAGTAAAATGCTAAACATTTTCATCGATAACAAAGCCTACGAAGTTAAAGCCGGAAAAAATGTGCTTGAAGCATGCTTAACCCTTGGCTTCGACCTACCCTATTTCTGCTGGCACCCTGCCATGGGAAGCGTAGGCGCCTGCAGGCAATGCGCAGTTAAATTATTTAAAGACGAGAACGACACATCAGGAAAGATAGTAATGAGCTGCATGGAAGGCGTTCGCGAAGGCATGCGGTTATCGATAAACGATCACACAGCGAAAGCTTTCAGGGAACAGGTAATAGAATGGCTGATGACCAATCACCCGCATGATTGCCCGGTGTGCGATGAAGGAGGAAGCTGTCACCTGCAGGATATGACAGTAATGACCGGACATGACTACCGCAGGTATGAATATAAAAAGCGTACTTACATAAACCAGTATCTTGGTCCATTCATTCATCATGAAATGAACCGCTGTATACAATGCTACCGTTGTGTAAGATTTTATAAAGATTATGCAGGAGGCGAAGACCTTAATGTATTCGCCGCACACAATCATGTTTACTTCGGTCGTGATAAAGATGGAATTCTTGAGAGCCCGTTCAGCGGAAATCTTGCAGAGGTTTGTCCCACCGGAGTATTCACCGATAAAACACTTCATGAACATTACACGCGCAAGTGGGATCTTACATCTGCAGCGTCTGTTTGCCAGCATTGCAGTGTAGGCTGCAACACCATCGCAGGCGAAAGATATGGTAAGTTGAGAAATATCCTTAACCGTTACAACGGAGAAGTAAACGGATATTTCCTGTGCGACAGAGGAAGATTTGGATATGAGTTTGTTAACAGTGATAACAGGATCACTAAACCATTGATCATGCACCAGGTGGTAGACGATACGCCGCTGATGGATTTTCTTGAATCGATCATCAATGCTCATACGCTTATTGGCATCGGGTCACCAAGAGCGTCGATGGAAAGCAACTTTGCATTGTCGCAACTGGTAGGTAAGGATAACTTTTTCTGTGGACTCACCAATGATGAGGTGATGCTTGAAAAGAGGATCGTTGACATTCTTGAATCAGGAAATATTCCAACAGCTTCATTAAGAGAAGTTGAACAGGCAGATGCAGTGATCATTCTTGGCGAAGATATATACAACAGTGCTCCCATGATGGCGCTTGCAGTAAGGCAGTCCGTGATGAAGACAGGAGCTGCAGACGCTCTTCAAAAAACACCATTGCCTGAATGGCACGACATCGCCATAAAAGAATTACAGCAGGAAGACAAAGGATTTATGTTGAACGTTACAATTGCTGAAACATTACTTGACAAAATATCTTCTCT
>DATLDR010000268.1:0-11632 GCA_035525775.1 Flavitalea sp.
GTAATAAGTTTATTGTAAGAGGAATTCATACTCTTAAGAACACAGCATTTCAGAAATTCTCTTTTGATTATTTTGAAAAGAGAAGGATCATCGGTGCTTTCGCTGATGTAACATTAGGTTTCAGGGATTTTGCGTTTCTGAACGTTACAGCACGTAACGACTGGTCTTCAACACTACCACTGGAAAACCGTAGCTACTTCTATCCATCAATATCAGGATCTTTCGTATTCTCAGATGCATTCAAGATCCAGAGTGATGTGTTTGATTATGGAAAGGTAAGGGCAGGTTGGGCTAAAGTGGGTAGGGATGCGGATCCTTATCAGCTGCAGAATATTTTTGTCGTGAATCAAAACTTCCTTGGAAATTCAACTGTAAGCCGCGACCAGACTTTCAACAATCCTAATCTGAAACCTGAGTTCACACAGGAAATTGAATTGGGTACTCAATTAAGTTTCCTTAAGAGATTAATTGAACTTGATTTGACTGTATATAAAAGGAATTCAACAAACCAGATCGCGCCGATCGCAGTTCCTGCATCTTCAGGATATAATTTCCGGGTGCTGAATTTTGGCGAAATACAGAATA
The DNA here is from genome assembly GCA_035525775.1 of Flavitalea sp. Taxonomy (GTDB): domain Bacteria; phylum Bacteroidota; class Bacteroidia; order Chitinophagales; family Chitinophagaceae; genus Flavitalea. Next base: position 586 of record DATLDR010000268.1, read on the forward strand.
AGGGTATCGAAGTTGACCTTGCTGTAAGACCTGTAAGAACCAAGTCATTCACATGGGAAGTTCGCGGCGTATTCACTAAAAATGAAAACACCGTTGTATCACTTACCAGTGGTGTAGACAGGATTCCTCTGTCTAATATCACAGATGAAATTTCACCTTTTCTGGAACCAGGAAAACCTTATGGTTACCTGAGAGGTTTAACCACACTGAGGGCTCCTGACGGAAGTTTGCTAATCAGTCCTGAAACTGGCGGTATGATCACATCAGATGTTGAATCTGAAATTGGCAACCCGAATCCCGATTATAAACTCGGTGTTACAAACACCTTAACTTATAAAGGATTTTTACTGAGCGCATTGTTTGATATGACAAAAGGTGGCGACCTTTACACAGTTACTGTAGAGAGTTTATTAGGAAGAGGTGTGACGAAGGATACAAGAGACAGAGAAGCAGCTTATATCATACCGGGAGTGTATGGAGATCCTGCAACTGGTCAGCCTATACTTGATGGGGGTAAAACGATTCCTAATACAACACGTATCACGGCAAACGATTTATGGTTCTCACCAAATACCAATATTGGTAATACATTCGCCATCAATACTGCAGCAGAATGGAATGTTTATGATGCTACTGTTTACAGGCTGAGAGAAGTTACACTGGGTTATGAATTTCCTAAATCTTTATTCAGCAAGTTGCCAATCGGTAGTGTTACGCTGAGCTTCACAGGCCGCAATTTGTGGTTCCTGGCTCCAAACATGCCTAAATATACCAATTTTGATCCTGAGGTTAACAGTTTTGGTTCTACTTCTACACAGGGTATCGAGCTCTCTGCAGCTCCTACAACAAAGAGGTATGGTATCAATTTAGCCGTAACATTCTAGAACAATTAATTAATTTGATATGATCAGTAAATTCAAGTATATCATTCCAATTACCACGATGCTTATAATATTATCGTGCAAAAAGGATTTTTTAAACATCAACAGGGATCCGAATAACCCTACGGATGCACCAGTAGATCTTTTGCTGACAACAGCTGAAAGAACACTCGGAGATGCATTGTCAATGGGCGGCGGTGAAAACGGAGGACTTTCACAGATCCTCGAAGTGTATGTTCACCGGATTACTACCCGTGAAGAAGCGGACCAGTATAACGCCAAAGGCAACGAATTTTTTACCAGTCTTGCATGGCCTAAATTTTATTCATCGAGCCCTCCTCCGGGTGCATCAGAACCTCTTCATGGTATTCTTCAGAATCTTGAAGAGATCACCAGAAAGGCAACGGCTGATGGCAACCTGTATTACAGAGGTATTTCAAGAGCCCTCAAAGCTTACACATTCAGTCAGCTTGCAGACGTGTTTGGAGATATTCCATTCTCGGAAGCAAACAAGCTTGATGATCCGAGTAATCCGATCACTTATCCAAAGTTCGACGATGATGCAGAGATCTATCCCAAATTGATCGATACTTTGAATGCAGCCCTTGAAGATCTTCAGGCAACTGATGGTGGTGCATTACAGCCAGCTGCTGATGATGTGATCTATCAAGGTGATATCGACAGATGGATCAAAGCTGTTAATACTATCAAGCTGAAGCTTTACACGCAAATGCGCAAAGTGAACTCATCAACAGCAGAAATCAGTGCACTGCTTGCAGATCCGACTCAGCTAATCTCATCAACAAATGAAAGTTTCCTGATGCCATATGGTACATTGGGATCTACAGATGACCGCAACCCTGCTTACCAGGAGTATTTCTCATCACAGAGAAGTAATCACATAAGCCCCTGGTTTTATGAAATTCTGAAAGGAAAAAACTCAGGTATCAACTTCAATAATCCTGATCCAAGAATTCCTTATTATTTCTACAACCAGTTAAGGCCGGATGAAGCTCCTGAAAACCAGACCGAATACAGAGATGGTGCTTTCGCTTCTATCTACTTTGGTTCAGTTGGTCCGGACAGGGATAGAAATAACCAGAATACACTGACAACATTAGGCATTTATCCTGCTGGCGGCCGTTATGATGATGGTGCTGGCGGTGGCGATGTTAATGGTGCAGGTGTAGACGGTTCGAGTGGAACAGGTGCTGCCCCTTTCAGATTTATAACATACGCGGATAGGTTATACCTGGAAGCAGAACTTATACAGGAGGGAGTTGTTCCGGGCAATGCAAGAGACGTACTCGAAGCAGCAATTTATGAATCTTTTACCATGGTTGATTATGTAGTAGAACTTGCTGGTCCCAGCCAATCTGTTCCTGCACTTTTGGGAGATGATTCAGGTACAGTGAAGACTTACGTAAATAAAGTTCTTGCTGAATTTGATGCGGGTTCAGCAGCAAAAAAACTCCAGGTGATCATGACACAGAAGTGGATCCAGAGTTTTGGTAATGCTGTGGAAGCCTATAATGATTACAGAAGAACCGGTTATCCTGTTCTCTGGGACCCATCCAATGCTTCAATGGCACCGGGTGGTTTTGCGCAGCCTCCTGCAGCAGGTGATCCATTTCAGCCGTCTCAAAAGCCAGTACCTGTACTGCTTGCGAATACTTATCCGTATACTCTTCCATGGGTAGATGATGAGCTGGAAACAAATCCAAATGCACCAACACAAAAGGATCCACAGACATACAAACCATTCTGGATGCCTTAACCATTAAATAATTAATAATGAAATATTCAATTATATTATCTTTCTTAGTTACTGCCATCCTTATCACGGGTTGCCGCAAGGATGACAATCCTAAAATACCGGACCTGACGAAAGTTCCTGTTCCGTTACTTACGCTGGATGATTCTTCCGATACTAAAATCTCCGGACTTGATCCTGCTTCTTTCCAGGCAAAATTTACTGTTGACGTTTATTTTAAAAACGGCGAACTTCCGAAACAGCTTGATCTTGTCGTGGTAAAAAATGGTGATGCAGCAAATGCTAAAACCGTTCTTCCAAACATCACTTCATGGCCTGTGGAATATTCAGTAACCGGTCAGCAGCTGATCGATCTTTTCGCAGAACCTATAGAACTGGGCGATGCTTTTGAATTTTCTACTGATGTAACTACACAGAGTGGATTAAAAGTTGCAGCGTTTCCTCTTGCTGGAGGTACTCCGTTTGCTCCCGGTATTTATAACATGCCCGGCAGCTCACCTCTTCTCAGATTTGCTGCTCCATGTCCTTTCGATGCCGAAGCTTACAAAGGAGATTTCTTTGTTGTAAGAGACGACTGGCAGGATTACACTGCAGAAAATGAAGACATAGCTGTAACGGTAATTGACGCCACTCACATGTCGTTCAAATACAAAGCAGATGGCGCTCTTCCCATAATTATGGAAGTAGATCCGCTGACAAATGCGATCACTATCGTGAAACAGAAGTATGGTAGCTATGGCGGAGATGATTATTTCGCTGAAAGTATTCCTGGCGATGACTCTGCTGTTGATCCATGTACTACTTCAATCAGTGTGAACATTCACCATTCAACTGCCGCGGGTACATTTGATGGAATTATCATCATGCAAAAGAAATAGGGTTGACAATCAAATAAAAAGGAACCATTTCATTTTTTGAAATGGTTTCTTTCTTTTTATATGAGCCTTAGAAATTCAGCAATCGGCCAATAATCTCCGAAACTTTATCATGATTAGGCAACACCGCATTTTCAAGATGCATATTCATTGGAATTGCAGGAACATTTAAAGCTCCCAGTACTTCAACAGGTGCCTCAAGCCATTTAAAACATTCTTTAAAAATTCTGCCAGCTAGTGATTCTGCAAAGGAATTATTTTGTTGTTCTTCCGTCAGAACCAAACATTTTCCATGATGTTTAACTGCAGAAAAAATTAATTCTTCATCCAAAGGAAACAATGTTCTCAGGTCGATGATCTCTACTTGACCAGGATAATTTTTCGCAGCTGCTTTAGACCAGTATACACCCATTCCATATGTTATCACCACGCATGTTTTTGCATCATTTTTCAAATCATCTGATGCTTTAAGCACAACATTCGCTTTGCCTAATGGTATGATATAGTCGCGCGATGGTTCTTTTGTTCTTGCCTCTTCAGTACCTGCAACCTTGCTCCAGTATAGTCCTTTGTGTTCCAGCATCACCACAGGATTTGGATCGTAAAAAGCCGCTTTCATCAAACCTTTCATGTCAGCAGCATTAGAAGGATACGCCACTTTGATACCTTTAATACTCAGTAATGTTGTTTCAATACTGGCACTGTGGTACGGACCGCCACCACCATATGCTCCCGTAGGTACCCGAATTAAAGTTTGTACGGGAAACTTTCCGCAGGTGAGGTAACAAGATTTGGCAATTTCTGTTATAAGCTGGTTCAGCCCTGGATAAATGTAGTCAGCGAATTGTACTTCAACAATAGGCTTAACACCGGTTGCAGACAATCCATTCGTAGATCCTATGATATACGCTTCCTGTATAGCAGTGTTGAACACCCGGTGATCACCAAACTGATCCGCCAGGGTTGCTGCTTCACGAAAAACTCCACCCAGCGTTTTTCCTACATCCTGACCAAATAATATTACTTCTTCGTGATCCTCCATTATCTCCCGAATTCCAAACAGTGCTGCATCTACCATCAGAATTTTTTCAGAAGATGCCGGAGCACGTACTCCCTTTTCTTCAGTTATCTGTGACGGAGCAAAAATATGTTTCATTACAGATGAAGGGTCAGGCTCCTCTTCTGCAACTGCTTTTTCAAACTGCTTTTGTATACTTTCTTTTTCTTCTTTTTCAATCCGATCCATTTCCTGGCCAGAGACACCCAGGTCTGATAAACTTCTTCTTAATATTTTAACCGGGTCGTCCTGCGCATCTTTTTTCAAATCTTCTTCCGTCCTGTAAAATTCTCTTCTTACACCGCTGGTATGATGTCCGATCAATGGTACCACTGCCTGTACTACACCCGGCGTTCTGTGTATGCGAACATACCGGATGGCTTCTCCCATTGTTTTATAACTGTCTTCAAAATTTACACCGTTTATACGTAACCGTGAGATACCGGGTGTACCTTCCGCGAAACCGAATACATCTGTTACTCTTGATTCGCCTGATGTAACACTAATTCCACGATTATTATCCTGCACTAAAAAGATCACAGGTAACTTTTTCAATGCGGCGAACTGGAATGCTTCGCTCACTTCGCCTTCTGTAACACTTGCATCCCCCAATGAACATACAACAACAGGCAGTTCACCAGAAGGTCCTTTCTGTAATAATGTCGATTGTATTTTTTCCAGGTACTGAATACCCTGAGCTATTCCCGTTGCCGGGATCGCCTGCATTCCGGTTGCGCTGCTCTGATGAATAATGGTGGGCTTGCCGTTTCCCCTGTTATTAGGATGAGAATAATATTCTCTGCCTCCGGAAAAGATGTCATTCTTTTTTGCAAGCAGTTGCAGCATCAGTTCGTAAGGCGTGTAACCCAGGCCAAGCAGCATACTTTCATCACGGTAATAAGGACTTACAAAATCACAGGGAATTAAATGGAATGCAGTGGCAAGCTGAATGGCTTCGTGACCACGGGAGGTTGAATGAACATATTTGCATATGCTTCTGTTGGCTTCATATATTTCAGCCATTGCACCTGCCTGGCACATCAGGCGAAATGCTTTAAGTAAGATGGTGGTTTGCAATAAAACTACTTTATTTCCAGGCTACCCAGGCTCTCATCTTCAATAAAGATCTCCAGTTCATCACCCACAACGCATTCTCCTACACCCGCGGGAGTTCCCGTAAAAATCAGATCACCTATGTTCACTGAAAAATAATTGGAAATGTAAGCAACTATTTTGTCGAAGCTATTGATCATCAGGCTTGAATTACCCTGTTGAACAAGCTCTTTATTTTTATACAGACAAAAATTTATGTCTTTTTTATTCTTGATGTTGGGCAGTGGGATCCATTTTCCTATAACGGCCGAATTGTCCCACGCTTTTGCTTTCTCCCAGGGCAAACCTTTTTCCTTTAATTCATTTTGTATATCCCTAGCGGTGAAGTCGATACCCGCGGTAACAGCATCATAATATTTAGTGGCAAACCTCTCCTGAATATATTTTCCGTTTTTGGAAATACGAAGCACCAGCTCGCATTCGTAGTGGAGTTCATTTGTAAATTCAGGGTAATAGAACGGGGTATGGGCCTGTAACAGGGCGCTTTTGGGTTTCATAAATATGACCGGTTCATCTGGAACGGCATTACCTAACTCCTTTGCATGTTCTACATAGTTCCGGCCTACACAGAATATTTTCATATCCAATCTCGGTTTTCTTGGTTAATAGCTAATTGTTTTCATAAGCATGGAAATACCAGAGGGTCGGAGGTATAGGTTTACTGAATATCAAAATATTATAGTTCGACTATTAATATCGCGAAAATAAAGATTCAATTCAATAATTCATACTATAAATTCTTTTTTATTGACTTCTGTCATTGTACGTTCTATCCCTGTAAATATAAAGCTCTCAATGACTTCTACACTTTTTTCAATTTTAAGATGTACTAACGGAACCTCATCTTTGTACCATTTCCCAAGTACATATTCCACCTGCATTCCTTTCGGATAATTGTTGCCTATTCCAAAACGAAGTTTCGGGTAATCTACGGTTCCAAGTGTTTCCTGGATGCTTTTAAGTCCGTTATGCCCTGCATCACTTCCACCCGGCCGCAATCTCAGTTTAGATAAGGGAAGGGCTACATCATCAACAATCACCAGTATATCAGTCAAAGCCACTTTTTTATTATCCATCCAGTAACGTACAGCCCTGCCACTCAGATTCATATAGGTGGTTGGTTTTATCACGGTTATGTCCCTTCCTTTTATCTGCAATGAAGCAACTCCGGCAAGCCGGTCATTTTTAAATACACCGTTATGTTTGGATACGAAAGCATCAGCAACATCAAATCCGATGTTGTGACGTGTGTAAGCGTATTCAAGCCCTATATTTCCTAAGCCGGCAATGAGAAATCTCGACATAATTTAAATATATGAAAATTGCAAACCAGCATTAAATGCACATCCCCCGGTTTTGCCGGGGGATGAAACTTTATTTATCACAGATTCGCTTGGACGCAAGGATAAAATGATTTTACTTTTTCGCCGGTGCAGCTTTCGCCGGTGCAGCTTTCGCCGGTGCTGCAGGAGCCGCTGCGCCCTTAGCTGGTGCCGCCGCACCCTTGGCAGGTGCTGCAGGAGCTGCAGATGGTGCAACAGAAGCTTCTTCCTGTTTAAGCTGGCGGGTCATCACTACCGAAGCAATCGGAATACGTGGTGAATTGAGAATTTCATAATTAGGATCCTTTACATCTTCAACCCTGATATTTTCATTCAGTTCAAGATTTGTAAGGTCTACGTCAATGAATTCTTTAAGATACTTTGGAAAGGTTTTTACGTTAAGCGTTTTCATCTTGGTTACCAGTTTACCTCCACCTTTTACACCGGCTGCTACACCAGTGAAGTGGATAGGAATAGTAGCAACTACTTTTTTGTCTTCAACAAGTTCAAGAAAATCAAGATGAGCAAGCTCGTCGCTTACTTTATCAAGCTGAACATCCTTAAGAATGCAGCTGTAGCTTTTACCTTCAATGTTGATTTGTGCGAGCTGGAACTCTGATGTGTAAACCAGGTTTTTGAATGATAACACAGGTGCAGCGAAATTCACTTCCTGTGAACCCCCATAAATTACACCAGGCACCAGTCCCTGAGAGCGAAGCGCGCGGGTATTTTTTTTGCCCGTTTCGGTCCTCAGTTGTCCTTCGATTGTAATTGTTTTCATTGTTTATATATGTGTTTGATTTACTTGTTCCTCATCTGGCTGTGGATGAACAGCCCGGTGATACTTTTGTTTTCATAAGCATTTCGCAGCGCAATGGCGAAAAGCTCAGCTACTGTCACTACTCTGATCTTTGATATTTTCTGTTTCAGCGGGATCGTATCACAAACAACCAGTTCTTCAAGAACACTGTTTTCGATATTTGAATAAGCATTACCGCTTAATACCGGGTGAGTACAAAATGCTCTGACACTTCTGGCTCCTTTCTCTTTCAGCAATCCGGCTGCTTTCGCAAGTGTGCCTCCCGTGTCGCATATATCATCTATAAGAACTACATCTTTATCAGTTACTTCTCCTATTACCACCATGCTTGCAATTTCATTCGCTCTTTTACGATGTTTATCGCAAATTACCATGTCAGCATTGAAGTAAGTGGCTATTTCCCTGATCCTGTTTGCGCTTCCCACGTCAGGGGCCGCAAAGGTAAGGTTTTCCATTTGTAGTTGTTCGATGTAAGGGATAAAAATGGCCGAGCTGTCCAGGTGATCAACAGGTATATCAAAGTATCCCTGGATCTGCGGCGCATGAAGGTCCATGGTGATCACCCTGTCGGCACCCGCAGCTTCCAACATATTGGCTATCAGCTTAGAGCCAATAGCAACCCTTGGCTTATCTTTCCTGTCCTGACGTGCATAACCGTAGTAGGGTATAACGGCTACAACCTTATAAGCGCTTGCCCTTTTGGCGGCATCTATCATAAGCAGCAGCTCCATAATATTTTCTGCAGGAGAGAATGTGCTTTGCACAAGAAAAACCATGTCGCCGCGGATACTTTCCTGGAAAACCGGCTGAATCTCGCCGTCACTGAATCTAGAAATGGTAATTTTTCCTAGTGGTATGCCGAATTTGTGCGCAATCCTTTCGGCAAGATATTGTGAACCGGTACCGGAGAAGATCTTTGGGGCTCGCTGCATAATTTGTGAAAATATGCGGCGAAGATAAACCTATGAATGAGGAATATCAGGCAGCAGCCTAAAAAAAATTCAACCAAACCATGCTTGATGGCCGGTTGAATTATCACCACCTCTAATAGTGAATTATTTATTGGTAACTGTAAGCAACACCTGCTTACCGGTGTTCATCATTGCAGTTTTTTCTACGCCGGTTGTACCCTCTTTTGCAATTTCACCTTTAGGGTTCACTGCATAAAAAATTGCCGAACAAATGAAAATTGAAAAGAAAAGTGCCACAAAATACATTCCTATACAAAAAAGGAAGGGCTGATAGCCACCAATAGCAGAAAAAGTAGATTTACGGTTCATGGGTCTGGATTTAGATGTTTTTCTAGGTATCGAACTGTATAAATAACGGTTACACACTGTTGTTTAGTACAATTGTTCCTTAAAATTAATTTCTATCATTGGTTTATGCAAGAGCATAATTACTCAATAAAATACTGGGCAAAAGACGATCAGCCACGTGAAAAGTTACGATCAAAAGGAGCGCAATTACTCACTGATTCTGAACTTATTGCAATCTTAATCGGAAAAGGTACCCGCAAACAGAATGCAGTTGAGCTGGCGAAAGAGCTTTTGAAGCTCGGGAAGAACAATCTTGCTGAACTGGGTAAAATTCCTGTGAAAGAGCTAATGAAACTCAGCGGCATTGGGCTAACCAAGGCAATCACCATTTCTGCGGCACTTGAAATAGGCAGAAGGAGAGAAGCTTCAACCCTGATCGACCGTGTTCTTGTAAAAAGCAGCAAGGAAATCGCGACATATATAAAATCCTTGCTACGGGATCTTCAGAACGAAGTTTTCGGTGTTGTTTTTCTTAACCGCGCGAACAGGATTAAGCATTATGAAGTGATCAGCGTTGGCGGCATCACCGGTACTGTAGCCGATCCCAGGATCATATTTAAAAAGGCTCTTGCCGAAGATGCCGTCAGTATTATTTTATTTCATAATCATCCTTCAGGTAACATTCAGCCAAGTAAAGCAGATGAAGACCTCACAAAAAAGATCATTTCCGCAGGAACATTGTTCGACATCCGCGTGCTTGATCATATCATTGTAAGCGAATACGGCTATTTTAGTTTTGCCGATGAAGGGTTGATTTGATTATCCGTAAATTTGTTTTCTATGAGTGAAGAAAATATCCAGCCGCCCACCCAGTTAAATATAGAGATATCAGAAGAAGTTGCAGAAGGTAATTATTCAAATCTTGCCATCATCACCCATTCGCATGCCGAATTTGTGATTGATTTTGTGAACGTAATGCCGGGTACGCCAAAAAGTAAAGTGAAGTCGAGAGTTATACTGACACCGCAACATGCAAAAAGATTCATGAAGGCACTAACCGAATATGTTAGCCGGTTTGAACAGCTGAATGGAAAAATTCAGGATCTGGAAGATGTACAATTGCCACTGAATTTCGGTGGCCCGACTGCCCAGGCCTGATTCTTCTTTATTAAATACCTTCCGGATTGATGAATAACCTGAAAGAAAAGATCAAAAGCCTGGCTTCATCTTACTCAGAAAATTTTATTGCTGTACGGCAGCACCTGCACCAGAACCCTGAACTCAGTTACCAGGAGTTCAAAACATCAGCATATATACAACAACAACTGAAAGAATTCGGTATCACTCATAAGGTGATGGCGGAAACAGGAGTAATTGCCACAATCGAAGGAAAAAATCCGTCTGAAAGAATAATTGCCCTGCGGGCGGATATAGATGCCTTACCGATAGAAGAAAAGAACGATGTGCCCTATAAATCTATCAACAAGGGGGTAATGCATGCGTGCGGACATGATGTACATACTACATGCCTGCTCGGAGCTTCAAAAATTCTCAATGAACTGCGTAACGAATGGGAGGGAACAGTAAAACTTATTTTTCAGCCGGGAGAAGAAAGAAATCCAGGTGGCGCCAGTTTATTAATAAAAGAAGGCGTTCTTAATGATCCTTCTCCATCTGCCATTTTTGGGTTGCATGTTCATCCGGGACTGCCTGTAGGAAAATTCAGCTTCCGCCCCGGCAAAGTAATGGCCAGCGCTGATGAGATCTACATTACAGTAAAAGGAAACGGAGGCCATGCGGCCGCGCCTCATCTTACAACCGACACAATACTTGTTGCATCACATATCACTGTAGCATTGCAGCAGGTGGTAAGCCGAAACAATGATCCCTTTTTACCATCTGTACTCTCTATCTGTTCAATTCAGGGCGGACATACAACAAACGTA
>DATLDR010000269.1:0-19861 GCA_035525775.1 Flavitalea sp.
CCATCAGGTTTTGCGCGAACAGCATCACAGGCTATCAGCAGCGTTCTTATGCCCCTCCTGCTTGAAGCTGGTGACAATGGCGGGTTTGAAAATCTCATATGGCATAAAGTTAATCTCAGGTCAGGGATTTATTTATTCAAGGGCGCCTTAACGAATTTCCACCTGAGCCAGCGCTTTGATCTTAAATACACGGATCTTAATCTTTTGATCGCCAGCCAGAGATAATCTTACAATCAAAATATAACGATAACCTACCTGTTATCCTTTGTGCAAGTTACCCATTACAATTTTTTCTTTGCAGAAGCCATATTCGCCTGCATCATTTGAGCTAACGATCACGATCCTGTTTGATGTATAATCACCTATCAGCCGGTGATACAACTGAATGCCATTTTCATCCAGGTTTGTGCATGGTTCATCGAGAAACAATACAGGAGTATCAGAGAAAAAAGCCTGGGCAAGTTTTACCCTTTGCTTCATGCCTGAAGAAAAATATCGAATTTGTTTACCTGTTGCATTTTCAAGGTTGATCATTTCAGGAATACTGTCAACCGTAACAGCACTTATAAGAGGTTTGAATGTCGAATGAAAATGAAGGAATTCTGAAAGCGTCATTTCTTCAATAAGTTCCTGGTAAGGCGCTGCGATAGATAAGTAACGGAATAAATCATCCTGCTCCAGTTCTTTGCTGCCGTTTACATACGTAATTTTTCCTTCACTTGCGGCAACTGCACCTGCAATCACCTGGAGCAATGTTGATTTTCCTGACCCATTTGGTCCTGTTATCGCATATGTAGAGTTGGAAACAAATTGGTAGCAAAAATTGCGGAAGATCCAGTCACGATTGAATCGTTTACCTGTTTCAGAAAGTGAAATCTGCATCGGTGGCAGTTTTGGAGGGTCTTCTGATAATTCCGGTTTTGGAATTATTGATGAATCCGAGGATCTGTTCTTTCATAGGACTGGAATCAAAATTTTTTTCTATGCTTTCAACGGCGCCTGTGGTGGTATTCTTTTCTACGAATAGTATATGATAGATATCAGAAATTTCATTTATTTTTTCTTTCGAAAAGCCACGTCGCTGTAAACCAACTATATTAATACCCATATAACAAAGGGGCTCTCGCGCAGCTTTTATATAAGGAGGTACATCTTTCCTGATTACGGTATGTCCTGCGATATATGTATGCTCACCGATATGTGTAAACTGATGAGCGCCCGCCATACCGCTAAGGATCGCGTAATTATCAATAGTAACATGGCCGGCGAGCTGAACGGCATTGCCAAGGATCACGTTATTTCCCAGGATGCAATCATGTGCAACGTGTGAGTAAGCCATTAGCAGGCAGTGGCTGCCTATTTCCGTTTTCCATCTGTCTTTTGTTCCGCGGTTTATAGTAACGCATTCACGGATGGTTGAATAGTCGCCAACGCTAACGGTTGTTTCTTCGCCTACGAATTTCAGATCCTGTGGTATTGCGCCAATTACGGCGCCTGGAAAAATTCTGCAATGGCGGCCAATAGTAGTTAGCTCATTGATTACCGCATGCGACATAATATGTGTGTTGTCTCCTATCGAAACATTATCATGAATAACTGCAAAAGGTTCTATAGTAACATCGTTCCCGATCTTTGCATTAGGATGTATATACGCCAGCGGACTTATCATACTTACGCTTTAGGTCTTTTTACAATTTGAGCTACAAGGTCTGCTTCGGCTACCAGTTTGTCTCCGATGAAAATTGTCCCTTTCATTTCGCAAATTCCACGTCTTATCGGGTTAGAAAGTTCCATCCTTAACAGCAGCGTATCGCCGGGAACTACTTTTTGCTTGAATTTGCAATTTTCTATTTTTAAAAAGTAAGTGTCGTACTGATCTTCGGTGTCGCGCGGAATGGCAAGGAAGCCACCGGCCTGTGCAAGAGCTTCAACCTGCAACACGCCAGGCATCACACAGTTTCCAGGAAAATGTCCCTGGAAAAAAGGTTCGTTGTAAGTAACATTCTTTACAGCTACTACGTGTTTATCTGACAACTCTATTACTTTATCTACCAATAAAAAAGGATAACGGTGAGGTAAAAGTTTTTCAATAGCGTGAATGTCGAGTATTGATGGCTTATTCGGATCATACTTGGGTATATCCTGCCTGTGCTTATATTTTTTTATATGTTCCTTTATCTTTTTCGCAAACCTAACATTTGAAGCATGTCCGGGCCTGTTTGCAATAATATGAGCCTTGAATGGAAATCCTACCAGCGCCAGGTCACCTACTACATCAAGAAGCTTATGCCTGGCAGGTTCATTTGGAAAACGCAGCTTCAGGTTATTAAGGATTCCTTCTTCACTTACTTTAACATCATGTTTATTAAACACTTTCGATATCCGCCTTACCTGGTCTTCCGTTACAGGTTTATCTACAACTACAATAGCATTATTAATGTCACCACCTTTGATCAGGTTATTGGCAAGGAGCCATTCGAGCTCATGAAAAAATGAGAATGTTCGGCAGGGTGCAATTTCCTTATTGAACTGGGTGATATCTTTTAGCGCTGCATGTTGCGTTCCAAGGACCGGAGAGTTGAAGTCGATTAGCGTATTGATACGGTATTCATGGTATGGCAGAGCAACCATCTCCACTTTTTTCTCTTCATCAACGAATGTAATGTTGTGCTCAATGTTATAATATATCTTTTTCGCATCCTGTTGAAGCGTCCCTGTTTTTTCGAGTGCCTCAACAAAGGGTTCAGCACTGCCATCAAGGATAGGTATTTCCTCTCCGTCAATTTCAATGAGTACATTATCAACCTGCATTCCCACAAGCGAAGCGAGAAGGTGCTCAATAGTGCTCACCCTCGCACCATTCGCCTCAAGGGTGGTGCTGCGGTTGGTTTCAATCACATTGTCAACATCTGCTTTTATAATCGGTTTGCCCTTAAGATCAACACGTTGGAAAATTATCCCGGTATTCGGTTCTGAAGGTTTCAATCGCATCGTTACGGCCTGGCCGGTATGTATTCCAGCCCCCGAAATGGTAATCTCTGATTTTATAGTATGTTGAAAATGATCTCCGTTGCTGGTGGTCCTCTCCATAGGCACGAAAGTATGAAACCTTAAGGAAAAAGCTTCCAGAATTATGGTGCCACCTTCTCCATCATAAGCTGTTTTACAAGGTTTTCAAGCTCTATGATTCGCTTCTCCAGCTCGGGTAAATTTCTTGTTACAGCCTGGCTGCGCAATGCACTTGTGTATTCAAATGCAGGTGACCCGGTTACTGCTGTATGAGGTATTTTAATTGACTTGCTTACTCCACTCTGGGCATTGATCTTGGCGTTGTCTGCTATCTGCACATGGCCCACAATGCCTGCCTGGCCACCGATCATAACATTGTTTCCAATTTTAGTACTGCCACTTACACCTGCTTGCGCGGCAATAACTGTATTATGTCCTACCTCAACGTTATGAGCAACCTGAATCAGATTGTCCAGTTTAGCTCCCGACTTAATGATTGTTGAACCCATGGTAGCACGGTCGATTGTTGAATTCGCACCGATTTCCACATCGTCTTCTATAACAACGTTTCCAATCTGGGGAACCTTTTTAAAACTTCCATCTGCTTGGGGAGCAAATCCAAATCCGTCACTTCCTATTACTGTTCCTGCATGTATACTTACACCTTTACCTACTACACAGTCGTGGTAAATTCGAACACCCGCATGAAGAATCGAATGGTCACCCACGCTTACATTATTACCAATATAAACATTTGGATAGACCTTTACATTGTTACCGACTTTCACTTTGTCGCCCAGGTAAGCAAAAGCGCCTATAAAAACATTCTCGCCCAGCACAGCTGTTTTCGAAATATAGCATGGTTCCTGAATGCCCACCATCTGCTGTGTAACCATTTCCTGGTAGGTAGATAATAGAGTTGCAAAAGCAGAGTACGAATCTTTTACACGTAATAGTGTGGACTTGACAGGTTGTTTTAATTCCTGCGCTTCATTCAGAATAATTATTGATGCGCTTGTAGTATATAAATAATCTTCGTACTTGGGATTGGCAAGAAAAGCAAGTTGGTCATGCTTTGCTTCTTCAATCTTTCCAAATGAACTAACTACTGCATCCGGGTTGCCTTCGACCCTTCCATTGATTATTAAGGCTATTTGAGCTGCAGTAAATTGCATAGTCTATGCGTTATAAAAACAAATATAGAATTTTTTCACAGGGGTAGACAGTGTTTGGTGTATCAGCGCATTATCTACCTCAGAAATATCTTTTACATTTCCATCCTTAAACAAAATATTTATTCTTTCCTCGCTCGGGTCATAAGTTGTATTCTCTGCGTCTCCGGTAAATATAAAATATCTGCTTTCCTTTTCAGTGATATTTAACTTTTTGCAAATAGTATTCCTCGTTTCAGCTACCCATTCTTCATCGAAGTCTTCTGCACGGAATTTCACTTTTAACAATTGGCGGTCAATCAGCAGCCGGCATAAGGTGGAAAGGATCATGTCTGGATGAAACATCCAGTTTTTAATTGTGGCCATCACATCATAATCATCCAGCATGCAGAATTTTTCGAACTGAGGCCCCGGCTCCATCACCACCTCACCCGTTAGAAAAAAATCAAATGCATGCGAGGTGGAGGGGACATCAAATCCGTTATTAATAAGTTCCTTTGCCCGCTTTACAATATTCACCAGCATCATTTCTGCGGCTACAACTGTTTTATGAAGGTAAACCTGCCAGTACATCAACCGCCGCGCCACCAGGAATTTTTCTATTGAATATATTGCTTTCTCTTCCACCATAAGATCACCGTCATGAACGGTAAGCATCTTAATGATCCTGTCATATCCAATCACTCCTTCCGACACGCCGGTAAAAAAGCTGTCTCGCGTAAGATAATCGAGCCTGTCCACATCAAGCTGGCCCGAAACAAGCTGATGCAAAAATCTTTTATGGTATTGTCCGGTGAATATCGCGATAGCAGTTTCAAGCTTACCCTCAAAAATTGTATTGAGAACTTTCATGATCAGCAGGGATAGCGTTTCATGATGTATACCCGGGATCAGAATTTTTTCAAGGGCGTGTGAAAACGGGGCGTGGCCTGCATCATGCAGCAATATGGCAATTTTGGCTGCGGTTTCTTCTTCCGCAGTAACCCCTACCCCTTTATTTTTAAGTTCCGTAAGCGCCATGCTCATCAGGTGATATGCCCCGAGCGAATGATGTAAGCGGGTATGGATGGCACCCGGATAAACAAGGTGTGCAAACGCCATCTGGTTAATGCGTCGTAACCGCTGGTAGTAAGGATGAGCGATTATGTCCGACACAAGCGGATCATCAATAGTGATAAAACCATGAACCGGATCGTTTATAATTTTTCGTGTGCGGTTGCCCATTCCTGTTGCCGGATTGTTAAATAAGTATGTTCAAAGGTGCCAAAAATACAATAAGTAAAGCGGGAAGATTAAATTTACTCAACTCACTACAAAACAACCTCCCTATGGCTTTAGGCAAAATTCTCTGGGTTGATGATGAAATAGAAAGTTTGCAGTCGCAGATATTGTTTCTTAAAAATAAAGGCTATGAAGTAAGTGCACTTACCAATGGATTTGATGCTGTAGACTATCTGAAAGATAATCCTGTGGATGTTGTTTTGCTTGATGAAACAATGCCTGGCATTACTGGTCTGGAAACGCTTGCAAAGATCAAGGAAATAAACACACAGGTTCCTGTTGTTCTGATCACAAAAAATGAAACTGAAAACCTGATGGACGATGCGATCGGTAGCCAGATAACTGACTACCTGATCAAGCCTGTAAACCCTAACCAGGTTTTGCTGAGCCTCAAAAAAATCATTGATAATAAACGATTGGTAGCAGAACGTACAACCACAGCTTATCAACAGCAGTTCCGCAATCTTTTTATGGCGCTGAACAGCAATCCTGATCACAATGAATGGATGGACATTTACAAAAAGCTGGTGTATTGGGAACTAGAAATGGAAAAAAGTGATAGCCCGGAAATGACCGACGTGCTTCACACTCAGAAAAGTGAGGCTAACACAGAATTTTTTAAATTTGTTTCCCGCAACTATGCAAAATGGGTAGATCCTAAATCGGGGGATGGTCCCATCATGTCTCATACGCTGTTAAAGTTCAAGGTGCTTCCTCACATAGAAAAGGGTGTTCCTACCTTTTTTATTTTACTCGATAATCTGCGGTTCGACCAATGGAAGGCAATTCAGCCTGTTTTTGCGGAAAGCTTCCGAATCCTGGATGAAGATACCTTTTACAGCATACTGCCTACGGCTACACAATATAGCCGCAATGCATTATTTGCCGGAATGATGCCCGTGGATATCGAAAAGAACTTTCACCAGCATTGGAAAAATGATGATGATGAAGGAGGAAAGAATCTGCATGAGGAAGAATTTATAAGGGCGCATCTGAAAAAACTTAAAAGGGACGATATTAAGTTTTCCTATACCAAGGTGTTGAATTATCAGGCCGGCCAGGATCTTGTGAACAATATTCATAACCTGATGGGTAATGATCTGAATATAATTGTTTACAATTTTGTAGATATGATGAGCCATGCCCGTACTGAAATGGAAGTTTTGAAAGAGCTGGCAGGTGATGAAACAAGCTACAGGTCGGTTACAAAAAGCTGGTTCGAGCATTCGCCGCTTCACCAGGCTTTGAAAAAAATTGCAGACAAGAAGATGAATCTTGTACTGGCCACCGACCACGGAAGTGTGCGTGTGAAATCGCCGGTAAAAGTGATAGGCGATAAGCAAACAACCACTAATCTCAGATATAAGCATGGCCGTAATCTGAATTATGAGTCAAAGGAGGTGCTGGCCTTCCGTGAACCGCGTGAAGCAGGTTTGCCGGTGCCTACAGTCAACTCGTCTTACATCTTCGCGAAAGAAGATGTGTACCTCTGTTATCCGAATAATTATAATTATTACGTGAATTATTACAGGAATACGTTTCAGCATGGGGGCATAAGTCTCGAAGAAATGATCATTCCTGTTATCCGTATGGGTAGCAGGGGGTAGAGTATTCGTGTACCGTTTAACTATGCCTTCTGCCGAAACTGCTTACCTTCGCAACAATGAAATACACACAGCATACACTTGATAAATTGGAAGAACTTCTTTCAGACGTGGAATACGTTGTTCGTTATGAGCGCGGCACTTTCCAGAGCGGCTATTGTATACTTGAACAGAAAAAAGTTGTGGTATTAAATAAGTTTCTTCAGCTCGAAGGCCGTATCAATACACTTATAGACATTATCCCCAAACTTATTCCTGACCCCACTGCACTTAGCCTGGAGGCTCGTAAAACATACGACCATATTCACGCCAAAGCCTGAATTTATTTAGATTTGATAAGTGGCTTCACATTCACTCTCTTTTACTTTTCTTGGCACCGGCACCAGTGGCGGCATTCCCATGATAGGATGCAGTTGCGAGGTATGCTTATCAACCGATAAAAAAGACAAACGCCTGCGGTCGAGCCTTCTTGTACGTTCTTCCTCTACAACTCTTGTCATAGATTCCGGACCGGATTTCCGTTACCAGATGCTCCGCGAAAATGTTAAGCATCTTGATGCGATAATTTTCACTCATCCACATAAGGATCATGTGGCAGGACTGGATGATGTACGCGCCTATAATTTTTTCAGCGGTAAACCAATGGAGGTGTATGCAAATGAAATGACGCAGGCTGTGCTTATTCGTGAGTTTCCATATGCTTTTGCAGATACAAAATATCCAGGGGTGCCCGAGATAAAGCTTAATACAATTGCTTTCGACCCATTTTACGTTGGTGATATAAATGTAATTCCCATAATGGTATGGCACATGAAGATGCCTGTACTGGGGTATCGTATCGGGGATTTTACGTACATCACCGATGCGAACCGTATAGAGGAAAATGAGCAGAAAAAAATTTTAGGCTCGAAATTTCTTACGCTGAATACCCTTCGTAAAGAACCGCATATCTCTCATTTTAATTTAAAGGAAGGAGTGGAAATGGCACAAAAACTTCAGGTGCCTCAAACTTTCTTTACTCATATGAGCCATCAGATGGGCTTGCATGAAGATATCAATAAAGAGCTTCCTCCTGGTATCTCTCTCGCTTTTGACAAGCTGGTGATTTCACTGTAACAATTACGTTAAAAGCCCACTGGAAACATGAGTAGGCATTCTACCTTGCTTTTAAATCAAATCATATGAAAGCAAAGGAATATTTCGCATTTACAAAACGTGAGCGGTCCGGAATAATTTCCCTGATCATTTTAGTGCTAGTTGTAGTGGTGATCCCAAAATATTTTAATAGACCGCCACAAGCGGCTTCATCTGTTCCAATCATGGCATTTCATGATTCTGCCTCATATAACAACGATACAGAAAAAAATAAACAAGAGTGGGTACAAAAGAAAAATACGCCTCGAAGTAAGTTTTACAGGAAGAATGAACCTTTCGAAATAAACAAGGCAGATACCAATGCTTTCATTGCTTTGCCTGGTATAGGAAGCAAACTTGCTGCACGAATTGTATTGTTCAGGGAAAAACTGGGTGGATTTTATAAAATTGAACAAATCCGGGAAGTATATGGAATTCAGGATTCCGTTTACACGATGATTGCACCGATGCTCCGCTGTAATCCCGGCAATATAAAAAAGATAGATATTAATACAGCAGAAAAGGAAACGCTTAAAGGGCACCCTTATATACGTTGGGATATGGCCAATGCCCTGGTGGCTTACCGTTCGCAGCATGGATCATTCAATTCAATTGGTGATCTGTCACGATTGGACAACATAGATGAAAATGCACTGAAAAAATTGATCCCTTATATTTCGTTTAAATGAGGTGATATAATTTAATTTGTAGGAAATGCGCATTAATGCCTGCAAGCAGCCTGTTTAACAGGGAGATTTTAAAACAGCAGTTAAGTCAGAATAAGATTTGGGATGTCCTTATCATAGGGGGCGGTGCCACCGGGCTTGGAGTAGCACTTGATGCATCATTGAG
This sequence comes from Flavitalea sp., assembly GCA_035525775.1. GTDB lineage: Bacteria > Bacteroidota > Bacteroidia > Chitinophagales > Chitinophagaceae > Flavitalea. Next base: position 9,053 of record DATLDR010000269.1, read on the forward strand.
AGGTTTATCTGTTGTACTTTTTGAACAGCACGATTTCGCGAAAGGCACCTCCAGCAGGAGTACAAAACTTATTCACGGAGGTGTTAGATATCTTGGTCAGGGCAACATAAAGCTAGTATACAGTGCACTCCACGAAAGAGATCTGCTGATTAAAAATGCCGCGCATGTTGTGCATGGCCAGTCATTCATTATTCCATGCTATTCATACTGGGATGTTATAAAGTATTCGTTGGGCCTGAGAATGTATGATCTGTTAGCAGGCAGCTTCGGATTGGGCAGATCAAAATTTATCAGCAGGAATAAGATATCAGAAAGGCTGCCCCATATCAACTGCGATGGATTAAAAGGAGGCGTTGAATATTTCGATGGCCAGTTTGATGATGCACGGCTTGCTGTAAACATTGCGCAAACAGCGATAGAATCATCAGCAGTCGTATTGAATTATTTTAAAGTAACAGGAATAATCAAACAGGATGGAAAAATTACGGGAGCAATTGTCTATGATGTTGAAACCAAAGATCAATATGAAATAAAATGCAAGGTTCTTGTCAATGCCACCGGTGTTTTTGTAGATGAAATTTTGATGATGGACGAACCGGCCTCGCATAAAACGGTGCAACCTAGTCAGGGTGTTCATATAGTAGTGGAAAAGAAATTCATTGATAGCAATAGTGCTATGCTTATTCCCAAAACGGAAGATGGCCGTGTATTGTTTGCAGTACCGTGGCATGATCATCTTTTGCTGGGAACAACAGATACCCTGATCAAAGAACATTCAATGGAGCCTGTAGCGCTGAATGCTGAAATACAATTTATCCTGGGCACAATCAATAAATACTTGTTAAATGCACCAAATGAAAAAGATGTTCTCAGTGTTTTTGCAGGTCTGCGGCCACTTGCTGCGTCCTCTGACAATGCAAAGTCCACTAAAGAGCTTTCCAGGGATCATAAGTTATTCACCAGTAAATCCGGTTTAATAACAATAACAGGAGGTAAATGGACCACTTACAGAAAAATGGCTGAAGAAACTGTTGACCTCGCAATGAAAGCCATGGGTATCGCAACTGTCACAAGCGTTACGGCTGACAAAGGTCTCCATGGATTGGGAAAAGTATCTGGTACGCGTCTGTCTGTTTATGGAACAGATGAACAGCTCATCATGCAGCTCATGGCTGATTCACCGGCATTATCACAAAAGTTGGTTACCGGTCATGCTTATACGCACGCGGAAGTAGTACTGGCAATTCGTAATGAAATGGCAAGAACTATTGAGGACGTACTGGCAAGGAGGTTGCGTCTGTTATTTCTCGATGCTGCCGCAGCGATAAAAGCTGCACCGGCCATTGCAGATATATTCGGGATAGAAGCCGGGTGGAGCGCGGATAGAAAAAATGAACAAGTACACGAATTTTATAAAATTGCCTATCATTATACATTGAACCGGTAAACTAACTTGCTATGCCCAGCTATATTTTATCTCTCGATCAGGGTACGACGAGCTCACGTGCTATTATATTCAACCATTCCGGCAAGATTGTATCGGTAGCGCAAAAAGAGTTCAGGCAGTTTTATCCGCAGGCAGGTTGGGTGGAACACGATCCTATGGAAATATGGTCTACTCAGGCAACCGTACTTACCGAATCAATCATCAAAGCCGGGTTAAAGCCATCCGACATTGAAGCTATCGGGATAACTAACCAAAGAGAAACAACAATTATTTGGGACCGCACTACCGGGCAACCCATATACAATGCTATAGTGTGGCAGGACAGGAGAACAGCATCATTTTGCGACAGCATAAGGCAGGAACATGGCAGCTCTATTCAGCAGAAAACAGGTTTGATAGTAGATGCATATTTCTCGGCTTCCAAAATAAAATGGATACTGGATAATGTTCAAGGTGCCCGTGAAAAAGCAGAGAATGGAACACTTGCATTCGGAACGGTAGACTCATGGCTGATATGGAATCTTACTGCCGGCCAGGTGCATGTAACGGATGTAACAAATGCTTCACGCACCATGATCTATAATATAAACGATGCGGAGTGGGATCATGAGTTGCTAAAATTGTTTACGATTCCCCGCGAAATGTTGCCGGATGTGCGCTCTTCGTCGGAAATTTATGGTAAAACCGCAGGCAGAATACTTGCGGATAAAATTCCAATCGCTGGCATTGCCGGGGATCAGCAGGCCGCATTATTTGGCCAGATGTGTACTCAAAAGGGAATGGTCAAAAATACTTATGGCACCGGCTGCTTTATGCTGATGAACGTAGGCGACAAGCCCGTTATGTCAAGCAACAATCTTGTAACGACGATCGCGTGGAAACTGAATGAAAAAACTGAGTATGCACTTGAAGGAAGCATTTTCATTGCCGGCGCAGTGGTACAATGGTTAAGAGATGAACTCGGCATTATACCAACATCAAAAGATATTGAATCGCTGGCCGGGAAAGTTGAAAACACTAACGGTGTGTATCTCGTTCCGGCGTTTGCAGGACTTGGTGCACCTCACTGGAACCAGCATGCAAGAGGAACTATTGTAGGCTTAACAAGAGGCACCTCAAAAGCGCACATAGCGAGGGCGGCACTTGAAAGCATTGCTTTCCAGACAATGGACGTTTTGAAAAGTATGGAAGCCGATTCATCATCAACCATCCGTGAACTCAGGGTGGATGGAGGAGCTACAACAAATAACCTGCTCATGCAGATTCAGGCGGATGTTCTGGGTGTTAAAGTCGTCCGTCCTGAAATCACGGAAACAACTGCAATGGGCGCCGCATACTTTGCCGGACTTGCCACAGGTTTCTGGAAAAACATTAATGAAATAAAAGAACAATGGTCCCTTGATAAAGAATTTCTGCCTTCTCTGCAAAAAAATGAATCAGTAAGTGAGTGGAAAAGAGCGGTTGAAACTGTGAAATTCTGGGCCGATTATCCAAATAAATCTAAGCCGTAAAAAATTATATTATGTCATCATTTACTGCTGAACTAATAGGTACTATGCTTTTGATTCTCCTTGGTACTGGAGTAGTAGCCAATGTTGTATTGAAAGGAACAAAAGGTTACAGCGGTGGATGGATGGTGGTAACCACGGGATGGGCACTTGCCGTATACGTGGGAGTGGTGTTCGCCACACCTTTTAGTGGCGCTCATCTTAATCCTGCAGTAACAATAGGACTCGCGATTACCGGTAAATTTCCCTGGTCTGATGTCAGCTTATATATACTTGCCCAGATCATTGGTGCCATTTTCGGCTCCTTCCTTACATGGCTTGTGTACCGTGATCATTTCAATGCCACGACCGATCCTGAATTAAGGTTAGCGGTTTTCAGCACCACACCTGCTATCCACAACCGATTATTCAACCTGCTGAGTGAGATCATCGGCACGTTCGTATTGATGTTTGTGATTTTTTATTTCAGTGACGCTGAAGTCACTTCTCACAAATCTGCAATCGGCTTAGGTTCATTAGGCGCACTTCCCGTGGCCTTCCTCGTTTGGGCAATAGGTTTATCACTTGGGGGTACAACCGGCTATGCTATCAATCCCGCGAGGGATCTGGGTCCAAGACTAGTTCATAGTTTTTTACCAATGAAAGATAAAGGCTCTAGCCAATGGAAGTATGCATGGATTCCGATAATCGGACCCATCATCGGATCATGCATTGCAGCAATTTTATATATGTTACTTAAGAGGTAAAAGTCATAATAACTAAGGGTTAACACTTGTTAGTCTCTTAATTAATGGCTTATTTTACACTCTTATGAATTTTGAAGTTTCGGAACTTACGTCGCAGGTAGCTTTATCAGCCAGAGAATTTGCCCAACAATATATTAAGCCCCATGTAATGAAGTGGGATGAATCACAGGAATTCCCGGTAAACGTTTTCAAAGAAATGGGAAAGCTTGGATTTATGGGTGTGCTCGTTCCGGAAGAATATGGCGGCGCAGGGTTAACTTATTTTGAATATGTTACAGTAATACAGGAGATAGCAAAAGTTTGTGGTTCAATTGGGTTGAGCCTGGCTGCGCATAATTCGTTATGTACAGGCCACATAATGACATTCGCTAATGAAGATCAGAAAAGGAAATACCTGCCAAAGCTTGCTACCGCAGAATTCATTGGTGCCTGGGGACTTACCGAACCCAATACAGGAAGTGATGCCGGAAACATGAAATGCACAGCAGTGAAAGAAGGTGACCATTGGGTAATTAACGGAACTAAGAACTGGATCACCCATGGAATAAGCGGCGATGTAGCAGTAGTAATGACCAGAACAGGAGATCCGAGACAGAAAAGTAATTCCACAGCATTTATTGTTGAGAGAGGTACTTCTGGATTTTCAGGCGGAAAAAAAGAAAATAAACTCGGCATGCGGGCGAGTGAAACTGCAGAAATGATCTTTGATAATTGCCGGGTTCCTGATGCAAACAGGTTAGGAGAAGTGGGTGACGGATTCAAGCAGGCAATGAAGATTCTCGATGGAGGTAGAATATCTATTGCGGCATTGGCCCTTGGAATTGCAAAAGGCGCTTATGAGGCTTCGGTACAATATTCAAAAGAAAGGCAGCAGTTCGATAAACCTATAGCCAGTTTCCAGGGAATTGCCTTTAAACTTGCAGATATGGCGACAGATATCATGGCTGCAGAAATGCTTACTTTCCAGGCAGCTGATCTTAAGAATAGGGGAGAGTCGATGACTAAAGAATCAGCTATGGCAAAATATTTTGCAAGCGAGGTAGCTGTAAAAGTTTCAAACGATGCAGTACAGGTATTTGGAGGCTATGGATATACCAAAGATTTTCCCGTTGAAAAATTCTACCGAGACAGTAAATTATGTACAATAGGTGAAGGAACTTCAGAAATCCAGAAACTTGTTATATCAAGGGAATTGTTGAAATAATCAGGGCATGAAATCATCTTTTTCATCTGGCTGATATTTCTTGAACACATCATCAATAGCACCGCCGAACATTGGAAATTTTTCTTTTACAAAATCTTTGATCACCTCAATTGATTTCAAAGCCTGTTCATCGGTAATGCCTACCTGTAGCTTAAGCTTTTCTATAAGATCTATCATCATAATTATTATTATGCAACTTTCAACAGGCTTATCTTGCTCTTGCTGAATTTCTTTTCAGCATATTCAAGATCAAGATGCAGCGTTGTTTGTTTCGAAGATGGCAGCTCGAACATGGCATCATTTAAAATGCTTTCACAGATACTTCTCAATCCCCGGGCGCCAAGTTTATACTCAAGTGCTTTTTCAACCATGAAATCGAATACAGCATCATCGATGGTAAGTTTGATACCCTCAAGTTCGAATAGTCTCCTGTACTGCTTGATGAGCGCATTTTTTGGCTCTGTAAGAATAGAGCGCAATGTTTCTGCATCCAGCGGATTCAGATAAGTTACAACAGGAAGACGACCAAGTAATTCCGGAATAAGACCGAATGTTTTGAGGTCGCGGGCATTTACGTACTGAAGAAGATTTTTCTTCATGTGCTCCTGCAATTCCTTATTTACATTGAATCCTATTGAATTGGTATTTACTCTTCTTGCGATCACTTTATCAATCCCATCAAAGGCACCCCCACAAATGAAAAGTATATTGTGTGTGTTCACTTTGATAAGCTTTTGTTCTGGATGCTTTCTGCCACCCTGCGGAGGTACAAGCACATCTGTTCCTTCAAGCAATTTCAATAATCCCTGCTGCACACCTTCACCACTAACATCGCGAGTGATAGAAGGATTGTCGCCCTTCCTCGCTATCTTATCAATTTCATCTATATACACAATGCCACGTTCCGCTGCAGGAACATCGTAATTGCAAACCTGCAGCAGCCTTGTAAGAATGCTTTCTACATCTTCACCTACATAGCCGGCTTCCGTAAATACAGTAGCATCAACTATTGCAAAAGGAACGTTCAACAGCTTTGCTATAGTTTTTGCGAGAAGCGTTTTTCCTGTACCTGTTTCACCAACCATTATGATATTGCTTTTTTCAATTTCAATATCGTTGTCGGCCGGCTTCTGCTGAAGGCGCTTGTAATGATTATAGACAGCAACAGCCAGCACACGCTTTGCGTCGTCCTGACCAATTACATATTCATCGAGGAATTTCTTTACTTCAATAGGCTTCTTAACGTTGAGCTTGAATTGTGAAGGCGAAGCATTTTCATTTTTCACCATCAGCTCCTGATCAATAATTTCACGTGCGTGTTCAACACAATTTTCACAGATATGACCTTCCTGACCCGCTATAAGAATTTTCACTTCATCACGGCTCCGGCCGCAAAATGAACAATGCAATGTTGTTTTCGCCATACTTCAAAGGTCCCGAACTTTTCTTTTACAAACAAGGATAGTTATAACCGCTCAACCAATTCATCAACTATTCCATATTCAATTGATTCTTTGGCATCCATCCAGTAATCGCGGTCAAAATCCTTCATGATCTGATCAACTTTCTTCCCACAGTTTTCTGCTAATATCCTCGCGCCTATCTCTTTAACACGACGTGTCTGCTTTGCAGTGATCTCAAGATCAATGCTTACGCCCTGGATATGTCCTCCAAGACTTGGCTGGTGGATCATCACTTCGCCATGAGGATATATGAACCGGCGTCCTTTCACTCCGCCACTCAACAGTATCGATCCCATTGATGCAGCAAGACCCATGCATATAGTGCTTACTGGACTTTTTAACATTTTCATTGTGTCGTAGATCACCATTCCACTTGTCACCACCCCACCAGGGCTATTTATATAAAATTTTATTTCTTCTCCAGGTTTGTCCATGTCGAGCAGCAGCATCTTCGTGGTCACCTCTTTTGCGGTTTTATCGTCAACTGCTCCCCATAAATAAATCGCACGCGTTTCGAAGAAATACTTTTCAAGTTTCTTCATAAGCATGCTCATCTCACCACTTTTCTCATTTTCCTTTGGTTCCTCTTCTTCTTCTTCTTCATCCATTCTATAAGCATTAATCAGATATTTTGACTTCATATTCATGATCTGTTCATTAAGTTTATTTTACTAGATATCTTTCTTTTCTTTCCTGGGATTCATGATGAGCACTTCATCAACCAGGCCATATTCCTTCGATTCTTCTGCCGTAAGCCAGTAATCACGGTCGCAGTCCTTTTCGATCTGTTTGTTTGTTTTACCGGTGTGGAATGAAAGAATATCGTAAAGATTCTTTTTTACTTTTCTTATTTCATTAACTGTAATGTCAATATCGCTTGCCTGTCCACCGATGGCGCCGCTTGGCTGATGCATCATTACTCTTGCATGTTTAAGTGCGGTGCGTTTTCCATGTGCACCTGCGGTAAGTAATACAGCGCCCATAGATGCAGCCATGCCGATACAGATTGTGGACACGTCCGGCGTGATATATTGCATGGTATCATAAACACCAAGGCCTGAGTAAACACTACCTCCCGGAGAATTGATGTACATCTGAATGTCTCTGCTGCGATCTGTGCTTTCAAGAAAAAGCAATTGAGCCGTCACAATATTTGCCACTTCGTCATTTATGGGGTATCCCAGAAAAATGATCCGGTCCATCATCAGACGGCTATATACATCCATCACAGCCACATTCATCGGCCTTTCTTCAATAATATTTGGAGTAAGATTGGTAACCTGGTGTTTCGTGTAGGCATTTAGGGTGTTGGAAGAAATATTGCGGTGCTTTACTGCATATTTCTCAAATTCCTTCTGATAATCCATAGTGTTTTTTTTCTGATATAAGTTCTATAATCTACCAAATGTCTGTCCAAACTTTTAAACTGCCAAAAAGGCAACGAGATGAAGGGGTAGGGAAGATGGAAGAAAAGGTTTAATAAAAAAAGGCAAGTTGAAATTCAGCTTGCCATTGCAAATAATTTAAATGATACACTTGACTTATACCTTCTGGCTAATCACTTATCACTTCTCCCTTCTCACTTCTTCCTTCTCCTCAATGCTCATGTTGATGCTCATGCGCCATCTTCTCAAATTCTTCTGCATTGATTTCTACTTCATCTCTCTGCACCTTAGCTTCCGCCCAGTCAAAAATCCTTTCTGTTCTTAACCGGTAGTAAGAGTCATCAATAAATTTCCTGTCCTGCATCATTTTATTCAGGTACTCTTCCACCCAGGGTTGTTCTTCATCCATCATCTGCATGCCCATGTATCCGAATAATTGCTTCTTCGCAAACTGCTTGATGTCATCAGGAGATATCTCAAGATTATTTTCCTGGGCTATCCGGTCGTTGATGAGCGTCCATTTAAGTTGGTTTATAAACCCTGGATACTCCTTTTCTACTTCTTCAGGTGTTTTCTGTTTTTCATTTCCGGTTTCGAGCCATCTCTTCAGAAAGCTTTCAGGAAAAGTAATTTCGGAACTATCGAGAAGCTTATGATAGATCTCATGCTGAAAATGTTTTTTTGATTCATTTTCCCAATAAGCTTCTATATCTTTTTTTATTTCAGCCCTGAATTCTTCCTCAGTTTTTATTTCCTTAGCAGGATATGCAGCTTTAAAAAGCTCTTCATTTATTTCAGCTTTTTCTATGTTCTCCTCTTCGTTGCCTGCATCCGCATCTATCTTTTTGCCGTACCCTTTCTGTAATCTTTCTAAATGCTGGTTCACCATTTCATCAGTTACACCAATTTTGTAGTACTTAACTTTATCCTGTGAAAGATCGGCGAGCTTGAAATCCGGTTTCAACCCCACTTCAAATCCAAAAGTATATTCAGCAGGATTGTTTACATCGAGGTTTCTTGCGTCATTCTCAGCAAGAGGAAGCGGCTGTGCGAATATATCAAGCTTCTCATCATCCATATATTTCGTCAGCTCCTTCTCAACAGTTTTCAGCACTTCATCTGTGAACACTGCCTGTCCGTGCATTTTTTTAATGATGCCGGCAGGTACCATTCCTTTTCTGAATCCCGGTATGTTTGCGGATTTGCTGTATGTTTTCAGTGTCTTTTCGAACGAAGAAAGATAATCTTCCTTGTTCACCTTCACTACGATCTTGTCATTCAGCACTCCAATATTTTCTCTGGTAACTGTTGCCATATTCTTTTAGCTTAAAACTTCATTCTGGAAAGTTAAAAGTGTAAATCCCTTTTAATTTTTCCCTTTTAATTTTTTACTTAGTGCGGATGGAGGGACTCGAACCCCCATGCCTCGCGGCGCTAGATCCTAAGTCTAGTGCGTCTACCAATTTCGCCACATCCGCTTTTTCTGAGATTGGGGTGCAAAATTAAGGTGTTTCATGAAAACCAGCCAATTTATGTAAATTCGTAGTGATGGATAATGTTGCAGTGCAACCGAAATATAGTCTGAACCACGACCAGGAAAGGAAACTGATAATAAGGGAGTACCGAGCACTCCTCCGTTCCTTAAAACCCAAATTAAAACCCGGTGATAAAGAACTGATCCGGCTGGCATTTGAGATGGCAGCGGATGCTCATAAAACCATGCGCCGTAAAAGCGGCGAACCTTATATCCTTCATCCTCTGGCCGTGGCCAAAATATGCGTTGAAGAAATCGGCCTGGGCGTGAGGTCAACAATTTGTTGTCTGTTACACGATACAGTTGAAGACACCGATGTTACGCTTGAAGACATTGAAAAAACTTTTGGCTCCGAAATAGCCCGCATTGTTGATGGATTAACCAAGATATCAAACGTTATTGATGTAAGCGCCTCGCAGCAGGCAGAAAATTTTAAGAAGATTTTGCTTACCCTTACCGATGATCCGCGTGTGATCCTGATCAAACTTTCCGACAGGCTTCATAATATGCGCACGCTTGATCACATGAAGCGTGAAAAGCAATTAAAAATATCGTCTGAAACAGTTTATGTGTATGCCCCTCTTTCACACCGCATGGGACTTTACAATATCAAAACTGAGATGGAAGATCTTGCCATGAAGTACCTTGAACCGGAAGCGTACAAGGAAATCGCCAGGAAACTTGCTGAAACCAAACGGGAACGCTCGAGGTACATCAATGAATTTATACGACCAATCCGCGACAAGCTGGAAAAAGGAGCATTCGACTTTGAAATTTATGGCCGCCCCAAAAGCATTCATTCCATCTGGAATAAGATCCAGAAGAAAGGAGTGGAGTTCGAGGAAGTGTATGATCTGTTCGCCATTCGAGTGATCCTTAACTCACCGCCTGAAAAAGAAAAGGAAGATTGCTGGAAGGTTTATTCTTTCATTACCGATGAATACACCCCATCTCCCGAACGTCTGCGTGACTGGCTGAGCAATCCCAAATCAAACGGATACGAGGCGCTGCATACAACCGTTATGGGACCACAGGGAAAATGGGTGGAAGTTCAGATCAGAACAAAAAGAATGAATGAGATTGCCGAAAAAGGACTTGCGGCTCACTGGAAGTATAAAGAAGGCGGAAATGATGAGGGACGATTTGAAAAATGGTTCCAGCAGATCAGGGAAGTTATTGGAAGCCAGGATACTGATTCCGTAGATTTTTTACAGGATTTCAAAACAAGTTTCCTTACCGAAGAAATATATGTGTACACACCCAAGGGCGATGTAAAAATGCTGCCTGTGGGGTCTTCAGCACTTGATTTTGCCTTTGCTATACATAGTATGGTAGGATCCCAATGTATCGGTGCGAAATTAAACCACAAGCTGGTACCTATCAGTCATAAGCTCAGAAGCGGCGATCAGGTGGAAATTATTACTTCCGGCAAACAAAGGCCTAATGAAGACTGGCTGAACCTGGTTGTAACAGCAAAAGCAAAAACAAAGATCAAGGACGCGCTGAAGGATGAAAAGCGCAG
>DATLDR010000272.1:0-6867 GCA_035525775.1 Flavitalea sp.
ATCTCATAGCTCTTCCCTCCTCCTCTAGCTCTTACTTGCCTGCGGGAAGCGGATTCTTGGCAATACGGTGCTAATCACTGCGTAAAGGTACCCTTCTTTAATTGTATAAATACGCATATTAGTTCGACGAAGAAATATAAAAAATGATACTAATCCTATATGCATTTTCGTTTATACCAAGTACTTTGGTACATTAATCCGAACCCTTGAAAACACTAAGTTCATATTTTGTTAAGTTAGTCTTTTTGCTATGTGCATCATTTTTTGTTTGCACCACTTCTCATGCTCAAGGTAGAGTAGTAGTGAATGAGTTCATGCCATGGTCCGGCTGCAACACCACTAGCGAATTTATTGAGTTGATGAATTTCGGTCCGGGACCGATGAACATTGGTTGTTATATTGTTACCAACGGACAGTATTCGGTCACGATCCCGGCAAATACCATCATTGCAGCAGGCGAATATTATGTTTTATCAGGTCAAAATACACTAAATCAAGGCTGCGGAAATATTGATAGTGCTATTGGGGTTGATCTGAACTGGACAACCTGTAATTGCACTAACCTGCCCATTCCTACAACAGGAGACGGCTTTATGAAAAACGGCGGATCTTCTAACGAAAAAATTGTTCTCCTTGATCCCAACCTGAATGTTTTAGATGCCGTTTCCAGGTCTTCAACACCCAGTTCATCTGTTTCAATTACCACGGCTTCATTAAGCAATTCGTGTACATCAAGAACATTTGACCTGTCCACCATGCCAATATCGTATGAGGCTGTAAACGTAGCAACAGGTATTGACAATAGTTTTGCACGAAGAGTAGACGGTGATTGTGGGTGGGTAAAAACAACAGATATCAGTGCTAATGCACCTAATAAAACAGGCAGTTCGTCATCTGCATCATACACCTTTACAACATTAAATGCTTCACAGTGTAATGGCACCACCGGTAGTATATCCATTAATGTTAGTGCGAGCAATGTTGCCAGTTTATTTCCGATGACTTATACGCTAGCATATGATGCAGATAGCAATAATTTATTCAATGCAGCAGACCAGTACACTTATGGAATTGATTCTTCTTCACCTTCAGTAGACATCAATAATTTGTTTTATGGGAGGTACCGCATTACCGTGGGTTCTTCATCAGGTTGCAATTTAAAGTCATTTGACTTTTTCATATTCAATTGCTATGGTGTGATTTTGCCATATAAGATCATTGCATTTGATTACTTCGGAAAGAACAATGATAAAATGACCTTCTCCACCCGGCTTAAGGGAATAAATTATTTGGACTCACTTATTATTGAAGGTGCTGATGGCAATACATTTGAATCTGTATTGTCCGTTGACTTGACGGATACGATTCTTGAAGATGATCAGGTCTTAATAATTCCTGTTGTCCAGCCACGTCCATATACATTTTATCGCATTAAGTTAATGGATAGAAATAATGTATCCTCGTATTCAAAAGTGGTTAAAATTACCACTATTGAACAAATGAAATTATGGCCGAACCCTTGTAATGAAAAAATGTATATTAAAATAGTGATCCCGCAAAAAATCATGGGGTCATTGATGATTTTCAATTATACTGGACAAGTGTTAATAAAAGAAAGTGTAGTGTTAAAAAAAGGAACTAACATTTTGCCCATTGTAACAACACAATTACGAAAAGGACCATACCAGCTGATTGTAAAGGGTTCTAACATATCGGAGAATTGTAACTTTTATAAAAATTAGTCAATTTCTTCCTTGGGATGAGTATGTGGTTCTCGGTGTTCTTTTGGCTAACAATCAATAATGGAACAATTAGGAGTAATGAATGCAGTTAGCCCATACAAAATAACTTCTTTTCTCTCTCTGCGACGTTATACGTGTTTTGAGTTGTATACTTTCAGTTCAGGAAAGAACCTATTTCTTTATCGCGTATTTTTTCAATATACGGCCATACTCTTTTATGAATGATAAATCCCCGTACATTTTCTGGTAATCCGCGTTGATGTATGCGGCGAAGCTGGTGACATGGTGAATGCCTAAACTGGTATAAGTGTTCACATCACTGTCGCAAACTTCGGGATGCCACGATAATTTAACTGCAGGCTTTTCCCATCTGCTTTGTAAAGAAACATCAAGCCAGTATTCAAGAACCTGTGCTGTTTCAGCCGGAAATACTTGAAGATTGCTTTTCAGCAGTTCGAGTGTTTTTCCATGCGGAAGCTGCGCACCATCATCTGGCATGTTGATATCAGGCAGTGCCGCAACATCATTTAACGGTTTGGCCCATGAGCGATATATTGGTGCAAATTCGAGGAACACACCTTTTTCAGGTTCCACTTTTTGTGGCGGCTTCATGGTGCTGACGTAAGCGAGATGTGCAAGTGTAGCACCAGGAATTTTTCTTCGTAATTTTTTTATTATAGCATTTTCAATCAATAAGGCCTGCTCCGATTCTGAAAAGTCTTTACAATGCTCGCAATAGCACATAGGCGCTCCGTCATCCATCCAATAAAAGTACCGGCCTGTAGTAGATGGCAGTAAGTGTGCATATTTAAGCGCATTTTCCGCAATGATATTGAGTGCTTTTGCAGAATGAGCGCATGAATTGAAATCGGGTACACGTACTCCTTCTTTGCTCATGCGGAACATGTCCGGATTTTTTTCAAAGAGATCTCGCGGAAGAAGATCTTTCATGGCATGCAGCTCATGTTCAACGTGCAGATTGTATTTCTTACAATCCGCAAGGAACTTCTGTCCCTTGTCCGATTGTACAAACCCTGCTACCTGCGAGGGCGTAACGTGTGTGCCGATGGTGGTAAGACCTGCATCCTTTGCCAGTCGGGGCCAGTCGAGCGTTGCGAGATCGTCTACCGTTAAAACCACTCCCCTTGAAGTAAGGCCTTTCGGGCGTCCGGCAGCAAAAAGATGATTAAGCACAGGGGGTGAAAGCACCATGCCAATTGCGGGTAAATATTTTGTAAGTAACGACCGTCGGGAAAACTGGTGTGACATAATAATGTTATTCAAATTTGAATGTGCCAAGTGCAGATGGAATATGGAAATCCGGTTGATCAGCGTTGGGGCGTATCCAGCTGATCCACGTGAAATCATCTTCAGATGAAGAAACAATGTCTTTATCCGCACGAAATACACCTGCTAACACAGACGTTCCGCGAAGAGATGAAGTTGTTCCATTGATCTGCGCAATGAGTGAGAGAGGCATTACCCCTTCAATTACATATTTGTTTTTCGAAATGCAGGCTTTCACAGTAACACCGGCAGCGCGCCATTCGGCAAAGAACTGGCGGTGGAATTGCGCTTTATAATCGTACACCAATTCATTGGGTGCCATTTCAAAGCAGTAGTAAGGTATCATTGATGTATCGTGCGAAAAAAATAATTCCACCCTGTCGGCCTCAGTTGCAGCGATCTCCTCTTTTTTCGGGGACGTGATAATTTTGTTATCGGTCACTTCGAATGCAAAATAGAAATTCCTTTCGTCGTATGCTGCACGAAATACAGTGCTTTCAAGAGGAACATTCTTCCAGGGAGATACAAAGTTGGTAATCCTCTTGCATTTTTTCCAGTCACTTTCTTTAAGCCGCCCGTCGACTTTTATCTTGCTGTTGGTAAGGTATTTAACCCTGTAATCATTATGCTGCGCATGGATTCCTGATGACGACAACATCGCCACGAATACAAATAGGATATAAATAAAGTTGTTCATCATAACAAGGAATCAAGATATGCAAAAAACCGCTCGGGCAACGGTGATAACGCATACGATTGCGTTCATGATAAGCTATTGTAACCTTTAAGCTGGCATTAAAAACAGGCGTAGCGGTTACACAGTTATTCTACGGATTACATTCCCTCGGGTGAGTCATGATCATTATTCCGGGCGGTCCTGTTTTTGTAGAAGATACCAACGGTTGGAACGGCTGACTGCTTATGTCGATGGAAGAAAACTTCAAAAACAGGTTTTTAAAGATGTATAGTGTGTAAATTGCCGCCGTTCTTAACCTTTTGTTATAAAATAGCAGGAATACATTTGACATTCAATTGACATTATGAAAAAACTGTTCGCTCTGACCATAGGGCTTATCTCTACTTTTTTTGTGTTTTCTCAGGATTCAACCACTGTAAATCCGGTTACCGACACGATTCCACAGGCAGGTGACACCCTGGCGGTCACTAACCCTAATGATCTGATCGAAAAGACTGAAAACGAAAATAAAAGGAGAAATACCCTGAGCATACAACAGTTGGCAGTGGCCGGACGCTCGAAAGACCATTTTATGATCCAGATCGGTATCGATAACTGGACAGGTAAAAACGACAGTATTCATACCGGGGGTTTGTCTAGAAGCTTCAACATGTACCTGATGTTCGATTTTCCTTTTAAAAATAATCCACATATGAGCTTAGCTCTTGGAGCGGGAATCGGCAGCAGTAACATCTATTTTAAAGACACCTATATAGATATAACCGGAAAGCAGGGCAACAGGCTAACTTTTAATAATGTAAGCGACACAAATCATTTCAAAAAATACAAGCTGCTCACTACTTATGTTGAAGCTCCTGTAGAATTCAGATACATGCTGCACCCTGAAACACCAAAGAAGAGCCTGAAATTTGCAATAGGTGCTAAGGCAGGACTGATGATTGGTGCCGGAACAAAAGGAAAAAATTTGTTGAACAGTTCAGGCAACACCATCAGCAGTTATATTCAGAAAGAAAAGTCGAAAAGATATTTCAATACAACAAGAATCGCTGCGCTGGCGCGTATTGGCTTTGGAAGTTTTTCATTGTTTGGAACGTACCAGATCAATCAGTTTATCAAGGAAGGTTTCGGTCCTGATGTAAGGCCGTATTCGGTTGGTATAACGGTGAGCGGGTTGTAGGAGGATAAGGGAGAAAATTAGCGTCTTTGCGAACCTTTGCGCCTTTGCGTGAAATGCGCGCTTTTGCGTGAAACAAACAAACCAGTTAAAAACATGCTCGAAAAGAAGAAAAAGAGGCTGGAAGAAAAAGCAATACTGGTAGGACTGATTACAAAAGATCAAACCGAAGTTGAGGTTAAAGAATATCTCGAAGAGCTCGCCTTTCTCGCGGAAACCGCAGGTGCCACAGCCGTAAAACGATTCGCGCAGCGCTTGCCCCACCCGGATAGCCGCACATTCATCGGGAAAGGCAAACTTGAAGAAATAAAACGGTACATCGACGGTAAAGATATTCAAACCGCCATATTTGATGATGAGCTCAGTGGCTCACAGATCTCAAACATTGAAAAGATTTTGGATATAAAGGTCATCGACCGCTCGGACCTCATCCTCGACATCTTTGCGAGCCGCGCAAAAACAGCCCAGGCAAAAACACAGGTGGAGCTGGCACAATACCAGTACGTGTTGCCAAGACTGAGAGGTATGTGGAGTCACCTTGAACGATTGGGAGGTGGTATTGGTACAAGAGGTCCTGGTGAAACTGAAATAGAAACTGACCGTCGTATTGTAAGAGATAAGATATCATTGCTGAAAAAACGATTATCGGAAATTGATAAGCAGGCGTTCATCCAGCGCAAAGACAGGGGCGAGTTTATAAGAGTGGCACTCGTGGGCTACACGAATGTGGGCAAATCGACAATTATGAACCTCCTCAGCAAAAGCGAAGTATTCGCCGAAAATAAATTATTCGCAACGCTCGACACCACCACAAGAAAAGTTGTTTTCGAAAGAACCCCGTTTTTGTTAAGCGACACGGTAGGGTTCATCAGGAAGCTCCCTCACCATCTTGTAGAAAGCTTTAAGAGCACGCTCGATGAAGTACGCGAGGCAGACATATTATTGCATGTGGTAGACATCTCTCATCCTAATTATGAAGCTCAGCTGAGCGTGGTACACAAAACACTGGAAGAGCTGGATGCGCATAACAAACCTACGATCACGATATTCAATAAAATGGATCTGTACGAACAGCATACATTTGATCCGTGGCTCGAAGAATCGGTACGGAACGACATGTTGAAAGACCTTAAGGAACGCTGGGAATACGAACTACATGGCAACGTTGTATTTATTGCGGCGATCGAGAAAAGAAATGTAGAGCAATTGCGTGAAGTGATATTGAATAAAGTGAAAGAGCTGTACCAGGTGCGGTATCCTTATCGGGAACACTTTTATTGAATGACGGATGTTCGCAATCTTTCTTCTTACATTAAGGGAAACTCTTCTGCAGCTCGACCGTGAGCTGTTTACTTTTATACAAACCGAGTTATCATCTGAAAAAATCGACTGGCTTTTTATATTGCTGCGCAATGCCATTACGTGGCTACCGCTGTATGTTTTTGTGCTGTACTGGATCATTACTAAACACAGGAAGTTCGCCTGGCAATTTGTATTTATGACGCTGGTGATATTCGCGGTAACCGATTTTACGAGCGCTTCTATACTTAAGCCGATATTCTTGCGGCTGCGTCCGTGCTACGATCCTGAATTGCATTTCAAAGTGCGCGACCTGGTAGGGTGCGGGGGCAGATATGGGTTGCCATCGTCGCACGCATCTAATCATTTCGGGATGGCCTCGTTCTGGTTTTTCAGTATATCGTGGATGAGTAACCGAAAATGGTACTGGCTGTGGATATGGGCATTCATGATCGCCTATTCGCAGGTATATGTTGGCAAGCATTATCCCGGTGATATCATAATAGGCGCACTGCTGGGAACATTAGTTGGAACCTTATTCGCAATTTTGTTCAGACGGTGGTTATCATGAAAAAGAGCCTTCTTCAATCTACTACGCTGTGGAACATTGTGTTTGCGTTTACCATGCTGGTGTACGCGGTAGGATTAATTATTCCCATTATGGAGCC
>DATLDR010000275.1:0-5851 GCA_035525775.1 Flavitalea sp.
GGTTGACCGTGCCTTATTGGCTAAAGGATTTCATATTGTTATTGCGCCGTTAACAGGCGGAAATGGTGCATCAAAAGAAGAATGGGATGCAACCTATAAATTTTTTACGGATCATGGATTTTCAAAAAAACCCATTATGGAAGGTTCAGGTGCCGGTGCAGCAGAAGCCTATTCCTGGGCTATCATGAATCCTGATAAGGTTGCAGGTATTTATGTAGAAAATCCTGCATTTCGAAGTCTTATGTCAAAAACACAGCCCCTTGATAATTTGGCGCCATTGGCTGAAGCCGGTATATCGCTTATACTCGTTTCAGGAAGTTTAGACCCATGGCTCAATAGCAATACCCGGGTTGCTGAGAAACGATATAAAGAACTTGGCGGGAAGGTCACCGTTATGATAAGAAAGGGCGAAGGACATTTTCTTACATTCAAAGATCCAGTACCAGTTGTGGATTTAATCACCAAATCAATTCATTGATTTTTGATCAGAATATTAGCAAAAGATAATTCAACTTTAAACTACACATCACCAAAATATTAATCAATAAGCCATGAATAGATGTACAAAATCACTTTTAAATGAAATGAGTTTTCGGATAATAAGGCATGCAAGATTTATTACCCGATCAATTATCCCTATTGTGCTAGTGGTTACATGCACTACAATTGTTTTTGGTCAATATACCGAGGTCAGTTACCCGGCTTCAACAGCTAAAAACGAGTTGCAAATTGGTGTCACTTACACAATATGGATTCCGGAAGGAGTTAAAACTATTCGCGGTATTATTGTTCATCAACATGGTGCAGGAATAACGGCAGCTGCAGAAGGTGCTACTGCTGCATATGATCTGCACTGGCAGGCACTGGCAAAAAAATGGGATTGCGCCTTGCTTGGTCCAAGCTATCATGTTTTGAATGATGCTATAGATCTAACCCCCGGCGGTTCAGAACTATGGTTCGATCCGCGGCTGGGCTCAGAGAAAACTTTTCTAAAAGCTATTGCTGAATTAGCTGCTAAAACCGATCATCCTGAATTAAAAGATGTTCCTTGGGTACTTTGGGGGCATTCGGGTGGAGGTATTTGGTCTGATGTGATGAGTACCTTACATCCTGATCGTGTGATTGCAATGTGGCTACGTTCTGGTACGGCAACTATGTTCCGTACGAAGCCGGAGTTTCCTGTGCCACACATTCCTCCTGCTGTATATACTATTCCTATTATAACCAATCCGGGGATAAAAGAAAGAAGAAGACGACCTGAGATTGGCTCCCTTGCTACCTTTCAGGAATACCGATCCAAGGGAGCACCAATCGGTTTTGCCGAAGACCCGCTCAGCGGCCATGAAACAGCAGACAGTCGCTACCTGGCTATCCCATTCTTTGATGCGTGCCTGGCTATGCGATTGCCGGATAAAGGAAGTAAAACACAGACCCTTAAACCTGTTGACATGAGCAAGGCCTGGTTAGCAAAATTGGATAGTACTACAGCTGTGCCGGCATCCTCTTACCAGGGAAATCCTAATGAAGCAATATGGCTTCCGAATGAAAAGGTTGCTAAGGCATGGATGGATTATGTAAAAACCGGTTCTACCAGCGACATTACTCCACCTCCTGCACCTTTTAATGTAAAGGTGTCAGACAAGGGAGCGCAGGGAAGGGAAATCGTTTGGAATGCTGAAGCAGATTTTGAAAGTGGCATCCGCAATTTCATCATTATGAGGGATGGTAAGGAACTGGCAAAAGTGCCGGAAAATCCGGTTGGCAAATATGGCCGTCCACTGTTCCAGAGTATGGGTTACCATGACACACCGCTGAAACCACTTCCGGAAATGCGTTACCTTGATGCCTCGGCAAAGCCTGGTGAAAAGCATATATATTCTGTTATTACCGTGAACAGTGTAGGGTTGTTTTCTAATATGTCAACTAAATAGAATTAAGCTATAGAGTGTTTTTTTGCATTGAATGAAATGAGTTAATAGATATACACTCCTAATTAGAAACTGCCTGCTTTATCTCTTTTAACTGCTGAAGAGTTTCATCGTTCCAAGAGCCATCCTGATAAACATTAACGTTTAAGGTAATTGGAACTCCATTTTCTTTTGAACCTTTAATTAGTCTAATTAATTCTTCCGTTTTAAAGGCTGGACCCTTCATTTCGTAATTCAAAGTTTTATTCCACCATCGTTGACCGTCGTCTATAGGGAACATGGCATGATTTTGTAAACCTTTTCCTGCTCCATATGGGATAATCCGATCAGTAATGGGATTAAACTTATTGTTACAACCTTCACCAGTAAAGTAATCAATCCAGGGTGTAGTAATAGGCAAAACCCAGAAATTATAACTAACAATCCTGTTCTTATTGCCCACTTTTCCTGCTTTATACATTGCTTCCCAGTCTATGGGATATGGAATAAGTTCCCGGCCGCCATCAAAGAATAACCCGTCAACCAACTTTCCATATCGGTGACCAACTTCGGTGAATATTTTAATAAAGCTATTGATGTGTTTTTTAAATCCATTATTCCAGAATTCACCAATTTCAGGCAATCCTTGACCTAAAATGAATTTTATACCCTTTTTATGTAATGATTCTGCTAGCTCTCGAATCAAATCTCTTTGAGTAATTACACCTTTGGGGTGAGCCTCTTTCCATGATTCTATGGGTGCAGGAAAACTGTTCCCAGCAAGGTTTACTATCAGATATTTTGCTCCCGAGCTTTTTACTCTATTGGTAAACCATTCTACATCAAAATTATTAACAGCCTCAGCATAAGGTTTGAGTTCACCCTTACGTGGAGCACATTGTGGAAACCAGTGAACCATTAGCCCATAACCCGCGTTTTGAAACCATTTAGGATTCGCTCTTGACTTGAGTGCACGTTGTTCCTCCTTTTTAATGGATTTCGTAACTGATAGAGGTGTAATACCAATTGCAAAAAGATTTACTGTTTTACTCTTCGAAATATCGTTAGCTCGGACAATTAACTTAGATTCTCCCTTTGGAAAATTGAAAATATGTTCGATTTCATAAGTATCCCAATTTTGGTTGTACATATCATACATACCTTTAAATTTCTTGATTTGAACTGGATAAGATTCTCCTCCAACTTTTACTATTATTTCTGCTCCAGGCTCTTTTTCGCAACGATATAAGAGAGAGAGGGTATATTTCCCCGATTCCTCACAATTTATCTTCCAGTATAAGGAGTCTTCTACCGATGCCCAATTTTCTACCCATTCCCTGGTGTTATTAATGGCCATATTCCCTGAGATAACGGCACCTGAAGGATCGCCCGACCTTGCCGATCTGTCTCCAGTTACAAGGTAATTTACTTTGTCTCCGTGAATTGTATATACTGGTATTTCTTTTTGAATTGCTATATTTTGTGCTTGTACATTTATTTTCAATAGACAAATAGATAAAATAAACAGTAATTTAACCGCCTTTCCCATAATTGATAATTTATTATTTATGTTTAAACATCTAAAATAGACAGTGAGTCAGCCCCGTTCACTGGACTATTTGAGTACTCCAAGTGTATGCCCAAGCTTTTGCACTTGTTGGAGCGTTGCTGGTGAAACCGATCCATCTTGATAAATGCCAATATTAATTGTTACAGGGCCTCCCAGCGCATTAACTGCTTTTACATAGCTGATCAATTCCTCATCCTTATATAAAGGAGGAACTATTTCTGCATTTTGGGACGTGTGGGCCCATGGGTCATCTGCAATAATTAGAAAATGAGGTTGTAAACCTTCTGCGGGGCCTCCGTTTTTAAAATATGAGGCTTCCGGAACTTTCACAGTAAATGCAGCTTCGCCTGCATAATAATCCTGAAATTCTGTACTTTTTGGCATGATCCAACTATTCCAAGCAACTATCCTGTTTGGATTACCAATCTTTGTCGCCTCGTACAATTTTTCGAATGGCTGATCGGGGTAGCGATCGTCAAACCACCAACCAGCAATCTTTTTGCCATAACGATTTCCGACTTCCGCAAGAATATCATATTCGTTTTTGAAAAAATTTGATTTGTTCTTTTTAAAAAACCCTGATGCTTTGCTCCACTGATAGTCGCCTACTCCATGATGATAATAAAGGATTAATTTGACACCACGCTTTTCCAGGGCATTGGATAAATCACCTATTAAATCGCGGTCACAGCTTCGCCCAGGTAAGACCCGTTCATAAACTTTACTTGGGCCTGGAAACCACTGTGTCCCATGAACAGCAGTAAAAATAAGGTAGGAAGCTCCACTCTGTTTTACCATATCAGCGAATGTATCAACCTTAAAATCACGAACTGCATCACAGAAAGATTTGGCTTGGCCATTTCTTGGAGTAACACCTGGAATCCAATGTACCATCAGTCCATATTTTGCTGCGGAGAACCAGTCACTGCTAACTCGCTTATGGATGGCACGTTTCTTGGCTTCAGCTTGGGCTTTTTTGGTATCAGGAGAAATTAACTCCATGGAATAGAGCTTCATGATGCTGCCGTCTGTTGGTTCTTTCCTTACTACTCGCATTACAATAGTATTTTCACCTTTATCAAGATGAAGCTGGCCCTGTATCATTTTACGGCCAAAGTTCAGGCTATCGCTATTCCATCCTGAAGTAGTTTTCAACAAATAGTTTAGCTTGCTCTTATCACTACTGATCTCTATTTCTGAACCTTCAGCCTTTACTGGACTCGCATATGTTAGGGCAACTTCGTACTGTCCTGGGGCTGGCGCCAGAACCCGCCATTTTACTTCATCTTCGCTGCCCGTCCATGAATCAATATAATCTGGTCCCGGTACATAAGTTAAATTACCTTGCAGTGCTGCTACATCTCCGCCCAGCCGAACGCTTGATTTCTCTGCCACATTGAGTGATATTAACCGAGGTGCGGCCAATTCTTTCGGATCGCCTTCAACTTCAAGAACTATAATACGCCCCTTCTTCATCTCGGGATCGATGACCAAAGTGCCCCAGGGTGCTTGTCTTATCATACCCCATGGGTATTTTGTATCTGGTGGGTCACCTAAAAACCAAGCACGCTTCACTATCCGATCTAAAATGGGCGGTAGAAATAAGTTGTTCTGATTTTTCCAATCCATCACATGGATGTATATATTATTACCTTTGTATTTAGTGAAGTATTTTCCCTCAGAACCCCTGTCGGGCCTAAATGGGCCGCTTTGCATTTTCATAAGCGAATCGTTTCTTATTTGTTCCTTCACTTGTTTCATAACTTCTAAGGCTTTTTTGCCAACCGTTCCATTCTGGTAGATTCCCATATTTATTGTAACAGCCCCTCCTCGTTCCATACAATCTCTGATATATTTGCTTAATTCTTCTGAAGTAAAACGGGGATCAGGCATTTGTGCTTTTGCTTGTACCCAATAAGGTTCCATTATTATCAGGGACTGATATCTCAAACCCTTACCTGGGCCACGTTTCAGAGTGCCGGATTCAGGAAGTGCGACCGGGCTTGCCGCCTCACCAGCCCAATATTCCTGCCACTCGGTAATCGCAGGGTATATCCATGAGTTTAGAGCAATAATGCGATTAGGATTACCAGCTTTACAAGCCTTGTAAAAATCCTTGAAAGAAAAATCAGGATATTGTTCAAAGCACTGGTACCATCCATCGAACCAATAACCAGCCACCTTTGCCCCATATCGTTTACCGAATTCTGTCATCACTTCATGATTTATTTTTGTAAACTCATTGGCCGGTACCTTCTTGTATTTACCTACAACATGAGTTGGAAAGTAACACATCAACTTTATACCTTTCGCATTTAGGGCAATTGCCATTTCGTTAATTAAGTCTCGTTTGGTTGTGTGTCCCGGATGATAT
>DATLDR010000276.1:0-2366 GCA_035525775.1 Flavitalea sp.
TGCAAAATGATTTGAAGGATTACAGGGAAAAGTGTCCGAACATACCCTTACATGTGCGTATCGGCATCAATGCCGGAGAACCCGTGACGGAACGCAATGATTTCTTTGGTGCAGCAGTTCAACTAACCAAACGGATTTGTGATTTTGCCGCTCCTGACCAAATCCTCATTTCAGATATTGTTAAAGGGCTCTGTATGGGCAGAAACTTCCAATTTGAAGAAATTACAGCCCAAAATCTAAAAGGATTTATTAATCCCGTGAAAACATTTATCGTACACGAAAGCTAAGGAGGTGATATTTTTCTCAAACAAAGCGTAGCAATTTAGATAGCGTATAACATTTCCTTTCCACAACAGCAATGCATGAATATATTAAGCAACAGAAAAGATTGTGTGATTTAATATGATTATCAACTTTTGTAAAGCCAATACCGCTGCTCCATAAAGCAGTTAAACGTTCGCTGCTTTGTTGAATTTTAAGAATAATTCTGAACAAAAAAATTACTTTCTGTGATAAATAACATGAGAATACTAGTGATAATTCTGACACTTTTTTTTCAATGCACAATAAAGACATTTGCACAATCAGTACCTGATTCCACAATAATGAAAATTGATAGCCTGTTCTTGAAATGGAATACAGCAAATAGTCCCGGTTGCACAGTAGGTATCGTTAAAAATGATTCACTTATCTTCTCCAAAGGTTACGGAATGGCCAATCTTGAATATGCTGTCCCGAACGAGCCACAGACGCTGTATCACATGGCTTCGGTTTCCAAACAATTTACAGCCTATTCCATTGTTTTACTGGCAAAGCAGGGAAAACTAAAGCTGGACGATGATATTCATAAGTGGCTTCCATGGTTTCCCGATCTGAAAGAAAAGATAACAATCCGCAATCTGTTGAATCATACAAGTGGTATAAGAGACCAATGGCAGCTGCTCGCCATTTCAGGCACAAGACTGGATGATGTGATAACGCAGGACCAAATCATAAAAATTCTAAGTAAACAACAGGGACTAAATTTCAAACCTGGTGAGCAATACAGCTATTCGAATAGTGGCTTCACGATGCTTGCAGAAATAGTAAAGGCAGCGAGCGGTCAAACCTTGCGGCAATTTACAGACTCAGCGATCTTCAAACCTTTGGGCATGATTAACACCCATTTTCATGATGATTATACAGAGATTGAAAAGAACCGTTCTTACAGTTATGACCGCAAGGATAGCAGTCATTTTGCAAATGCCGTTTTAAGCTATTCTGTTGCCGGTGCTACCAGCCTATTTACCAATATAAACGATATGAGTAAATGGATAATGAATTTTTTTGAGCACAAAGTAGGTGACCAGAAAGATATTGACATGTTGACACAAAGAGGCAAATTGAATAATGGTAAAGAATTGTCTTACGCACTAGGTATTGCAAACGATGCTTGGAAAGGCTGGCGACAATATTCACACAGTGGTGGCGATGCCGGTTACCGAACGCATGTTACTGTTTTCCCCGATCTTAAAATGGGGTTTATTGTTTTTAGTAATCTTGGGGATTTTAATCCCGGAGAGAAGGTTTATCAAATGGCTGATATTTTTATAAACGATACTGCATCCAAGAAAGAAGTTGTCAAGAAAGAGCCCAGAGATAGTACTGCTGCTGTTTTAAAAGATACTTTATCTATAAAGAAATTTACAGGCAATTATTTTGGTGAAGATGGGTTGCCAATCAGTTTTGATGTTAGGAACAGCCAACTGCATTACCATATTTACACTCAAAGCAGCTTTTTAATAAAAGAGGCAAAAGACACATTCTCCATTCCCCAAGCACCTGAGATAAAGTTTATTTTTGGTATAAAAGGAAAGGATACAACAGTTGATGTAATTACACCGGATCAGTTATACCACCTAAAAAAATATATAAACAACACGCTACAATCGGATGAAGTTTTGAAAAAATACACGGGTGTCTATTCTTGTCCGGAACTGGATTGTAAATATGGTATTGTTTTGAAAGATCATCATTTATTCCTGACTAATCCTAAATACAACGATGCGAAACTGACCTTGATTGGAAAGGATCATTTAACGAATGATAACTGGTGGATTAATCATCTTATGATGAAGCGTGACAGTAAAAACAATATTATCGGCTTTGAAATAAATTCAGGCAGAATAATGCATTTGAGATTCACTAAAATTGAATAATAAAAATGCAATGTAACAGAGAAGCTAACATGGCATTTCTGCAATAGCTGCTGACGACAACAGTCCACAAAAGATTTTGCTATATGAGGTATTTCCTACAATTATTCTACTTAGTTTTTTATCAATAACAGTTTATTGCCAGACTAATTTAGAAAGAAAAATCAATCA
>DATLDR010000283.1:0-4127 GCA_035525775.1 Flavitalea sp.
ACATCACGGTATGTTTTTTTGATCTCTTCAATTTTATTTCCAAGTCCTAATGATTCAGCCTGGGGCTTGAGGTTGGAATATTGTCCACCGGGGATCTCATGATAGAATACTTCTGCGCTACTCGCCTTCATACCACTTTCAAAAGGGTAATAAAACTCTCTCACGGTTTCCCAGTAAGTAGCGTGCTGGTTCATCACTTCTATGTTGCAGGGATTTTCGCGCTCATGGAATTTCATCATTTCAACCAGTGCATTCAGATTTGGTTGTGATGTAAGTCCTGACATGGCTCCCATGCACCCATCCACTACATCCACCCCTGCCTCAATTGCTTTGAGATAAGTTGCGGATTGCAAGGAAGAAGTATCATGCGTATGCAGATGAATCGGAATTTTTACCGTTTGTTTCAACTCGGATACCAATTCATAAGCAGCCCAGGGCTTGAGCAACCCGCTCATGTCCTTGATCGCAAGAATATGCGCACCGCTGTTTTCTATATCCCTGGCAAACTGTTTATAATACTGGAGGGAATATTTTGTTCTTTTTGTATCCTGTATGTCACCTGTATAACACATGGAAACTTCAGCAATGCCTTTTGTTTTATTTCGTACGGCCTCAATACTTTTTTCCATATTGGGCATCCAGTTCAGCGAATCGAATATGCGGAATACATCGATCCCATTCTCCCAGCTCTTTACAACAAATTCTTCCACGAGGTTATCCGGGTATGCTTTGTAACCAACTGCATTGGCGCCTCTTAAAAGCATCTGGAGCAGGATATTCGGAATGGCTTTACGGAACAGCTGCAAACGCTTCCACGGATCCTCATACAAAAAACGCATGCATACATCGAATGTGGCTCCACCCCAAACTTCCATGCTGAATGTCTGCGGGAAATTCTGTGCAAATGAAGAGGCAACTTTCAGCATATCAATGGTACGTACCCGGGTAGCAAGCAATGACTGGTGTGCATCACGGAAAGTAGTATCGGTAAAGTAGATCTGTTTTTCATTCAGCAGCCATTTTGAAAATGCCTCCGGACCCATTTCATCCAGCATTTGTTTTGTTCCCCTGGGACATTCTTTCTTTTTATCGAATGGTGGTATCAGTGGCTTGTCGAATTTTTTATTTTTATCAGGGTTCTTTACGTCCGGATGCCCGTTGATTGAAATTTCGGCGAGATAGCGAAGGATCTTGGTACCACTGTCCTGCTCTTTACGGATATTGAATAATTCAGGATGATGCTGGAGAAAATTTACTGTTGCGTTGCCCGCTACAAATTCAGGATGACTTATGATATTCAATAAAAACCTGATGTTTGTTTTCACACCCCTGATCCTGAATTCGAGCAGTGCTCTTTTCAGTTTCATGATGGTATCTTCCACAGAGGAGGAATGTGCGGTTACTTTAACGAGGAGTGAGTCGAAGAAGGGAGAAATCTTTACACCATTATATACACTTCCCTCATCCAGCCTGATTCCAAAGCCTTCGGCGCTCCTGTAAGCAAGCACAGTTCCATAATCAGGCATGAAATCATTTTCAGGATCCTCCGTAGTGATCCGGCACTGTATCGCGTAGCCATTCCTCAATACCTTATCCTGTTGCGGCATGCGGATCACCTCTCCATGTAGTGGATGACCTTCTGCGATGTGGATCTGGGTTTTCACCAGGTCAATGCCCGTGATCATTTCGGTAACGGTATGTTCAACCTGGATGCGGGGATTGACTTCGATAAAGTAAACCCGGTTTTCCTTATCAACGAGAAATTCAACCGTGCCCACGTTATTATAGTTCACTGCTTTGGCGATGGCCACTGCATAACGGTACACCTGCTCCTTTACTTCATCGCGCAGGTTAAAAGAAGGCGCAATCTCTACAATCTTCTGAAACCTCCGCTGCAGGCTGCAGTCCCTTTCAAAAAGATGCATCACAGTACCATGGCGGTCTGCCACTACCTGGACTTCTATATGTTTTGGCTGGTCAATGAATTTTTCAAAAAAGACGGTATCATCTCCAAACGCATTTTTTGCTTCCCTCCTGGCATCTTCGAAAGATTTATCCAGTTCTTCCTCTGTACGCATTACGCGCATTCCTCTTCCTCCGCCTCCGGCCGCGGCCTTCAGCATAAGGGGGAAGCCCACTCTTTTGGCTTCCGACCTGGCAATATCTATACTTGTGAGGGGTTGCTTGCTGCTCTCTATCAGGGGAATAGCACATTGGATAGCGATTTGCTTTGCCATTACCTTGTCCCCCAATTGTTGCATTACTTCCGCATCAGGCCCCACGAATATGAGACCGTTCTCACGGCATCTCCGGGCGAATTCAAAATTTTCAGAAAGAAATCCATAACCCGGGTGGATTGCCTCCGCGTCCGACTCAAGTGCTATGGCAATGATGGCGTCCATATCAAGGTAAGGCTTCAACGGATCGTCGTCCTTCCCGATCTGGTAGGCTTCATCGGCTTTGTACCGGTGGAGCGAGTACCTGTCTTCATAAGTATAAACGGCAACAGTTCTGATTTCAAGCTCATTACAGGCACGGAGGATGCGGATAGCGATCTCTCCCCTGTTGGCTACCAATAGTTTAGATATTTTCCTAATGGACATGAAAAAGGTAAGGGTTTGGGTGAGCTACAATCGTTTGTTTCGGGCGAACGGGAATGAAAATAGTGTGCTTAAGCAAGCCACCAAAATATCCGGAACTATTTATTTATAAAATCCCCGAATGAGGTTGGCATAACATTTTAGTATATAGCCTGACAACATTTCCCATTTTAAAATAATATTGACCGATATGAGTAAATGTTCTACTTTAGAACCGTAATTTCAACATGTTAGCTGAGCTTTACAAGGTGTTCCATCGTATCCTGTCAAGCCTCTCCAAAATTTCCCGTTGAACGAACCTGTTCTAATTCTTCTGAAATTTCCATGATGCTTGCCAATAGTCTATAGAAACCTCCATCGAGGATCCAATCCCATGAACATTCCAGATCCAGTAGTATGTTAAATCATGCTAACGAATCAAACCCTATAGTATTATGAACAAAAGCATTTTAAGTGTTAACGGCAATAAAGCCATGAATTTCCTGCTCCAGACTATTTTGGAAAGGGAGTATAAGTTTGTACCGGTTAACGATGTATTCCAGGCAATGCATCAACTGAGAAGTCAAAAGAAAGTAAGTGCACTGGTGGTGGATTTGGATTTTCAACCAAACCAAAGCTGGGAGCTGATCGAACATATAAAAAGCAGTAAATTATTCAGGATACCAGTAATTGTTCTAACAACTGATAATACAGAAACCCTTCGTCAGAAATGTTATGAATTTGAAGTTGATGAAATCTTTTTTAAACCTTTTAATCCAGAAGACCTCATAGCAGCCATTCGAAGTATGATGAATGTTGCTGTCGTTAATAATCTGTCTTAATCACACCCTAATCAAAACCCTAAGCTATGCAAATTGAAACTTTACCCAACGTACCTCAGATTGATAAAAAACAGTATTTAAGGGTCGCCACCATCGCTAGCAAGACAGCCCTCTGCTATTTCTATATCGGTACTGATCCTTCCTCTCACGATATTCTCTCTTCAAGTTTTCACACTGGATTTACAGCAGAAGATATTAATGCCGCAAAAAAAGCACTGAAAATGATCGATCAGAATGAGATCGATGTTTTGGTGATTGATGTGCCCTACAATGAAAAAGAATTAAAGGATTTCCAGGCTTTCCTGAGAAACCGTGACCTGAATCTTATTCCTGTAATCTATAACGACTGCCATTTTAAAAATAAGGAAGCGCTGAGTCAAAACGACCTCATCGATGATATCATCGACCTCTGCAATTTCCAATATGATTTTTCAAGCAAGATCACGTTTCTCAAAAAAGCAAAACAATACAGCTTTACCACCTCATTAAAAAAGCTGAGAATAACACCCGCAAAGTCTATTTCCAAGCGTGCTTTTGATGTTATAGTGGCTTCTTTGCTTCTTATCATGTTGCTGCCTTTGTTCATTCTGATTGCTCTTGCTATCAGGCTCGAATCAAAGGGACCGATTTTCTATAATGCGAAAAGAGCCGGCAGGGGATTCAAAATCTTCCGCTTCTTTAAGTTCCGTACCATGGAAGTAAATGC
>DATLDR010000025.1:0-22516 GCA_035525775.1 Flavitalea sp.
TTCGTCACTAAACATTCTTGAAGAAGCATCAAGGTCATCTTCTTTAAATTCTTCAACACCTTTGACAATTTTCAAACCAGACCTTGTTTTCAATTCTTTCTTTACTGATTCAAGATAGTTATTGACGTCTGTAGCCAAAGATTTTGCTTCTTCAGCATAAGGTTGCCAGATCTTTGCTTTTTCAGCTGTCTTAGGATCTTTCACCATTTCGTCAAAAGAAGTATATACCGATTTATTTTTTGTATCGATTACTCCGTTCGCATTCATAAGACTGTTATTAACAGTTTTGAATGCATTTAATATTTCCGACGATACATTCAGTGCCAGCAATGCTGTAAGCACCAAATACATCATATTGATCATCTTCTGCCGGGGCTCTTTCGGTAAAGCCATGGGAATGTAGGTTTTTCTGTTTTAATCAATCAGTTCATCTCTCGTACCAGGGTCGGATATTAATTATGTTGCTAATCTTTTTATGATCTTCCCTGCATAGCAGTCAGCATGTTACCATAAATTGTATTCAGGTTGCTGAGATTGCCTGCAAGTTTAGAGATCTGTTCATGAGCTTTCTTCGCGTCAGAAACACTGTTCTGCATTGTTTCAGAAGCAGCAGTCAGGTGACCGTAGAAATTATTCATTGCCTTAAGGTGATTATTTGTATCCTGGAGCTCCAGTTCATAAATAGCGTTCAATGACCCAAGATTCTTTGTAAGAACCTGTACCTGCTCGTGGAAATGTTTTGTTCCTTCGGCAGCTGCATTGAAATGACCTATTGTTTGAGTAGCACCATTGTAAGCTGTTTTCATTGATTCAAGTGCAATTGTTGCTTCTTTTGTTTTTACAGCGTAATCCGAAGTAGATTTCACCACATCAGTTACATCTGCAATCCTGTCAACCTGTGTTCCAAATTTCTGAAAGCTTTCGCTCAGGCGGCTAAGGTTTGTAGGATTGATTTCAGCTTCCTCCAGCATCTTGTCCAGCTTTGCAAGCGCAGGGTTACCGGTATTAACATTGCCAGCCATTTTTGGAAGTGCTTCAGCTATTGCGTGCATTTCCGAGCCCGGAGGCGGAAGGAAAGCGTATACTACGAATATGATTGCTTCTGTGATTAAACCAGCTGTTAAGAAAAAGTCAGCCAGTGCCTGGTGTGTGATTTTCTGCCATGCACCAAAGATTACAATTGCTGCACCCATACACACTATTACATTTACAATTCTTTCTGTGGATTTTGAAACTCCAGCCATATTTTAAAGTTTTTTTTAGGTTCAGGAACGGATTTTAATATTGAAACGAACAGTTTATGATTTTTGCGCAAAGAAAGACAACCTTATTAAGGCGTCTTTTCTTTAACGGTAATGGTTAACTAAAATTTTACTTATAGGTTATTATTTCCTTTTCTGAGTTGGCGGTAAATCAATCACACAACGAAATCCAATGTAGGATTTAGTAGTATCCTGGTATTCGTAATTGCGTGTGCTTGTCTGAAGGTAGTAACCAACATCTTTCCAGCTGCCTCCGCGGATAACCTTTCGTTTCATTCTCGGAGGATCAGAATCTTTGGCTCCGTAACGGATCTCAGGATTCATGTCGTGCTGAAAGTTGTAAGCACCTTCGTAATATAAGGAAGAAGTCCATTCAGCAACATTACCTGCCATGCAGTAAAGACCGAAGTCATTAGGCCAGTATGCATCGGCACGAACGGTATAAAAACCGCCATCTTCCGGATAGTTTCCTCTGCCTGGTTTAAAGTTGGCCAGCAGACAACCTTTTTTATTTCTGAGATAATAGTTACCCCATGGGAACATTGATTGTGAACGGCCGCCACGTGCAGCATATTCCCATTCTGCTTCTGTAGGCAGGCGGAAATCTGATTCGGTGGTTCTTTTCTTTGATTCGAGGAACGAGTTAAGGAAATGAGTTCTCCATTCGCAGAAAGCACTTGCCTGTTTCCAGTTAACACCTACTACAGGGTAGTTGCCAAATGCTGGATGTGAAAAATATCTTTTTGTAGCCGGTTCATTGTATGAGTAGCTGAAATCGCGTATCCACACAAGCGTATCAGGATAAATTCTTTCATCGCGCTTAATTATGAATTGTGAACGTGGCTTATTGGCATTTTCTCTTTTAGAAGCTTCTTTCAGATCAAAAGTTTCTGAATGATAAACAAGCTTTGAAGGATCAACATCTTTTTTACCGAAGATCCTGTTCTCGGGAGAAAGGATCATCTGGTCAACTTTTTCGATTGTTGCCTTATCAGACCATTTGATCGTCTGTGCTTTTTTCCAGTCGATCGTAAAGCGGCCGTCAACTTCTTTTCCAAGCTGCATGAGCACAGCAGCTGTTGAATCACGCACCCAGTTTATAAACTGACGGTATTCATTATTCGTAATTTCTGTTGCATCCATCCAGAAACCACTTATAGAAATTTGCTTGTTGCGTGCAGTGTAAGCGAAGTTTACATCCTCATCACTAGGCCCCATATGGAAAGTTCCTGGTGGAACATACACCATTCCCGGAGGTTTTGTCTGGTTGTATTTGCTTCCCGGAGCTACCCCGTGAAGCTGGCCATCATTCGGCAGTCCTTTAGATGACTTTTTCAGCAGTTTTCCGCAACCCATTGTAGTCAGCGCTACAACCAGGATCAACAATGCGTACACGTTTTTCATTTTCATAGTATTTGCGGGTATGGGGCAAAAATTATTTGTTACCGACTTCATCACAAGTTTAGAATTTAAATTTAAAACTGCAAATCACAAGATCAGCCACAGTACTTAACGGCTATGGAACCCATTATATTGTATTCATAAATATAAAAAGTGATCATTCTTTAAACATCCCGGCAAGCATTTTTCTATAGACAGAAACCTCATTCACAGGAGTTTGACAGGAATAGTCCTTGCATAGGTAAATCATTGGAGCAGATGAGGAAGATTTCCCGGATAATAGTGGGAATTCCCTTGTCTCCGAGGGTGAGGATTGGACGATGCGGAAGGGATTGAAAGTACGTAATATTTCTTTAAGAATAATATCTATGTTACCACCAATTATCGCTATTTCAGGAATTCCTTTCGATAACGATTGCATCAGGATGGCCCAGTTTCCAAAAGATCCCGGATATTTCTTTACCACATCTCTTAACCCGGAAGTCATTTTCACTGCCCTTTCCTTCCATTCCGTATTATCAAACAACACCCCGCTGTAGTATAAATTCCAAGCCATCAAAGAATTTCCTGACGGCACGGCACCATCATACAGCTCTTTCTTACGCACTATAACATCAGCCTGCTGATCATTTGTAAAATAAAAATAACCTGTTTCTTCATCACTGAAATGGTTAAAACACCATTTTACCAAAGTTTTTACCTTTTCAAGATATGCGGTATCAGCCGTGATCTCCTGAAGATGAAGTAAAGCATGGATCAACTGGCTGTAGTCATCCAGGAAAGCCGGGTATTTTGCTGAACCGTTTTTATAGGTATGAAAGAACACACCATCTTCACCCTCACTGAATTTTTCATACAAAAATTTCATATTCGTTACCGCTAAAAGCCTGTACTTTTCATTACCGGTTGCCGCAAAGGCCTTGCTGTATGCCGTATTCATCATCGCATTCCAGCCAAGCAATATTTTGTCATCGGTCAATGGCCTCGTTCTTTTTGACCGTTCCGCCAGTAATTTTTCTTTAGATATCTCGAGTAACCTCATTAGTTCATCAGTACCAAGGTTATTATTACGGGCTACTTCATCCAAAGGAAGCGTTACATGTAAAATGTTAGCATGTTCCCAGTTTCCCGTTTCTGAAATATTGTAATAACTGTTGAACACATACGCATCATCCCCCAGCACAGATTCAATTTCAGCTTTGCTCCATACATAAAATTTTCCCTCGACCCCTTCACTGTCTGCGTCGAGTGCTGAATAAAAACCTCCCTCGGGCGACATCAGTTCTCTTTCAACAAAATCGAGTGTAGCATTAATAGCAGTAGCATATTTTTCATTGCTGGTGATCTGGTAAGCCTCGCTCATTGCCATTACAAGCAATGCATTGTCGTAAAGCATTTTTTCAAAATGAGGAGCAAGCCAAATTTCATCCGTCGAGTAACGCGCGAATCCACCGCCAAGCTGGTCATTGATGCCACCATCAATCATTTTATCAAGACTAAGACAGGCTTGTTTCAAAGCATTTTCATTCCCGGTGTAATAATAATTATGCAACAGAAATCTTATCGTAAAAGTTTGAGGAAATTTCGGAGCACGTCCGAATCCGCCATGTACCTTATCACCCGTTTTCAATGCATTTGCGGCCATTTCGTTTATCTCGGCGGCATTAAAAAGTTTATCAGTTGTTTCTGTTATTCCAAAATTATTGGAAGCCTCAAGATGATGAACAAGATTTTCGGCCTGCGCTTCTATATCCTCTCTCCTGTTTTCAAATGCATCCGCAACACCTTTCAGCACATCTGTCCACGACGCCCTGTTATAGGCCGGCCTTGGTGGAAAATAGGTGCCTCCATAAAACGGCTTTTTACCTGGTGTAAGAAAAACATTCAGGGGCCATCCTCCGTGCCCGTCCATTGCCTGTACTGCATCCATGTAAATGTGATCAAGGTCCGGACGTTCTTCGCGGTCGATCTTTATATTGACAAATTTTTCATTCATCAAAGCAGCAGTCGATTCATTCTCAAAACTTTCTTTTTCCATTACGTGGCACCAATGACACGCTGCATAGCCAATGCTTACCAGTATAGGCTTATTTTCTGATTCAGCTTTTTCCAATGCTTCATCACCCCATGGATACCAGTTTACAGGATTGTGCGCATGCTGAAGCAGGTACGGACTTGTTTCATTAATAAGTTTGTTAGGCATAATACGATGAGGAGAGTTGCATATCTGCATGTGCAAATAAAGAGCCAGCGAATAACAGAATTGAATGTTGTTATTTTTTCTTAATGATGGTTGAAAGATATTGCTCAAGTGCAGCAACCATAGAGGGAGCCTGTGGCTGCGGAGCTTTTATATCGAGTGTTAAACCAGCCTGTTCAAGTGCCTTGGAAGTATTATTTCCGAAAGCGCCCAGCCGGGTACCATTCTGGGTAAATTCAGGAAAACTGTCGAGAAGGCTTTTGACACCGCTGGGAGTAAAGAAACATATGATGTCGTAATTTTTGTTGCCAAGAATTTCACGGACATCGTTGCTGATAGTGCGGTACATGAATGGTGTTGCAAAACCGCAATTGTTCTGCTTAAGCCAGTTAACGATCTCATTATCCTGCTGATTTTCTGAACAGGGATAAAGAAATCTTTCATTCTCCTTATGCTTGTTGATGACATCAAACATGCTTTTGTTGGTACCATCGGCCCCGTAGAAAACCTTTCTTTTACGGTATAAAATAAATTTCTGGAGATAAAGAGCAACAGATTCAGTAATACAGAAGTATTTGGTGTCCTGCGAGATGGCGACCTTCATTTCTTCGCACATGCGGAAAAAGTGATCGATTGCATTACGGCTGGTGAAGATTACAGCGGTGTATCCGGGAATCTCAATTTTCTGCTTTCTGAATTCCTTGGCAGGAATCCCTTCCACACGGATAAAAGGATGAAAATCAAGCGCCAAGTCGTACTTTCTGGCAAGCTCAAAGTAGGGTGACTTTTCTGTATCGGGTCTAGGCTGAGTGATAAGGATACTCTTCACCATAGACGTTGTGTTAATGTTAACCCCGTTTTTTACCATATTTGATCAAGTATGGATGCTTCTTTTTAAATGGCTTCAATCAAAAAAGTTCAGTAACACCTTGTAAATCAATAATAGAGGTGCTATTTCAAAGGCGCAAAGGTAAAGAAAAAAATGAAACCTGTTCACTTTTATTTCACTTCTCACTGGCCTGTAAGAGATTATGAACCTGTAAAACACCATGCCTCCTACTAAAATATACGATACCATTAACATAACCGGAAGCAGCACAGGCGTGGGAAATGCTAGCAATGCAATCATGGGCAGCAGGAATATGCCTATCATCTTATTGATCAGAAAAACAATAAATATGTATGTATCAGTCACATTCGAGACACCAAAGATCCATCCTACTATATTGAGGAAGATGAACTTTATTATATAAATGGTTGCAATAAGAACAACAGCATACAGTAAGGTTGTCCAGAAATTCGCCGCAAAAGGCAATTTTAAATGCACCGCCAGGAACGAGCAATATGTTGCGAAGCTGAGCACGAAAAAAATATTCATGAGCAATGCCGGCAATGGCGCCTGCAGCAACTGCTCTCTTAGCTGCTGCTGCCGCAAAGTAGCCCGGAAGAAAAGGGTAAACATGGTGCTCACATACTTATAAAAGAATAAACGCATTAGAGCAAAAAACAGCACAAGCGAAACGATGTAGTAGAATATTCCATCATTGCTTTCAATAATCCTGGGTGTGATCAGTTGCCGTAGCGGCCGGTTATAAAACATCAGGAATGGATGGTCTTTCAATACCTGCTGAGAAGTAGCCAGTGAAACCTTCCTGCGTGCAATCACAATTTTTTTAATTGAATCAGCAGCGAGGTTGATCTCCAGCTGCGCTTTTGCAAGCAGACTGTCCTTTACTTTCTGTACGCGCAGTATAGAATCGTTAATCCTGGCTGGGTCGGACTTTTGAATGGCAGAATCGGGCAATTGCGCATATGAAATACGAAATGCAGTCAGTAGAATAAGCAGGGCAGTAAGGTTTTTCAACAAAGAAATTTTGGTTGCGCAAAAATACTCAGAAATAGTTTACATACCCGAGGTGAATCTTGGATTGGCGAAGGTTAAACTTCTGATCGTCTCTTTTACCTGCTGCATAAGTAATATTAAATATACCGGCCCTTGTTTCAAATGCCATTCCTACTCCGGCGCCGAGGAAATTATTATTTACTTTATTTGTCTGCGAATTATTTGCAGAAATTCCATAATCAACAAAAGCAGCAAGAAAAGAATTCTGGCCCAGCAGATAACGGTATTCCGCAGTTCCTACACCGTACGCTGAACTGAAAATGCTTTCTTCATCAAAACCTCTTAATAATTTATATCCGCCGATCTGAAACAGCTCATTTCTGAATATGTCGGGACTTTGGAACCAACCACTATTAATAGCTGTTTTTAAAGTAGCCGCTTTCCCGATTGGAAAATAATGTGCGGCTTTTACTTTCAGCCTGAACTGATAACTTCTGAGCTGAAACGTATCATATAATTTATTGAAATCAAAAGATGGATCAAATTGATCATTCAATTTTACTATCACATTGTTTTTCCTGATGTTCCTGGTACCAGCAGAGACGGTTATGGAAAACTCATTTCCTTTTCTCGGATTAAAACGGTAGTCTGTTGTTAGCCCTTCATAATTAATACCCAGGTTAACCGAGCTTACATCTGCTTCAGGCGGTAATTTTCTGTTATTCTTGACAGAAAAAGTATCAATTGTCAGCAGATTTGTGGTGAGGCGCTGGAGGAAAACACTTCCGGTTTGACGTGACGAAACTGCATAAGCGGCACCTATTAATATGCTGATGTTGACATAAGAAGAATCTTTCTTTAACAGGTCGAAATTGAAATTCATACCGAATGGTGATCCGAACAGATATGGCTGCTGGTATAAAATATTAAGTCGTGGCGACTTTACCTGTATTTGCTGCCAGTTGAGCCCGATGGTTTCACCGCTACCCAATGAATTTTTAAGATTGATGTTGGCTTCACCGGTTACCAACAATTTATTATTTGCAAGCTGTTCATTGGCGGGTAATAATCCTAACAACACATTTACCTCACTGCTTTTTTTTGTATCAAGATACATGTTCAATATAGAACCAGTTCCAAGCAGCGACATATTCCATGGCTGCTTCTCCTGCAGGTAAGGCAATTCGCGGATCTTTTCACTGATCTGCTGCATTTTTTCTTTACGGTATATGCTTCCATTTTTAATGCCCAGGTATTGCTGCAAAAAATCCGATGAAATGGATGCAGTACCAAAATTCCTGATGCTATCTACTTTATACAGCGGGCCCTTAACGAGTCTTAGCACTGCATACATCGTGTCTGGTCTTATTTCAACACTATCTACTGTTACTGACGCGAACGGGTAGCCGCTATTCTCCATGTAATCGAGAATTTTTTTTTGAATCTTATTCAGTTGAAGAATATCCGGAGGGTTGCGTTTACTAATTCCCGTATGAGTTAAAACCGACGGGTCAATTGAATCGGTGTTAAGTATGCTATGTATATAAGCTTCGCCCACATACAAGACACAAAATGCTGCAGTACTGTCGTAAGCGATGCTGTCGACAGAAGAAGACGGATAACCTTTCTTCTGCATTAACAAAGGCAACTTTTTTATATATGACATGCAGTTCTGCATATTTTGAAATGAAGTCTGCACTTTTAACGTATCTCTTATGAAAAGAAAATCACGGTCAACCGGCTGTATGTGAAGATGGTATTGTGCATGAGACAATATGCCAATTGAAAGCATCACGATCAACAGCCCAGTTATCTTATGATATGCGCTTAACTTTGCCATCTCAAATCAAATATACAGGTTGAATGGCCGGCATATATATTCATATACCCTTTTGCAAACAGGCTTGCCATTACTGTAATTTTCATTTTTCAACTTCAATGAAGCTTCAAAACGATTTTTCAGACGCTTTATTGAAAGAGATGCACCTGCGCAAAGATTATTTAGGAAATGATAAGGTGAACACTATCTATTTTGGCGGCGGCACCCCTTCCCTTCTCACAGCAGAACAGCTCATGCACATCATGCAGGCTCTGTATTCAACTTTTTATATCGATCCGGTTGCAGAGATAACGCTTGAAGCTAATCCTGATGACATCAATGTACCGCTGCTGATCAACTGGAAACAAAATGGGATAAACAGGCTAAGTGTAGGTATTCAATCTTTTTTCCGGGAAGACCTGTTATGGATGAACAGGGCACATGATGAAGTTCAGGCTTTTGAATGCATCACGATGGCACAGGAAGAAGGCTTCGACAACATGAGCATCGACCTGATTTATGGAACACCAACCCTTAGCGATGAACACTGGCTGCACAATATGCAAAAAGCTGTAGAATTAAATGTGCCGCATCTTTCATGTTATGCACTAACCGTTGAACCTGGTACCGCACTCGCGTCAATGACTACCAAAAAGAAGGTATTGCCTGTTAATAGCGATGACCAGGCACGTCAGTTTGTGATGATGACCAACCATCTTTCATCAAACGGCTATGAACATTATGAAATTTCAAATTTCTCTTTACCAGGCAAGCGGAGCAGGCACAACAGCTCCTATTGGAGCGGTGAAAAATATATAGGGCTGGGACCTTCCGCACATTCATTCAACGGTGATTCACGGCAATGGAACGTAGCGAACAATGCACTTTATATAAAATCAATATCAGACGGCCAGGTTCCTTTTGAGATGGAGATGTTATCAGCAACACAGTGTTTCAATGAATACATTATGACGTCGCTGAGAACAATAGAAGGCACAGATCTTAAAGTGGCGAAAGTGCGGTTTGGTGATGAACCGGCAAAAGATCTGATAAAAAATTCCCATAAATTTATTGAACGCGGGTGGATGCAGCATGTAAGTGACCGGTTGGTGCTGACGAAAGAGGGAAGATTATTTGCAGATGGAATTGCAGCAGAACTTTTTGAAGAAGATTAAACGAGCACCTCTTCTATTTTTATGAAGCCTTCGCGCGGATGAAGATTTTCCCAAAGTATTTTATAAATAGCATCGGCGATAGGCATATCAGCATTTACCCGGTCGTTAATGAAGTGAATGCACCTGCTTGCATTGTAACCCTCCGCAACCATCTTCATCTCAAGCTTCGCAGAGCTTACCGAATATCCCTTACCAATCATGTTGCCGAATGTGCGGTTACGGCTGTACAATGAATAACAGGTAACCAGCAAATCGCCCAGATACACGGAAGCCGCATAATTAGGGCTAACCCTATGATCAACCGAAGCATGTATGCCCACTTCCATATGCGGCACACCGGCCCGGTGCAGGAAACCAGCCATTTCATCGGCGGAGTTCGCAATCAGTACACTTAAAAAATTATCGCCGTATTCAAGGCCATGTGCTATTCCCGCTCCAAGCGCATATATATTTTTAAGTACCGCTGCGAATTGTACACCGGCAACATCATTATTCACTATGGTATTAAGATATTCAGTATTAAAACATCTTGCCACTTCGGTTGTTGCCTCCGCATGAATACCTGAAAAAGTGAGATACGATAATTTTTCAGCTGCTACTTCTTCAGCATGACAAGGACCCATCACCGTAAAATAATTTTCTTGCGAAAAATCATATTCCCTGTACAGGTATTCATTCAGCAAAAGATTATTGTCAGGCAAAATTCCCTTGATCGCCGATATCACCTTTTTGCCCTCAAATGAATCTTTGGACGTTTTGTGCAAAGTATCGATCACATACGCTGATGGCACAGCCATCACCAGGTAATCGGAAGCCGCTATTACTTCACTTACATTTGTAGATAACATAAGCTGGTTGCTATCGAAATAAACTGAGCTGAGATAATCCGGATTATGGTGGCGCGAATGGAGGTGTGTAACTATCCTTTCGCTTCTTACGTACCAGTTAATGGAATGTTTATTGTCGGTTAATATTTTAGCCAAAGCTGTCGCCCAACTTCCACTACCTATAATACCAAATTGCATCAGGGATAATTTGTTTAATAAATCTATTTCGAAGCTGTAAACAGTTGTTCTTTTGGAACAACCTTTACTTTCATTCCATTCTTTAAAGTTTTGCTGATCAGGTTGTATGGCGACGATACTACTTCAGCACCTTCATCAAGGCCATTCACTACTTCAATATAATTGATATCCTGTATATCGGTTTTTACTGTGAGCTTTTTAACTGTTCCATCTTTCTGTAAAACAAAAACTACTTCGTCAAGATCCGATGAAAGCGTTGTCTTCTGGTTTTCCTGAATTCCATCTTCAGTTTTTTTATCGTCTTTTTTATCTGTGCCCACATTATCAGATCCCTTTTCTCTTGTTGTAACGGCATTAATCGGTACAGCTATTACATTTGATTTTGTATTTGTCTGGATATCGGCACTCGCGCTCATGCCAGGTCTGAAAGGAAAACTTTTTGGCCTGTTGGGTCTTAAAAGGTCAGAATAAGAGGTCGGCAATAATCTTATGTATACTTTGTAATTGGTTACATCGGAAGAAGAAACAGCCTGGTTTTGCTGTGCAGCTAAAACGCTGCTGCTGGCGATCTGCGTCACTACACCACGAAATTTCCTGTTATTATATGCATCCACTTCTACCAGTGCGGAATCGCCAAGACTTACTTTAGGAATATCATTTTCTCCAACCTCCACCCTTACTTCAATTTTATTCATGTCGGCGATTCTCATCATTTCTGTACCGGCCATCATTGAATTGCCCACTACCCTTTCACCTTTTTTTACATTGAGCAGACTTACTACACCATCCATGGGTGCAACAACAGAAGTGCGGCTTAGATCTTTATTTGCGCGCTGTAAACTTGCCTGTGCGCTGGCGACACCTGCCTGTCCGCCACGAATTGTCTGGATGGCTGCATTGTAATTCGCTTGGGCGGACTGATAAGTATTTTGAGCCTGTTCAAACTCTGCTCTTGAAATTACTTTTTCATCGAGCAATTGCTTTTGGCGATCAAAAGTTCTTTGTGCAAATTCTTTGGCAGCTTTAAGACCTGGCAGCTGCGCCTTTGCGTTATCAACTCTTGCTCTTTCCTGGCTCACGACAGCAGATGCCTGGTCGCGCTGCGTAGTATAAATGTCAGCATAAATTTTTGCAAGTTCCTGCCCGCGACGGACACTATCTCCTTCGAGTACACTGAGCTCTACAATTTCACCTGAAATGTCGGGGCTTACTTTTACTTCTATTTCCGGATATACTTTTCCACTGGCATTAACAGATTCTGTGATCGTGCGCCTCATCACTTTTTCTGTTGATACTTTAATAGCTTCATCCTTTCCTATCACTCCGCTTTGCTTCAGCACCAGCAATAAAATGATGACAGCAACCAGACAGGCAATGATGATCCAAGTTCGTTTACGCATGTTGCAAAGGTATTTGTTTGCTGCTCTTCAATTATTGTACTGTTATTCCTTTTCCTTTATAAAATTCCAGCAGCTTAAGTCTGAATACATAATCCACTTCAGCCTGTGCCAGCTGCACGCGGGCACGGTTGAGATTATTCTGATTAGTGAGCAGATCAAGTGTTGGTAATAAACCCACTTCATAACGCTTTAACGCAAAGTTGTAGGCCTTTTCAGCTGTCTGAACGCCTTTTACACTTGCGCTGTACTTCTGAATAGCGGTTGATGCATCATTGTAAGCAGTGTATATGTCCTGTTTCAGGTTCACCAGATCAAGATCTTTCTGCAGCTGAAGAGAGTTTACATTAAGTTTACTTTTCTGCCAGTTTGTTCGAGCCTGTCCGTTATTGAATAATGGTATGTTTACCTGAATGCCAATATTCTGCCTGAAATTATCGCTGAACTGTGTACCAAAAGGCGTGGTGCTAGTGGTAATAACATTTGTGAATCCGGGTGTCACCACATCATATAATATACCGTTTACATTTGCCTTGGCTGGAGTGGTATCCACAAGACCCGTGGGCACCTGCCTTACACTGGGTATTTTATTATTCGCATAGTTGGTGCCCAAACCAGCGAACAGTGAAAATGCAGGGTACATTTGTCCGCGTGCTGATAAAGCATATTTTTCAGCAGCTTTTATCCGCAGGTCGTTTACTTTTTGCTGCGGCAGGTTTTTCACTGCTTCATTGTAAACATACTCAGGCTGCAGCTCATCGAGTGAAAGTACCGGTATCTGGCCTACTGGTGGGGTTTCTACAACAAAACTTTGAGCTGCATCTACATTTAAAATGGCTTTAAGCTGAAGGATGTTTTGTTTTACTGTGTTGCTTGCAGTAATAAGATTTGAACTGTCCAGTGCAAGCTGTGCTTCTAGCTCGGCAAGATTCAGTTCAGGCAACACCCCTGTTTCAACTCTTTTCCTTGTATTCTCAAAATTCTGCAGCGTAAGTTGTACTGCCAGCTTTGAAATATTTTCCTGTTCCTGCGAAACAAGTACCATCAGGTAGGCAGTGGCAACATTCAGAGCTATGTCGTTCCTTATTTTCTCTACGTTTGCACGTGAAGCTTCATTGTCGAACCGGCTCCCTTCTATATTATTTTTTACACTGAAAAAATTAAAAAGCGTTACTCCCGAAGAAAGAGTGAATCCTGTTGAAAATAGCTGTGTGTTCGTAAACAGGTTGGTTGTAGGATCTATGGAACGCCCGGCGTTAATGCCGGAACTTCCTGAAATATTGGCGGTGGGTATTTGTGCAAGCCTGCTTTGTTTCAATGTGAGTGCAGCTATCCTCGACTGTATGTCGGCCTGCTTTACAGATATGTTATTCGCGAGCGCATAGTCAACTGCCCTTTTCAGGTTCCAAGAATCCTGTGCATAGGTGCACCGGTATACAAAAAACGATAAAAGGAATGCTACATAGCCTCTCACGATCATTGAACAAAATTAGCAGTAATTGAATATCAAATATAAATGACAC
Organism: Flavitalea sp.; assembly: GCA_035525775.1. Lineage (GTDB taxonomy): Bacteria > Bacteroidota > Bacteroidia > Chitinophagales > Chitinophagaceae > Flavitalea. Next base: position 13,646 of record DATLDR010000025.1, read on the forward strand.
TAACTTTACAAAAATTATGTGAACTGATATGAGATCAATCCTTACAATTATTCTTTTAATTACTATCACTACTTTAACGGCGCAGCAACCACTTTCAACAGCTGATTCATCGGATGTTCTTGAACAGGTAGTTGTAAAAGGTTATGAATACAACAGAAAACTTATTGATGTTCCTGCGCCAATAGCAGTCATCAGCAAAGCACAGTTTAACCGCTATAATAATATTTCATTATTGCCTGCACTGAATACTGTATCAGGTGTAAGGATGGAGGAAAGATCACCTGGCAGTTACCGTTTAAATATCCGTGGCAGCTCATTGCGTTCCCCTTTTGGCGTGAGGAACGTGAAGGTGTATTATAATAATATACCGTATACTGATCCGGGGGGCAATACTTTTTTCAACCAGCTCGGATTTTATAATATCAATTCAATGGAGATCATTAAAGGTCCGGGCAGCAGCATTTACGGAGCCGGTACCGGAGGTGTGATACTACTGAACAGTAATGAAAATAATTTTCAGAAAGGTGCCAATTTTGATTTTTCTACAGGAAGCTTTAATACTTACAGTGTTCATGGAAATATAAAAGGAGGAACTGAGGATCTCAATCACTCAATCAACCTTCAGTATCAGCAGAGCGATGGCTACAGGGTACAAACAAAAATGGACAGAAAGGTGATCAGCTGGGATGGTAAAGCAAAGGTTGGAGACAAAGGCATACTACGCGCTCATTTTTTACAGGGCGACCTTTATTATCAGACGCCCGGCGCACTTACGCTTGCAGAATTTACCGCCAACCCTAAAGCTGCAAGACCAGCTACCGGCCCTAATCCCAGTGCGGTTGACGCCAGAGCGGCTATCTTCCAGAAGTTATATGTAGCCGGATTAAATTATTCGCTTGTGTGGAATAACAAGTGGCAAAATAATACAACTTTATACGGCGCATACTCACGCCTGATCAACCCCACTGTAAGGAATTTTGAAACAAGAACAGAACCGCACTTTGGCAGCCGAACGGTAATTCAATATAATGATAGTATCAATAGAACAGCTTTCACCTGGATAGGCGGCGCAGAGGCGCAGCAGGGATTCGGCACATCAAAAGTTTATACAAACAAACAGGGAAATGCAGATTCTTTGTTAACCAATGATGAGATAGAAACACATCAATGGTCGCTGTTTACCCAGGCCTCACTTGAAATGCCGCATGACTGGACCATTACAGGAGGTATCAGCTTCAATATACTGAATGTACAAATTCAGAGGTTTGCATCACCAGCATCATTACAACGCCGGAAATACAATAATGAATTAGCACCAAGATTGGCTGTGCTTAAAAAAATCTTTCCATCTGTTTCTTTGTACGGAAGCATTGCAAAAGGATATTCACCACCAACGAATGCAGAATTATTGCCATCCACCGGTGTTGTAAATGCTAACCTTGAAGCAGAGACAGGATTAAATTACGAGGCCGGCATCCGCGGACGTGTGCTGAATAATCGTTTATATTTTGATGTAAATACTTTTTATTTCAGGCTTCATAATACGATCTCTCAGCGGCGCGACCAGGCAGGTGCCGATTTTTTTGTAAACGCTGGTAAAACAAAGCAGAAAGGAATTGAAACCTTCGCCACCTACAGGATCGTTGATAACAAGGCACTATTTTTTCAAAATGTAAGTGTGTGGGCGAGTAATACCTTCCACGATTTTCATTACGACGAATTCGAAAAAATAACGGACGACACTGCCGACTATTCAGGGAATAGGTTGCCGAGTATTCCCAAACATTTTGTTTCTGCTGGAATAGATTTAGTAACAAAAGCCGGCTTGTACGCAAACGTTACTTACTATTATAGCGATCCTATACCACTTAATGACGCGAACAGCAATTATGCATCATCTTATAACCTTGCCTCTATAAGAATAGGGCTCAGACGTGTGATGACAGAACGTTTTTCATTCGATCTTTTTGGTACTGCTGATAATTTATTTGATGTTAAGTATAGTCTTGGCAACGACATTAACGCATTCGGTGGAAGGTATTACAATGCGGCGCCTGAACGGAACTTTGCTGTGGGAGCGAGCTTGAGGTATGTCTGGTAAGAGAAGGGAGGCGAAAAACGAGAATCGAAAAAAGAGAATCGAGAATCGGTAATTCTTTGCAAATCTTTGCGTCATTGCGTGAACTGTTTGCGTCTCTGCGTGAAAAAGAGCATTGAGTGGCTAGAATCGAGAATTGTTATTCTCTTATTAATATACTGCTGTTACGATGATCATATTCTATTAATATGAACAAACTAACCAGACGAAATTTTTTACAGGTTTCTTCATCGATTGCTTCCGGCTTAATATTACCTGGTGCATCATATGATATTATTAAAGAAGGCGACCAACGGTTATCAGTACAACAATTACAAAAATGGGAAGCGCTTGGTTACGGTATGTTCATTCATTTTGGTATGAGCACATACGATGGTGATGAATTCTCAAAGGGAAATAAAGCTGCCTCCGTTTATAATCCAGGCAAACTTGATGTGAACCAATGGATAGGCGTTGCGAGAGATGCAGGTATGAAGTACGCAGTGCTTACCATGAAGCATGTTGCAGGATTTTGTTTGTGGCCAAGCAAGCATACCGACTATCATGTTGGCAACAGCAGTAATAAAACAAATGTGACGGAAAAATTTGTACGGGCGTGTGAGGAAAAGGAAATCATTCCGGGATTTTATTATTGTTCGTGGGACAATCATCATATAATGGGTTCTCTTACTCCTACCTACACCTCATTTAAAGAAGCGTATACCAGTGAAGCTTACCGGGAATTTCAATGGAAGCAGATGACGGAACTCGCCACAGAATTCGGACCCGTAGGTGAATGGTGGATAGATATTCCCGGCGTTCTGCCGCGTGATTACCGTAATGAGCTGTACAAATATCTTGCATCAAAACATCCGGATGCAGTAATTGATATGAACTCAGGAATAAGCGATGGTTCAGAATACAATGTTGGATATGCATGGCCCAGTGATCTCATTAATATCGAAAGATTTTTGCCAAACAGCAGTACCAAACATGTTAAGTGGAGAACTATTGAAGGAAAAAAATATTATCTGCCCGCTGAAGTATGCGAGCCAATAGGAAAAGAATGGTTCTTTAAGGACAATGATGTGCTGAGAAGCGATGAAGAACTTTTAGGTATGTACCTTGTAACCAGATCAAGAGGTGCAAATTTATTGCTGGATGTTCCTCCTGATAAAACCGGGTTAATTGCGCCGGATTATTTGAAGTCGCTCATGAGGTTAAGAAAAAATCTGGATGTTTTAAAAATGTGAAGAAGTGCGCAAAAATCAAAACTGAAAAAGAATTCAATCCCCTTATCTTCGCTGCGTAATTGGTTTCCGCTCACGCGGAATTAAAAGGGAAACCGGTGAAATACCGGTGCTATTCCCGTAGCTGTAATTGCTATTTTTCCATTGAGGAAATAAAAACATCCTGATACACTTCATACCACTGTCATAGTTAGACGGGAAGGTTTAAAGGATGCGGCAAGAGCCAGAAGACCTGCCAATGACAACAACATCAACGAGCTTTCGGGAGAAAAGCCGGGATGAAAATTGTCTGCTGCAGAAGACATTTCATTTCTGACCACATCACATCCGAAGGTTCATAGTTAATCACTATTCCGTTCAGCGGAACAAACAAAAAACTATGACCAGAATTTATTCGCTTCTCATTTGTTTATTCATTTCTGGCAGTGCATGGGCACAGGACAGTTTAACAGTCACTTCACTTGAAGAAGTGGTCTTTACTGCCAACAAATACCCAAAAAAACAATCTGAAACCGGCAAGGTTTTATCGGTGATCGGCCGCGATCAGCTTGACCGGAGCTCAGGCAAAACACTGTCTGAAATCCTCAACACCATTTCAGGTACCACCATTGTTGGCGCTAACAGTAATCTTGGTACCAACATGACCGCGGGCATACGTGGAGGTACAGCAGGCAATGTTCTTATTCTAATTAATAGTATTCCTGCAAATGATCCTTCGGTGAATGATAATTATTTCGATCTCAATTTTATTGCCATTGACCAGGTGGAAAGAATTGAAATATTGAAAGGGGGGCAATCAACGCTGTATGGATCCGATGCAGTAACCGGTGTTATCAATATCATCACAAGAAAATTGGGAACAACCGGCTTGCATACAGATCTCACTGCAGCTGCAGGATCATATGGTACGTTTAAAGCGAATGCCGGCATCAGGCAGTCATCCGGCAGTTCACAGCTTTCACTGCAATATGGTGTGATCACATCAAATGGATTTTCATCGGCACATGACTCCACCGGTAAAAATGATTATGAGAAAGATGGATTAATTGAACACAATGTTACCGGCTCATGGCAGGTGGCATTAACACAAAAGCTAAAGGCAAATGTATTCGGGCAATACAGCTGGTATAAAACAGGTATTGACGCAACTGCATTTGTGGATGACCGTGATTATAACGTTACTACTGACAATGCTAATGCCGGTGCCGGTCTCGGATATGACCTTGGTTCTGGCAATATTCAGTTTAATTATCGGTATAATAATGTGAACAGGTTATACCTGAACGATTCTACGCACCGGGCGCCTGATTATTTACGGGTAGATTATAATGGCAAAACACATTTTGGTGAACTGTATGGTAATTATAAATGGAAGAATATAGAATTGCTTGCCGGCTTTGATTACAGGAGAAACCAGATGAGCAGCGACCTTCTTTCTGTATCCATGTTTGGTCCCTTCAGCACATCACTGCCGGATAGTATTGCAAGAATGTCGCAGGTGAGCTCTTATGCATCAGTGGTATTAAGGGCGAACAGGATATTTAATATAGAGATCGGGGGAAGAATGAATCATCATTCAAAGTATGGTGATAATTTTTCATACACGATCAATCCAAGTGTGCTGGTTAATCATGTGAAGTTGTTTGTAAATCTATACTCTGCGTTTAAGGCGCCTACCTTATTTCAGTTGTTTGATCCTTCATTTGGAAACACTGCTCTTGATCCTGAAGAATCATTTAATGTGGAAGCAGGTTCGCAATGGTACATCACTAAAGATTTCAATGTGCGCGGTGTTTACTTTTACCGCGACACCAGGCACGCAATTGAATTTATTTTTACTGACCCGGTGAATTATATTTCACAATACAGGAATGTAAGCAATAAAAAAGCTTCGGGCATAGAGCTGGAAGCGGAATATAAAACTGATAAGTGGAACGTTTCGGCAAATTACACACATACTGAAGGAAAGCTCGTTTCACCATATGATAATACTGGCTTCCCCATTGGAAAAGATTCTACGATCAATAATCTTTACCGTACTCCTGAAAATATGGTGAATGTTACAGGGGGAATTTGGGTGACGAAAAAGTTATATGCGGGCAGCACGGTGCGTATTGCGGGCGACAGGCTGGAACCTGTGTACGCATCCGCGCCTGTTGTATTGGACAACTATTATACGGTTGACTTATATGGAGAATACAGGATCAAGAATAATATCAGGGTATTTGCTGATTTCAGAAACATTACTGACCAGGAATATTTTGAAATTTTAGGATATAATACGCGTGGTTTTAATTTCATGGGTGGAGTGAAGGTGAGCTTATAAGGGGCTTACCTTTGAAACAAAACGGGATGGCGTGGACGCTTGACGATCTGCTGACGGTTACTTTTTCTCTGTTTGCGATCATTGATATTGTAGGGCCGGTGTCGTTGCTGATCAGTATTAAGGAGAGGCTTGGAGGCATGAACGAGTTGAAGGCTACGTTGCTGTCAGGATAACTGGTGCTGCTGTTTGTTTTCCTGGGGCAGGAGTTCCTGAAAATATTCGGGCTGGATGTAAGTTCATTTGCTGTAGGTGGTTCGATCGTGATATTGTGTACATAACTTTACGGTCATTGAAATATTTTGCGCGGTTGCTTGGTCGTTCCGGACTAACAGCGGTGCGTAAATTTTTTGGTGTAGTTTTGCTGGCGATTGCGGTGAAGCTATTTACCAGTAATGTGGGCCATTTGATTCAGTGAGGGAGGAAGGCTGAGGGAGAAGGGATAAAGTTATTTGAAGGTTGTTATCCTGAGCGAATAGAAGGATCTGCATTGTAAATCGTGCTCTGTTTTTTGCGTTTTGCCTTAATAGGCCTCGTAGTACAATGGATAGTATAAGAGTTTCCGAAGCTCCAGATACAGGTTCGATTCCTGTCGAGGCTACTAGTTAACGAGAACTAACAATCGAAAAGAATATTCCTGGTACCAAGAGAAATGAATGAGTGTAAAGACCTGACATTCAAAAATAGACAAAAGTATCTCTGAAAGAGATCGGGATATGTTCCAATTTCAGGGTTTGTACAGGATATTATTATAAGGACTTTCTCATCTTTACAAAGGATGATCACGATGCCCTGTATGTTCTTCTTCTTGTCGAACGCATGCAAAAACTCAAAGGACAATCAGCGAAACCGATCGAAGCAATTGGTGGTCGTGAAATTATGAAGAAGCTTATGCAGCCTTGCTAACTTTTTCAATGGTGATAGCGTCGCCATTGATTTCGCCGGTCACATTTACTTTGTCGCCAATTAGATCACTCAATTTTTCAGGGTTGCTAATGGTGTATACTTTTTTTCCTACAATCAAAACTGGTTTGTGACCGCCTTTCACGCAATTCTTTGCACATTCAGCGTGGTCAGGACCACTTTTTGTACCGCAATGATCGTCACCAACATATCCGGTAACTTTGATTGGATCACCCGCAAAAACGTTTGCTGAAAAGAGGAGCAATGCTGCAAGAAAAATATTTCTCATAAAAAGCAATTGATAAGATGAATGATATCCCTAAGTTATGGAAACGGTGGCAACTTTGCGGCAATCTTAAAATAATTTCATCTCGTCATCTGCAATGAATGATAAAGAGAACCAAGTGTGTGTATTACAATTTGAAATCTTTTAGGGAACGGCACAAGTAAGCTGATACTGAGTCGAAAATCGATTCGTATCGAAGCTAATTTCAACAAGAACTAACAATAATTAAAAAAATATAAACCCTCGCCAAACGCAGTGTGAAATAAGGGTTTTAATTTCCCGACCAAGCTTGAAAAATTATTAATAAAATAAAGAGCCTGACTTGTGCGCACAATTATCTGCCCTAACGTTTCAAAATTTTGAAAGATAGTTAATGCACAGTCTGACGGGTGGTTACGATGTATTCGAAAAAGAAGCAATTTCGCCGACTTCTAGTAGCCCGGGTTTTGCGTCAGATTTGGATCTGTTTGTAATTCGGATTGCGGTATCGGATACAATTGGTCTGTTGTCTGCCAGTTGCTTCCTTTAATCGGCCCGAGCACTTCATCGGCCTTTCCAGTTCTTTTCAGATCGAACCAGCGGTGGCCCCATTCGCAAAATAATTCAACCTGCCGTTCGTGTGCAATCGCGTCAAGCATTTCCTGTTGGGTAGTAGCGGTCGTGTTTGGCAAACCTGCGCGGTTCCTGATTGCGTTTAAATCCTCTGCTGCGCCGGCTAAATCGTTAAGGTGCGCGCGCGCTTCGGCGCGGATAAGGTATTGTTCAGCGAGGCGGAGGACCATGTAGTATTCTGTGTAAGCACCTCCAGGTGTCGCTTGACCTGATCCTATTTTATATTTATACGGAAAATAGTACACTTGTCCTTCATATTGCGTACTATCTAACCAGTTCATAGACCGTAAGTCTCCTGATTCAAAGGCTCCGAGAAGTTGCGGAGTTAAGAAAGCATAAGGCGGATAAAAAGTATTTAATTCTGATGGAATGAATGTAGAACCTTCCCCTGTAGCGTTATAAGAGTTCGAATTATTACTTTGTTGCAGCTGCCAAATTGCTTCCTTACTATCGATCAAAAAAACATTTTGCAATGAGCTCGATAGACTAAACAACGATGTATTATTAATGATTGCTGTCGCCTGGAGGTCTGCCTGTTCGTATTTCGCCAGGTATAAATAAACCCTTGCAAGTAGAGCGGTGGCAGCCCATTTATTTGGAATTACCCTTTGCCCATTTCCCTCATCATAATTATCGGAAAGAGCGCCTTGTGCATACAGTAGGTCAGAAGTAACCTGATCCATGACAACAGATACCGAAGATCGATTTAATAAATTCGTATTTTTCCAATTGACCGTGTTAGTTAATGGGATATCACCAAATAAATTAACCATGTAAAAATCAAAGAATGAACGAATGAATTCAGCCTGACCAGTTATTTCTTTTTTTAAAGAATCATGAATGGCAGGGTTGTCCCTCAACCCTTCAATTATAGCGTTGGTTCGATAAATGCTGGTATATGCATTTGACCAAAAGTTATTATATACAAGTTGATTGTTTTGTAATAGATCGTTATTTTGGAATTGGGATAATCCTGCATTGAAATCCTGATTGAAAGGAATAATTTCATAAGCACTCATTCCCGAAAAAATGGTAACAGCGCCACTTGAAAAACCTCGCAGCGAATTTATCATATTGTAATACAAACCGGCCGCTGCAGATAAAACCTGTTCATCCGACGCAAACACTTGGGGGGTGGTTATGGTATTTATAGGAGGATCAGTTTGAAGTATTTTTTTGCAGCCACTACCTAAACTTAAAGCCATGAGAAGAAGGCCAGTGTACTCTTTATATTTGAAATTCATATAAGTATTTTTTAGAAATTTAAATTCAACCCTCCCGTTATTATTCTTGGCAAAGGGATTCCACCAAAACTTTGTGTTTCAGGATCAATCCCCTTGTATTTAGTAACCACAAAAAGATTTTGACCTTGGACATAAAGGCGCATACCCGCTATTTTCGAGCGGCGGATATTAATTTC
>DATLDR010000026.1:0-18538 GCA_035525775.1 Flavitalea sp.
CGGGTCGTACGTACCGCTGGTGTATCTGTTGTGCCGCCAGGTGCAGTGCAGAGTAGCTATGTACGGACAGGATAAACGCTGAAAGCATCTAAGCGTGAAACCTTCCACAAGATGAGTTTTCTTTTAAGGGTCGTAGTAGACGACTACGTTGATAGGCTACAGATGTAAAGGTGGTAACATCAAAGTCGAGTAGTACTAATTGCCCGTACGCTTTAATTTTATTTATACAATTCTAAATTTTATATTGTTTGTTACTATTGCTCTCATTTACAGCTTTTACCAATATGTTATTAAGTCAAAACTTAAAAGTTATAAGTTAAAAGTATTTTCACTTTTTTCTTTTTCACTTTTTACTTTTTCACTTATTAAACTTTTTATGGTGGTTTTGCCGAGGGCGTTCACCTCTTCCCATTCCGAACAGAGTAGTTAAGTCCCTCATGGCCAATGGTACTGGATGTATTTCCGGGAGAGTAGGTAGCTGCCATATTCATTGAAGCCCCGCATTGCGGGGCTTTTTTTTGCCCCTGCCGTCAATACCCATACTTCTCTCCCCACAAAGACCTCAGATACTTCCTCAGCTCCTCTTCCCTCACATTCTTCCCGGGATCATAAAATTTTTTTCCAGCAAGCTCAGCGGGAAGGTACTCCTGCCTTGAAAAATTTTTCTCATAGCTATGTGAATATTCATAACCTTTCGAATAATCAAGATCCTTCATCAGCTTCGTAGGGGCGTTTCTTAAATGGAGCGGAACGGCAAGATCCCCTTCTCTCCGCACTGCCTCAAGTGCATCTCCAATTGCCATATATGAAGCATTGCTTTTTGGTGAGGACGCCAGGTAGGTGGCACACTGCGATAATATGATTCTTGCTTCCGGATAGCCGATTTTATTTACCGCATCAAAAGTTGCATTCGAAAGTAACAATGCATTCGGATTCGCATTGCCAATATCTTCGCTGGCAAGTATCACCATTCTTCTTGCAATAAATTTTATATCCTCTCCACCTTCAAGCATGCGTGCCAGCCAGTATACAGCACCATTAGGATCGCTGCCCCGAATAGATTTAATGAATGCAGAAATAATATCGTAATGCTGTTCACCACTCTTATCATATAATGCAATCCGCTGCTGCGCAATCTTCATCACCTGCTCATCGGTAACAATAACTGTTTTGGAACTTCTTCCACTCAGCGCTGTCATTACTATTTCAAGCAAATTCAATAATTTTCTTGCATCGCCACCAGATATAGTGATCAGTGCTTCAGTTTCAGCAAGGTCGACTGGAATTTTTTTCAGCACTTCATCATTTGCAAGTACATGTTTGATCAGTTTTATCAAATCGTCATCACTCAATGGTTTTAATACATAAACCTGGCACCTGCTCAGTAATGCGCTGTTGACTTCAAAAGACGGATTTTCAGTAGTTGCACCAATAAGCGTGATCGTTCCTTTTTCCACAGCTCCTAATAATGCATCCTGCTGACCTTTATTGAAACGGTGAATTTCATCAATAAATAAAATGGCTTTTTCCTGGTGTTGTGCAGCTGCTATTACTTCACGTACTTCTTTTACGCCCGACGAAATCGCACTTAAAGTATAAAATGGAACTGAAAGAGTGTTGGCTATGATATTAGCGATAGTTGTTTTTCCTGTTCCGGGTGGCCCCCACAAGATCATAGAGGGAACTTTACCTTGCTGTATCCCTGTTCTTAATATACTGCCTTTGCCGGCAAGGTGGTCCTGCCCGAGGAGTTCTTCGAGCTGATGTGGTCGCATCCTTTCAGCTAGTGGAACCTGCGTTATTTCCGGCATGTGGTGCAAGGTACATCGTAAATTAATTTGCTAATCCCTTAATAAAAGACGTAACCTGTTGAAATGAATCTTCAAGATCTTTTCCAATCCATCCGTGTTCCTGTCCGGGATAAATAATCAGCTTGTTAAACACTCCGTTTTCTTCCAGCCTGGCCTGTAGCATATAAGCCTGTTCAATGGGTACCAGGCGATCCTGGTCGCCGTGAAGCATTAATGTAGGAGCTGTATTAGATGAAATATAATTGATAGGGCTTGAACTGTAAAAAATATTAGGATTCCCTTCGAGGGTTGCATTCATGATAAATTTCAGCTGGCCCGGAATAGTGCTGTCTGAGTTAACATATAATCTTTGAAGATCAACCGGGCCAAAGAATGATACTATGCCTTTCGGTTGCAGTACATCGTTATGTTTGTAACCCTGCAGTAATGCAAGGTGAGCTCCAGCACTTATTCCCACATAAATAAAATTTTCAGAGATGTTATAATCAGCTGCTTTGCTTTTGAGAAAAGTAATTGCAGCGTTAATATCATTTTCCTGTGTGGGAAAATAATTTGATGAAGTTGTTACAAGACGGTAATTCAGATTAGCGAATGCATATCCCTGAAGCCTGTTTTGAAATTCAGTGATATAATTGTTGAAATCTGATTTGTCACCACTGTTCCAGCCGCCACCATGAATAATGATCACCAGTCTTGTTGTTTCGTTCCTGAGGGCGGGAAGGTATACATCCAGTTTTTGTTTTGCATCGCTCCCATAACTGACATCTATATAATTTACTGCACGAAGTGAATCATTTTGAGAATCCTGCTTTTTAGAACCAATGTCACTTTTTTTGCACGAGCTAAATAATACAACCAATCCAAAGGCCAGATATAAAAGGTATCGCATAATAATTTTTAATAAGGTCCAAAACCAACATCGTGCAAATCATATGCCTTTCCAATTTTTGTGGCTGATTAATATCACTAATTTAACTTATGAGGAATGTCACCTAGTTTAATACTCAGTTCAAATAACTGCTGATTATCAATGGATGATGGTGCATCAAGCATCACATCACGCCCACTGTTGTTTTTAGGGAATGCAATAAAATCCCTGATGCTTTCACTGCCGCCAAGGATTGCACATAACCGGTCAAAGCCATAGGCTATTCCACCGTGTGGTGGTGCACCATATTCAAAAGCGCCAAGGAGAAATCCGAATTTATGAGTAGCCTCTTCACGGCTCATACCAAGTGCATCAAACATTTTTTCCTGAAGGGTACGCTGAAAAATTCTGATTGATCCGCCACCTATTTCATTGCCATTCAATACCATATCATAGGCGTTAGCCTTAATGGTCGCATAAGGATGTTTGAGATAATTGGCTGCATCCGTTATTTCAGGAGAGTTTTCGATCATAACAGCAATATGCTCGGGCTTAGGCGATGTAAAAGGATGATGTCTCGCTACCCATCTGTTTTCATTTTCTGCATATTCAAATAACGGGAAATCGAGTACCCATAATAGTTTAAATTCATCCTTCTTTCGCAATCCTAAACGCTCACCCATTTCCAGGCGCAATTCACTGATGGCTTTTCTTGTTTTTTCTTCAGCACCTGCAAGTATTAATATAAGATCTCCGGCTTTTGCACCTGCTGCATCAACTACTTTTCTTAATTGCTGTTCATCAAAAAATTTATCGAAGCTGCTTTTCAATGAGCCGTCCGCATTGCATTTTATAAATGCAAGTCCTTTCATTCCTATCTGCGGACGTTTTACCCATTCCATCAGCTCATCAGTTTGCTTTCTTGTATAATCTGCCACACCGGGAATTGCAATTGCTAACACGGTTTCAGCGTCATTGAAAACGCCGAAAGATGTGCCTTCAATGAGTTCACCGGCTGCCTGTATTTTTCCATCTTTTAAAAAGGCGCTTTTAATATTAAGCACTTTCATACCGAACCGGAGATCAGGTTTATCATTGCCATAATTCCACATTGCATCTTCCCAGGTCATGCGTTCTACATTTTCAGTGATGGTGATATTTTTAACATCCCTGAAAATTGATTTGATCATTCCTTCGAACATTTGAAGTATGTCTTCCTGTTCAACAAAGCTCATTTCACAGTCAATCTGCGTAAATTCAGGCTGTCGGTCAGCACGAAGATCTTCATCACGAAAACATTTTACCACCTGGTAATAACGGTCATATCCGCTCACCATCAGCAGTTGCTTGAACGTTTGTGGTGACTGTGGCAGGGCATAAAATTGTCCTGCATTCATTCGGCTTGGCACCACAAAGTCGCGAGCGCCTTCTGGTGTTGATTTGATCAGAAAAGGTGTTTCAATATCCATGAATCCCTTTTCATGCAGATAATTTCTTGCAGAACGGTTCACCGAATAACGCAACTCCAGGTTTTTTTTGATCTCGTTTCTTCTTAGATCCAGATAACGGTATTTCATCCGGAGGTCATCACCGCCATCTGTATCATCCTGTATTGTAAAAGGAGGCGTTGATGCCTTATTAAGAATAGAGAAAGATGCAACGGTAATTTCAATGTGCCCGGTGGGAATGTTATTATTTTTATTACTTCTTTCGCGAACTATTCCTTTTGCCTGTATCACAAACTCACGCCCTAACGAAACGTTGTTCAGTTCATCGTTCAGTTCTTCTCCAAAAACAAGTTGCGTGATGCCATATCTGTCCCGTAGATCAGTAAAAGTTATACTTCCGAATTTGCGGACAGACTGGACCCATCCTGCTAGTGTAACGTGCTCGTCAATATTGTTAATCCTTAATTCTCCGCAGGTATGCGTTCTGTACATCTGGTTAGCGTTTTAACATTACTCTCTATCTCCCAGTTACTTATAATGGGAAGCCGCAAATGTACATTAAAACAGAGAAGGGTTTTTAGCAAACACTTCCATTTTCCATATTTTCTTTTTACTTTGGAATTACTAATCCCTCCAGTATACAGATTCCTGCTTTTTGCCTTGTAAAGGCACCATCCACAGCAGAACAATTGAAAAACCATTTTTCAAATCCATGTCTATGTAGCCCGTTCATCGAATCTGCATTCACAAGAAAAATGGACCCTTATGGAAATCGTATTAATCTTCGCATTGATCGTAGGATTGATTCTCATGCAATCAACAATAATACAATGGTTCGATAAACTGAATGTAAGGAGGCATTATAGCAGGTTTCTCTTACAGGAAACGTTTTATCATTCTATTGTATCACATCATTTCAGATATTACAACAAACTAAGTCTTGATGAACAGCGGAAATTTCTTTTCCGCACGTACCTTTTCAGAAAAGCTAAAAAGTTCCATTATATAGAAGTGTCAGAAACCCCGGAAATGCCGATCCTTGTCAGCGCGGTTTCTGTCCAGCTCACATTAGGGCTCGATAAATACCTGATGAATTATTTCAGGGACATCTATGTGCTGCGTGATGATTATCATTATGGGTTTTATTCACGTCCGTTCCAGGGTCATGTCGATCACAGTGGCATCTATTTATCCTGGGACAATTTTATGAAAGGACTAAAGGGCCAGACCCCCAACTGCAACGTCGGCTTGCACGAGATGGGTCATGCCCTTGCCTATGTTAATTTTATAACGCAAACGGAAGAGGATAAACATTTCAAAAAAGAATTTAAGAACTTCTCAAAAGTTGCACGACCTATCTACAATGCCATTCAGGAAGGAACAAGAACCATTCTGGGTGATTATGCCGGAACGAATTACCATGAATTCTGGGCAGTATGCGTGGAGGTGTTTTTTGAAAATCCTGTAAAGTTCAAACATGATCTCCCTGATCTTTATGATGCGATGGCACGACTGCTGAAACAGGATCCGATGGATGTATTTCTTAACGCAAGAATGGCGGCATGATACCAAGAAACCAGAAACGAAAAACTGGAACCGCGACACGAGAAACAGAATTGAGTATAGATATTTGAAAAAGCATTACCCTTTCCGATCATGAATTCTTGTTTCACGGTTCTCGTTTCCTGATACACTTCTCTCTAACCAGATCAATACCCCTTTTTTTAGCCGGTACATAATATCCATAATAAAATACTAAAATAGCTAATCCTGATAGAAATGGAATCAGGCAATAATTCTTCAACTGTTCATCGGTTCCGGTAAATTCAAAAACCATCCACATAGAGTTGGCGGCTATCCACAGCATGATGGCAAGATTGTGCGTTAGCTCTGACACCATGTGCCTGTTTTTTATCATAATATAAATTGCAACCGATAAGGTCGGAAAGATCATGGCTATGCCCAGAGGCTTAAAACCAATGCACCAGCATATATCTTTTACGAGCCAGAATAATACGTGAAGATTTTCGAGACTACGGAATTTTGCAGGCACCGAGTATACCTCTGAATTTTCGTTTGGCAAGTATGAAATTTTAAATGGATGAGTTTAGAATACGGCTGAATCTTTTAATGTCGGCTTCAGGTAAAATTGCTGAATTGTTCGTGAGATGGTTCACGAATTGATCTGCAAAATAAGGAGAAAGAGAACATCCTTTTGTACCCATGCCATTCAAAATGCCAATTCGTGAAAAATGAGGATGGATCCCTGCAAACGGCCTGCGCTCTAAAGTTGCCGGCCTGATAGATGCCACGTGGTGCACTACATTAAATGGTACTTTAAGCCATTGAGATAAAATGTTGGTGGTTTTTTTCAGAAAATTCTCCGAAGGCTGGTTGTCAGTAAAATTCCATTCATGTGATGAACCAGCCCAGAATAAACGGTTACCAAGTGGCGCGACCGTTATACCTTTTTTAAAAATATAATTATCCGGAATATCACATTCAATGATCAATGCTTCACCTTTATTCAATGCAAAGGGAAGGTTTTTAAAATAACTTCGTGTAGAAGAATATATGCCATCACAAAAAATTATCCGTTCTGCTGAAACATCTTTGTATACGATTTTATCATGGCTTATCCGGAGTTCGTTTTCGTTGAAGCGATCTTCGAGTAGAACTTTTTGATTTTTTAATAGATGCCTCCATGAAGAAAGTAGTTCTTTCAGATTCACAATGTAACACGGATCTATTTCTCCATGTCCGAATTCATAACTGAATTGGTGGTTAAATAATGTTGCATCTTTCAGAAGCGTCAGGTATTCATCATCGTGCCGAACGCGTTCTATGAAAGCATTCAGCATCTGGGCCGAAGGAAAAAAATCTATCATAGTTTTTCTGGCTATTGCCTCAATACCAAGATGCCGGCCCAATTGTTCATAAGCATTCAGGGCAAAGGGAAGTATCTCACCGATCATCCAAGTTTTTACTATCCGCCTGCCTGTTACCGGATTGATAATGCCGGCAGCAACCTGTGATGAAGAAGACGGATCATAGTGGTCAATCATGATAAAATGACGACCTGCCTGTTGCAAATACCAACTAAGAAAGGTGCCGCATATGCCCTGGCCGATAATAATGAATTCTGTTTTTATCATTTGACAACATTCACTTTTATCCCTTCAGAGTGACTGCTGAATTCAGGTGCATACATGCACTGTATAGTGGCAATGCCATTATTGAAATTGCCACTGTGTGTAACGAATAAATCATACTCGAATACATACGTTCCTTTTGGCAGATAGGTAAAGAAAAAATTTGTGGATGCATCTTTAGTGCTTTCATAATATCCGAGTCCGTCCTGCCATTTATATTCACTTGTTACGTTTACCGGCTCCATACACGATGAACGCATGTCTTTAAGATGAACGTATTCGAGATTGCGGTCTGTCCTGATTTCCATCCTTACTTTTATTTTATCACCAACGCGAAGCTGATTATATTTTTCAACTGTTTCCAGAACAATACCGTGATCTGTATTTACCTGTTTAAATAATTTCCTCCCTATTCTCAGTGCGGTTGCACTGGTGGTTATCTTGTCCAGATCTTCGAAATACTGCCAGTACATAGCACCCCATGCGGGTCTGGAAATATTATTTGTTTCCATGTTCACCTGCACATTACCCATAGCTGCGAGTACAGAATCACCTGGTATTCTTTTTCTGAAGTAGCCCGTACCTTCTTCCGCATTGCCTGAAGCCGAAATTATCTTATCTCCGATATGGATAGAAACCGGAACTTCTTCAACAATCCAGTTATCACCTATCAATAATAATGCATAACATGCTTCAGCTGTCGCTTTAGTAGTGTTCCAGTTATTTGTTTGTTTATTTTTCAGCAACCATGTTTTCATTTCCGCAATAGCATTATTGTCAGTTGTAATTTCGTTGAATGCTTCAATAATAAGTGCTTCCGTTTCTACCGGTGCCTGGTACCAGTAGTAACCGCCGGTCATGTCTTTCCAATACATTCCCAGCTCAACATTTTCTATTGCACTTTCTCTTAGTGCAGAAATGATGTTTTTCGCTGTCCGTGAATCGCCTGTTCGTTGAAGTGTCAAGGCAATCATGGCACGCATATATGTATTTTGTTTGATCCAGTTTTGTTTAACCTGCCGCATGAAATACTCATATGCAGGCATCACATCATCATGAACCGGTATGTCAGGAAAAAAACTCCGCATGTACAGATACTGAATCGGATCATAGCTTAGATACGTTGATGCCGCAGTCTTTTTGTTCACCTTTTGAATCTGGACATAGTCTTTTTTAAGTGCGTTATCCAGATAGGTAACAGCGTTCCGCACTATAGTATTTATCAGCAGCGTCGATTCCTCCGGAATCGCACCCAGTTTTTTTAGATGACCAATACCAGAAACTATGTATTGAGTCATAAAACGATCAGGCGGGCCATTTTTGTACCACATCAATCCGCCTTCATTTGTTTGCATGCCAGCAAGTGTAGACAAAGCGGTTTTCAATGCACCAGACATCCTTGTGATATCAAACAATAATGAAATATTCTTTTTTTGAAGAGCTTCATTTTTTGCTTCAAGCACCCACGGAGTTTCGTCCAATATTATATTTTTCAGGTCCGTGTTCTTTTGCAGGTTGCTCATGAAAGCAGACGTATCATACAAGTTCCACTTTTCAATTGTTGATTTCAACTTAGGAAAACCTGCTGTTAGTTTTGATGCAAGAGCATTTGCATAAAACCGGTTAAATAATTGTTCTGCATTTTCGTCCTTTACGTCCGACAAGTAGGGTAGTGCCTGAACTGCATACCATGCGGGATTGGAGGTGAATTCAATACTCAGGGCATGGTTTTTCAAAGTTTTGCTTGTACCACTATTAATTAATTTTTCAAATCGGAATGTTTTGGATTTTTGTCCCCGTACCGGTAGTGTCATGGTTTCTGTAACCAGCATTCTGTTACTAAGTACCGGTATCATGTCTTCCTCTCCATCACTTAAAGAACCATCTTTATTGTCTGAAGAGGCTATTATTCGCCATGATAAAGGACCCGTAAAGTGTGAAGGAATTTTTACACCGAATGAAAGTTGAACAGATTGTGTTGCTGCGGCATTAAACTTAACGGATTGATTATCCTTGCTGATCAATCCAATTACTTCTTTTCCATTTGAGGGGTCAAAGAAATGCAGTGTGGCCTGGCCATTGACAGGTTGTGCAGACAAATTAGAAACTTTAACTGCAAAATTGATACTGTCGCCTTCGCGTAAAAATCTTGGTGCGTTGGGATGTACCATCAGTTGCTTTTGAGTGATGATCTTTTTTTCACTGAATACATATGCAAGATCAGGTGTATGTGCAAACAGCATCCAGTTCCAGGTGGTCAATGCCTCAGGACTGGTGAATGAAAATTCTACATTACCGCCGGAATCAGTTTTGAGATCAGGAAAGAAGAATGCAGTTTCATTAAGATTTTTACGGGGAAGAATGGAAGCCTGCGGAGAGCTTTTATATTTTGTGTAAACAGTATCTGCCTGTTCTGTCTTGTAAGCGACTTGTGTTTCTTTAAATGGTGCGGCTTCTGAATCATTAACAGCGGCATTGGTGGCAATCCCTCTTATTGTTGTTGACGATGTTCTTTTTATAGTTGAATATCCTATGCTTAATATCGTTTCATCTATCAGTCTGTCATATACTTTCTGCAATTCGGATTCTTCAGGGTCATAATAATTTCTTTGAAAAGATTCTTCTGTTCCAAAATTCTGTGTCGCTACCCAGGGTGACCTGTCTAACGGAATTTCCCATAGTGGAGGTACTGACCATGTATGCGGATAAAACTGGTCAAGGGAAACATCATACATGGAAGCAAGCAACTCAGCAGATACTTTTTCACCTTTCAACCCCGTAATCTTAATCTTCCATTTCTCATCAGTACCGGGGAGCGTTTTATCCCGGTAACTTATGTAATCTATTTTGAGCTGCTTATTAAGATATGGCACATCTATATTCAAAGCATCAGAATAAAAACGGTTGTTTCTTACAAAAAATAAGTTTAAAGCCACACCGCCGCGATCTGTCTCATTGATGTTAATATTCCATTCAGCATTATTTATTTTAACCAGATCTTTTTTTGAACCACCGCTCCGTACCTCTTCACGAACAATAATTGCGCTATCTATATTAGTAAGCAACTTATAATTTAATTTATCACCAGGCTGCGTTACACTTTTATCAGCTATAATCATTACATCTGCCATTGGCGATACTATTGTATTATTATACAGCTGTATATACTTCCTGCTGATCACAGTGTCTCCGTATTTGTCATTAGTAAATGCTTCAATCAGGTACCAGCCTGCTTCTGTAATTTTTTTATTCAGATGAATGTTGATGCCCGGTGCTGTTGTTTGTGATACTGTAATAACTTCATTTTGTTTTGCCCACTTTGCCGGGTCATTTTCATCAGAATACACGTCAAAGGGAAAATAATTATAATATTCATTCCGCTTCATCACGAATTGGTCGGGCTGTTCCCAATATCTTGCACGAAAGATTCTTCCGGGAGCATTCAACTTAAATATTGAAAGTTTAACCACAGCACGCTCAAATGAGTCATTCATATTTGCTGTAATAACCGAAAGTTCTTTCAGGCTGTCTGTATGCATTGACGCAGGCACATCGAATTGTAATTTCAATGCTTCATATGCTACACTTACAGTGGTATTACTGCTCCGTGTCTCTCCATTAATATCAGTAACATCAGCGGAGATGGAATAATAGAATATGGGATGCGATGAACGCGTGATTTTTTTATCCGGGATGGCTGCAAATGGAATAAAAAATCTTCCATTTTCATCCGCTACAATCGTTCCATGAGTAATTTCCACTTGTTCCTGTGGATACGGTGGCCATATGCCGGGCATGTAAGCATCCCTCCACATGGGCATCATTGCCCTGCGACTAACATGGTATTTTACTGTGGCGCCATTTATATTGCTGCCTGTATATGAAATGGCACTGCCTTCAACTTTAATAGTGTCATTAACACGGTATGAGCCCTTTGGAGCAGATAGCAAAACCTCGAATTTCGGGCGCTTGTATTCCTCTACACGGATGGTTGCAGTGCTTGCCGTTACCTTATCGGTGATTGAAAATTGGCCATTGAGTACGCCCGAAGGCAAAATGAATTTTCCGGAAAATGATCCAAATTCATTTGTAACCTGCTGTATACTGTCAACTGCTTCATTATTGCTGTTGAATAATATGATAGTAATCTTACGGTTGGGGGCAACCGAGTTATTACGCTGTTTTGATTTTCTCCTTATTACGATCCCTTTAACATACACTGTTTGTCCGGGACGGTATATGGAGCGGTCTGTAAACAACAAGCTTTGTTCCTGTATACTATCTGAATTTTTTTCTTCATCATACACGTATACGTTCTCATTCTTATCCTGGAATAATCTGTCTGCGCCATATTTAATCTCTAAAAAAATATTATTATAATCGCTGTTATTTACTTGTTTCTTTAATTGGAAGAATCCTTTATCATCAGTTGTGTATGATTGCAGTTTTCTGAGGTCCTGGATTTCTTTTTTCGGGTGGTAATACTCTTCCCATACATGAATCCTTGCACCGGAAAGGGGTATTCCAGTTTTCCTGTTTACAATGTAATACTTGCCCTTACTGCTCATATATGAAATATCAGAGATGTACATGTGCTGTAGGGAAAGAGCATTTTTTTGAAGTTGAAAATCTTTTTCAGCACTCATAACAATTCCATATTCGCCGGCCGGTAGCGAGTCTATTTTGATTTCAACACGATGTTGCTGGTAATCGCCGGTTTGCGGTAGTGAATATGAATTTGTTTTAATCACCGGTAAGGCGGTGATCGCTTTCCAGAATTCATCATCCCATGTTTGCATACCGGTTTTTTGTCTGATATCGCGGTCAAATTTTATTACCCTCAAGTATACATGCTGAATGTTTCTGTATTTAACTAGTACCCTGAACGGATCACCGGTAGTATTTACTATCTCAGCCTTCATCGTAAGGTCACGGTGAAGAATACTTTTGAGTATATTTTTGTAATTAACGCCACTATCATTGGCAGACACCATTGCAAGAGCCTTGTCACACAATTCTTTTGCCTTTACAAGCGCATACCGGTTTGTTGTATCAGACAACGGATCATAAGTGTTGCCTTTTTGGATGTACCATTCTGCCAGCGCGTAAATAGCCGGTGACACACCACTGCCTCCTGAATAATTTTCAATAATGTTTTCCAGCGCTCTTTTATACAACTCATCTTTATCGGCATGTGTACCAAAATTTTTTACAAACTGCAATCTGTCAACATCCGCATCAATTAAAGCATCAGCTTTAACATCAATCAGATGAAATCTGATTAAACGCTGGTATAATTTTAATGCCCTGAAATGAAGTGACAATGAATCCAATGATTGGAAATGATGCTTGATAAATACAGAAAGTTCTGCAAAAGCGGCAGTGTCGTTTATTTCAAATGCATAAACCGGCTTTGTGATATATCGTTCATCATTCCTGTAATAATCCAATGCCCTGAATGCAAGAAGATCAAAAAGGGTAGGGCGCAGGTTTCGCACGTTGCCTTTAATTAGAATCGGATCAAACCGCTTAAGCGCAATTTTTTGCAGCATGTCGTTTTTAATTACCGATGAATCGAAATGCGCAGTGATCCTTTCATACAACTGTTCGAGGCCCCACGTTGAGATATCTTTATTATCATATCCTTTTGTTCTGCTCCTGTCATATAATTGCCAGCGGTTCATTTGTAAGTATTGCCAATATGCTGCTCCTGTGATGCTGTGAAGTATTGATTTCGCAGGTTCCTTTGCCGCTTTTATTTCTTTTTCCAGAAGTTCAATATTTTCATATCGGCCCGAATCAGACAATTGGTCATTTAGGGTCATCCGGTACACCAAAGCCCTGATTGCCTGTACATCATTTTTTTCTTTTTTGGCGGCGACATATACGGCATTTACTTCTCTTAGTGCACTTTTTGGAAGTCCGGATTTTTCAATCAATGAATCTATCCTCTTCCATTCTTTTATGAATGTGCGCTGTGCATGAGCTGAAAGGATAGATACAAGAAATAATGATGTAAGAAAGACTTTCATTTATTTTTATTATTGCAGATTCTTAGTCAGTTTGACAAACCAAATTGAACGGTTTTCCTTTTCATCTTGCATTTGCGGGTTTGCCCTCTGCCTAAGATGCCTTCTTCATCCAGATTACACACGTGAGAAGACAAAAAAACCGGACTATTCGAAGCCCGGCTTTAAAATATTTATTTATACTTAACATTTATTTCCTGCCAATCACTTCAGCCATTTTTTTGCCAATGTCGGCCGGACTGCTTACTACAGTAATGCCGCATTCCTCCATGATCTTCATTTTCGCTTCAGCAGTGTCGTCCGCACCGCCGATGATAGCACCCGCATGACCCATCCTTCTTCCCGGAGGTGCTGTTTGACCTGCAATAAAACCAACTACAGGTTTTCTACTGTTATCATTATACCATCTTGCTGCTTCCGCTTCCATGCCTCCCCCAATTTCTCCGATCACTACTACACCATCCGTTTCCGGATCATTCATGAACATTTCAAGTGCTTCTTTAGTTGTGGTGCCGATAATAGGATCTCCACCAATACCCACAGCGGTAGATACGCCAAGTCCTGCCTTTGCTACCTGGTCGGCGGCTTCATAAGTCAGGGTTCCAGATTTCGATACCACGCCTATCCTTCCCTGTTTAAAAATAAAACCTGGCATGATACCCACTTTACATTCACTGGAAGTAATTACACCGGGACAATTGGGACCAATCAACCTCGAAGCTTTTCCGGCCATAAATGATTTCGCTTTTACCATATCCTGAACCGGAATGCCTTCAGTAATACATACAATCAAACCTATGCCCGCATCCGTCGCTTCCATAATTGCATCAGCAGCGAATGCGGGTGGTACAAATATAATAGAAACATTAGCACCGGTTTCCTTTACTGCATCGGCTACGGTATTGAATACTGGTTTTTCAAGATGCATGCTGCCACCTTTTCCTGGTGTTACACCTCCAGCTACCTGTGTGCCGTATTCTATCATTTGTGTTGCGTGAAAGGTACCTTCAGTTCCGGTAAAACCCTGTACCAACACTTTTGAATTCTTATTAACGAGAATGCTCATGTATGCAATTTAAGTCGGGCAAAAATAGGGAAAAAGGGTGTGTTAACTCAGCGGAGCATCATTATTGATAATATCATCCATATTGCGGTCGTTGTCGATTTTACCGACAGCTTCAAGCATCCGCATATCTTTCGCATCTTTAAGAAACTCAGATGCGAATATGAATTCATTGAGCAGTTCATTTTTCGAAAAGATGATCTCTTTCTTGGTGCCTTCCCACTCTTTCAACCCTTTGTGCATGTAGATGATGTGATCACCGATTTCCATCACGCTGTTCATGTCGTGTGTGTTCACCACAGTGGTAATATTATATTCCTCTGTGATCTCCTGTATCAGCCTGTCTATAACGAGCGAAGTCTGAGGATCCAAACCGGAATTTGGCTCATCACAGAAAAGATATTTTGGATTCAGAACAATGGCCCGTGCTATCCCTACTCTTTTTTTCATGCCGCCACTCAGTTCTGCAGGAAACTTTTTGTTAGCTCCTACAAGGTTTACCCTGTCGAGCACTTCATTTACCCGTTTCAGCTTTTCACCTGTCGTGTCTGTGGTAAACATATTCAGCGGGAACATTACATTTTTTTCAACAGTCAGGCTGTCGAACAGGGCGGATCCCTGGAAAAGCATGCCTATTTGTTTACGTATGTCTTTTTTTTCATTAGGCCCCATCACACTGAAATTCTGTCCATCGTATAAAATTTCGCCGCTGTCAGGTTGAAACAATCCTACCAGGCATTTCATAAAAACGGTTTTACCGCTGCCGCTGGCGCCAATAATCAGGTTGCATTTGCCTGTATCAATAACTGCTGAAACATCATTCAGGATGACGTTGCTGTTGAAAGACTTTTTAATGTTTTTTACTTCTATCATTGTAACAATAGTGCTGCAAGCAGGTAATCCGCAAACAGTATGGCAACGCAGCTCACTACAACCGCTTTTGTGCTTGCCCGCCCTATTTCAAGTGATCCGCCCTGTACGTGGTATCCATAAAAAGCGGGTATGCTTGAAATAATAAATGAAAATGTATATCCTTTTACTAATGCAAAAAATACGTTGTATGAAACAAAATTTTCGAGCAGACCCCTGTCATACACGTTCGGTGCCAATATGCCGGAAGCTACACCGGCCACTCTTCCGCCCAATATGCCTAACCCCATCGAAATAACGATCAGCAAAGGGATCATCATGAGTGCAGCCACGATCTTTGGGAGTACCAGGTATGTTTTGGTGTTGATACCCATTATTTCGAGGGCATCAATCTGTTCACTCACCCGCATGTTGCCCAGTTCGCTCGCTATCTTGCTTCCTACCACGCCAGCAAGTACAATACAAACAAGTGTCGGCGCGAATTCAAGTATTACGGTGTCGCGGACAATTTGCGCTATGGTAGATTTTGGGATTACCGGGCTGGTGAGCTGGTAAGCAGTCTGCAATGCAGATACAGCTCCCATGAAAAAAGAAATGATCACCACTATCCCGAGTGAGCCGATACCAATTTCCGCACACTGATGCATGAATTCTTTCCAATACATTTTTCCATTCTCCGGCCTGGAAAACATCCCCTTAATCAACAATAAATATCGGCCGAACTCAGTAAAAAAATTCATATCAGTTATAGCGGAACTCCGCGGCTTCAATATACAATATTAGTTTAACCCTGTGAAACAGACGACTTCATGAGTCTTTTCCACCATGATGATTTCTTCTCTTCTTCTTCAGGTGAAATTTTTGATTTCGTCTGCGCATCTATTACTGCAACTATTGACATGTTTACAATACTGCGAACAGAGCTGCCCAGCTGCAAAACGTGAACAGGTTTTTTGAGTCCCAGCAATATAGGTCCGATCGCGTCTGCGCCACCTACTTCTTTAAGTAAATTATATGCCACGTTGCCGGAAGCAAGATTAGGGAATATCAGGGTGTTCACTTCCTGGTCAACCAGTTCGCTGAATGGATAATTTTCTTTGAGCAGGTCGTTATTAAATGCCATGTTTGCCTGCATTTCACCATCAACAAGCAGGGTAGGATAGCGCTCTTTCACAATCTCACGTGCCTGAGCTACAAGTCTTGCTTCAGGGGAATCGCTGCTGCCAAAATTTGAATAGCTGAGCATGGCAACGCGTGGAGTTAGGCTGAAGTTCCTCACTTCTCGGGCTACCATGATCGTTATATCTGCCAGCTCTTCTGCAGTCGGATTAAAATTTACTGTCGTGTCTGCAAGGAATAAGGGTCCTTTTTTCGTGAGAAGGAGATACATCCCTGCTATTTTCTTCACTCCGGGTTCCACACCAATTATGTGTATGGCGGGGCGGATAGTGTCTGGATAATTTTTAGTAAGGCCGGATATCATTGCATCTGCCTCACCCGTTTCCACCATCATGCATCCGAAGTAATTACGGTTGGTGATGATTTTCTGCGATTCGTATTTATTGAATCCACGCCGGCTTCTCTTTTTGAAAAACAACTCGGCATATTCCATTCTTTTATCTGCAAGTTCATCCGACTGCGGATCTACGATTGGTATGCCCTCAAGATCAATCGCATTCATCAGCGCGATATCCCTGATCTTTTTCTCATTTCCTAACAGTACGGGATATGCGCCCCCTTCATCGTAAATAATCTGTGCCGCTTTCAGTATTCTGGGATTGTCGGCTTCAGCAAATACAAGCCTTCTCGGATCTTTCCTGGCTTTATTGCCCAACGCCCGCATCAATTGATTATCAAGTCCGAGGCGTTTGTTTAGTTCTATCGCATATTCATCCCAGTTAGTAATGGTTGTCTGGGCAACGCCGGATTCAATTGCTGCCCTCGCAACTGCCGGGGCTATGGTAGATAACAAACGTGGATCAAGAGGTTTCGGAATTATATATGAAGCACCAAATACCAGATTACTGGTATTATATGCTATGTTAACTATATCCGGCACTGTTGTTCTTGCCAGTTCTGCCAGCGCATGTACCGCGGCAAGTTTCATTTCTTCATTGATCTTGGTGGCCCTCACATCAAGGGCACCGCGGAATATGAAAGGGAATCCAAGCACGTTATTTACCTGGTTTGGATAATCACTTCTGCCAGTTGCCATGATAACATCTTCCCTTGCTGCAAGTGCTTCTTCATAAGATATCTCGGGATCAGGGTTTGCCATCGCAAAAACAATCGGCCGCTTGGCCATTGTTTTTACCATGTCCTGGTTCAGAACATTGCCTACACTTAAACCTATGAACACATCTGCATCTTTCAGCGCCTGGGCGAGTGATATATCCTGTTTGGCAGTAGCAAATTCGAGTTTGTCACCTTCCAGATCAGGCCGGCCGGCATACAAGGCGCCTTTCCTGTCGAACATGATAAAATTAAAAGTTTTTGCGCCCAGGGCAACATACAGCCTTACACATGCCATGGCCGCCGCACCGGCACCATTCACCACAAATTTTACTTTGTCGATCTTTTTTTTCTGTATTTCAAGTGCGTTGAGTAAGGCAGCCGCGCTGATGATCGCTGTACCATGCTGGTCATCATGCATTACGGGAATTTTCATGGTCTCCCGCAATTTTTGCTCTATATAAAAACACTCCGGTGCTTTAATGTCTTCCAGGTTAATGCCTCCGAATGTAGGTTCGAGCGAACGTACAATCTGTACAAATTTTTCGGGATCCTTTTCATTTACTTCGATATCAAAAACGTCAATGTCTGCAAAAATCTTAAACAGCACTCCCTTTCCTTCCATAACAGGTTTCGATGCTTCCGGGCCTATGTCGCCCAGGCCAAGCACTGCTGTACCATTGCTGATCACCGCCACAAGGTTGCCTTTGGCAGTGTACTTATAAATTGTTTCAGGATTGCTTTCTATTTCTTTGCAGGGTTCCGCTACTCCGGGAGAGTAAGCGAGCGACAAGTCGCGCTGGGTTTTAGCATCTTTTGTAGGGATCACTTCAATCTTTCCCGGTCTTCCTTTCGCATGGTATTCCAGGGCTTGTTCTCTTCTAAGGTCGTTTTGCATATTGTAATTTTAATCCACTCATTCGCACTTGCCAGTTCCATCGCTGCAATTTACAAAAAACGTTTACCACTCAGGACTTTATGATTTACCTGCAACTGCATGTATAAAATGACGTATTAATGCATTGTAATATATTGTTAAACCATTGTCTTATATAATTATGGACG